>JADHNP010000043.1 GCA_016779445.1 Luminiphilus sp. | reverse complement strand
AATCCCCTCACCAAACGATCGATTGCCTGTTGAAGGCTCTGCTCATCCGGACTAACACGCAGGCCTGCCAGCGCAGCAGAGAGTAACTCTGGCTGCTTGTCGGTAAAGCCCGAAAGCGTTAGCCGGAGCCCCTCATCCAGAGCGAGGCTAAGGCCCATACCTGCGATGCCTGCTTCATTAATGAGCGCCGTTTGGGCCAGGTTGTAGAGATCGGTCCACAGCACCAGCATCACAGCGGCATCAACGCTTTGTTGACGATAGGGCGTATTAAGGTAAACCTGGGTGTAACCCCGAGGTAGATCTGCAAAGGCCTCGCTCCCCTGAAGCCATACGCTGATATCTGACGCGGCCATGACCTGCTCAGGATGCTGGCTGGTTTCGACGATAGCGAATTGCTCTGGCAGTAAACGATTTTCGGCGGGTAAAGACAGTTCATAAGCCGCCACCCCGTCCCGCAAGGCTGAGGCGTCAGGCAGCACTAGTTCCTCAACCGCATACTGTCCGTCATAAAAATATAGTGACTCGGTAGCAGTCTGCTGTTGATCTATCTCCCAGACATGTAAACGCTCGGGAATGAGTTGAGCAAGAACAGCCGCCACTGCCTCTTTATCAAAGGCGGTAAACCGGTAAGGTGCTGAAATCGCATACTGCGCAGGATAGGTCTGCATTGCTCGGGTCAGTTCATGCGCGTAGCTAAAATCATCCATTTTTTCTAGAAAGCGAAATCGATTGGCAAGCGCAGTCCCAAACTCATCGGCATATCGGTCATCCACCCCCTTTTCGCGCAACATCTCAATATAACCGAGCAACATGCTGGTAATGTCCTCGCGATGCGCCAAACCCTCGGGGGTCAAGTTGACCGAGAGCGTAAACAAACCATAGTTGCCATAACGTGAGGGATCGGCACTGACTCCCAGCGCGCTGGCCCAACCCAGTTCTCTAAGCTTTACCGCAGGGGTGCCCGGCATTTCCGAGCCTAGAATATAAGATAGGTACTCACTGGGTTTCGTGTCGTAGCGATCATTATTGTTATCGATAATAAAATCCAGGCGCAGCTCGCGCGTGTCATCTTTGGGCACATACCGCACTCGCTTGGACCCTACCTCTGCAAAATTGAGCGGCGCCGTGATGTCAGGTTTCGGAATCTGCTTATTGGGAATATCGGCAAAGTACGTCTCAGCCAGCGCGCGAAGTTCAGCGATCGATCGGTCACTGATCAGGGAAGCTTTCATTAGATTAGCGCTGTAGTACTGCTCGAAAAAAGCCACCGTCGCCGCGTGAAGGCCGCCCTCGGTTTTATCGGCCAATGATTCAAGATTACCTATCTGAAAACGGTTAGCAGGATGATCTCCCAACAGTTTCCGCGCCAGCCGATAGGCAATGCGGAAATCCTGCTCCCTGCGCATGGACCACTCTGCATTAACGGCATTCTTTTCTTTGTCGATATACGTGGGATCGAGAAGCGGGTCGGTGAAGAAACTGGAGAAACGATCCAAGGCCTCGGGAAAGACGTCGTTTTCGACGAGCATCATGTAGTTGGTAATGTCCAATCCGGTATACGCATTGGACATCCCGCCATGTTCTGAGGTGAAGGCCATAAAACCGTCTGGCTCGGGGTATTGGGCTGACCCCATAAAGAGCATGTGTTCCAGATAATGCGCCATCCCAGGATAGTCCGTCGGATCAGAAGCAGCACCCAGACCAACACTGAGTGCAGCAGCTGATTTTTCGACAGTGGGATCACTTACCAGTACGACCTCCAATCCGTTTTCCAGCAGAATCAGGTCATAACGTCTTTGGTCATTTGGACTCGTGACTACCGGCGTATCAGAGACGGCGGCCTCATCGGCTTGCTCCGGCGGATCGCAAGCGGCGATCCCGAACAGCAGCAGAGATACCAGCGCTGTCCGGCTGAGACAAGTGAGCGCAGCAGTCAGAAGGGCTCTGCGCTCAATGCTGCACATGTTGAGCGCTCTATTTATCATCAATCAATCCACTCCGTTTGTCAGATTGTATGGCGCCGTCGGCAGCGCCGCTTACCATGCTACTCGGCAGACCAAGCATCCCGTGCGGGCCAGGCGGAAAGCAATGCATTGACCATCGTCGCCAAGGGAATAGCGAAAAAGACACCCCACAGCCCCCAGATACCGCCGAAAAAAAGCACGGCTATCACAATCGCCACCGGGTGGAGGTTAACGGCCTCTGAAAACAACAGCGGAACCAACACATTGCCATCAAGCACCTGAATAACAAGATACGCCCCAATCACCCAATAGAAATCGGGAGTGACACCGAATTGGAAGTAAGCCACAACCACAACGGGCAAAGTCACCAGCGCCGCGCCAATGTAGGGCACGATGACCGACAACCCCACCAATAGTCCCAGCAAAGCGGCGTAACTGAGCGAGAACAGAGCGAACACAAAATACGAAGCCAGGCCGATAATCAGCACCTCGATGCCTTTACCTCTCGCATAGTTGGCAAACTGTTGGCTCAACTCACCCCAGATACGATCGAGAAGTGGCCTTTTCTCGGGTAGAAACCCCACAAACCAAGTGACCAGTTGTTCCCGGTCCTTAAGGAAGAAAAACACCATCAAGGGAATCAGGATCAAATACACGATCGTTGCCAAGACACTGGGAATAGAGCTCAGGCCCTTGGTCACCAATGCCTGTCCGATTATCGCCATCTCCGTCTGAATAGCGCCTGTCAGCTCGTTAACCTGCTGTTGGGTGAAGAATACCGGGTACTCCTCAGGCAGCGTTACCAGAACCTTACGACCCGCCTCGATCATGGCAGGCGCTTCCCGCAGCAGTGCCACAGATTGGCGCCATACGAGAGGCGCCAAACCGAAAAGAAAAGCGAAAAAACCACCGAGAAACAGAAAAGTGGAAGCCGCCACACCAACTTCAGAGGGCAAATCCCTGTGGCTAAGAAAATTCGCAACCCCCTGCATCAAATAGGCCAAGATCACCGCCACCAGCACTGGCGCTAACACGTCCCCAAAGACCAGCATGATGGTAAACGCAAGTGCGAGGATCACCAGCAAAATGACCGCCTCTTCCTCGCTCAAATAGCGGTGGTACCAACGTACTAGAACTTCTTTCACGTTGCGTCAAATCCTCACATCAGGCCTTGGTAATGGTGAGTCTTATCACCTCATTCGGCAAATGATCGCAGGTCACTGTATGACCTGCGAGGCGCGCAAAACTCTCGAAATCGCGCTCTGACCCCACATCCGTAGACAATACTTCTAAAGATGCCCCAGAAGGTATACCGCGCAATGCGCGCTTAGCCATTAACAGCGGCATGGGGCAGCGTTCGCCTCGAGCATCAACGGACTCGATCGGCACGGATGAATCTTGCATGGCGCTCACACGCGTGATCAGGAAAGCGCAGTATATCTTTTCTTTGCCATAATAACGGCAATGAGCATGCAGTTGTACGTTCCTGATAATCAACAAGTCACCTCACAAGTGAGCTAGAGTGCGCGCATGACACCCTGGATTGTTAACTGTTGTCGATACGCCACGCTGGCGCTGTTGTTGTGCCTCCCGGGTTTTAATGCTGCAACCGCAGCCAACGAAGATCTTAAGATTCCCAATCTGGGGGAATCCAGCACCAGTCTATTTTCCGCTGACTACGAGTACGAATTGGGCCGCATGTGGTTAAGGAGTTTTAGGGGGCAGGCACCCCTGGTAACCGATCCACTGCTGTATGGCTATCTGGAGAACCTGGTTTTCGAACTGGTACAACACAGTGAGCTTCAGGATCGCCGTATTGAGCTCGTTATCGTCGACAACCCCACCATCAACGCGTTTGCAGTACCCGGGGGCGTCATAGGGGTGCATAACGGCCTCTTCAACTATGCCGTCACGGAAGACGAATTTGCCACAGTAATGGCTCATGAAATTGCGCACATCAGTCAGCGCCATTTCTCGCGAAGGATGGAGCAGGCTCAGGAGCAGGGACCAATGCAGCTGGCAGCGCTACTGGCCGGCGTGCTGCTGGCGGCGACCGTGGGCTCAGACGCAGGTCTCGCGGCCATGACAACCGCCCAAGGTCTCGCTCAGGATGCTCAATTACGCTATAGCCGCGCCAATGAGGCCGAAGCTGACCGCGTTGGCTTGCGCACGCTCTATAACGCCGGAATGGATCCTTATGCGGCACCACAGATGTTCGAGAGAATGTACGCTGCAACCCGCTATAGCCAGGGGGATCGTATTCCCGAATTTCTGCGAACGCACCCATTATCCGAAAAACGGATCGCCGATACGCGCGCCCGGGCCATGCAGTATCCAAAGCAGATTCGATCCGTCAGTCTGGATTATCAATTAATGCGAGCACGCGTGGCAGTGCAATCTGCCCAAACGCCCGAGGAGGCAGTGGCGCAGTTTCGCTCTGCTGCCGACGGTGACCCTATTTCTGCAGAAGCCACGGCCTATGGATTGGTCTTGGCGCTCACCGCCGCGGGCCGACCCGACGAAGCCGCACTCACGCTGGACAGTGTCTGGTCCGCCAACAGTGATCGAATTGAGTATGTCATGGCAGCTGCGGATATCGATTTGGCGCGTGGCAAACCCGATCGCGCCGTGGCGGGCCTGGAGCGCCGGTTAGAGCTCTCGCCCGGCAACCATCCATTGACCATGGCCTATGCCAACGCACTTCATCAAGCAGGTTCGCCACACCTCGCCGAGGCGGTATTATTGGAGCAGTCCCGCAGAGTAAACGACGATCCGGGGCTTTGGTATCTGCTCGCAGAAGTACAGGGTTTAGCAGGCAATATCGTTGGGCTCCATCAGTCGCGGGCCGAATACTTTATCTTGGTCAATGCACTGGATGCTGCAGAGGCGCAACTGGGCTATGCACAGCAACTGGTGGGTAATGACTTCACAAGAGCCTCATTGATTAACGAGCGAGTGCGCGACATTAAAGAGATGCGCGCCGCCATGGATCGGAGTTAGGCGAGCAAGAGATATCCTGCAAGGGATGAAAATCGACGAAGCACCGTTAAAGGATACAAGCAGCATGCACTGTGCTGCCAATCAAGGCTCAAGCGTTTTCGCAAAATCCAACATGCGTTCCAACGGCCGCATCGCCGCCACCGCCAGACCCTCGGGAACGTGTATTTCGTTATCCTGGCGATCGAAAACTGCGGCCAGTGCCTCGAGATCGTTCATCGCCATCCATGGACAGCTGGCACAGCTGCGGCACGTAGCACCTTGCCCAGCCGTAGGTGCGATAATAAACGTTTTCTCTGGTGCGGCCTGTTTGAGCTTGTAAAAAATGCCCTGATCAGTTGCTACGATGAAAGTCTCATTCGGCAATTCTTTCGCCGCGCGGATAATCTGCGTAGTTGACCCAACTCGATCCGCGAGCTCGATGACACTGGCGGGTGATTCCGGATGGACCAATACGGCGGCCTCCGGGTGAACCTGCTTCAGATCACGAATACCACGCGCTTTAAACTCCTCGTGCACAATGCACGCACCGTCCCATAACAGCACATCCGCACCCGACTCACGTCGCACGTAGTCCCCCAAGTGTCGATCCGGTGCCCAAATGATGGGCTTATCCTGTGCAGCGAGATGCTCAGCCACATCCAAAGCGATACTGGAGGTCACCACCCAGTCTGCTCGCGCTTTGACCGCCGCAGAAGTGTTCGCATACACCACAACTTCCCGGTCTGGATGCGCATCACAGAATGCCGAAAACTCTTCGATCGGGCACCCCTCATCAAGAGAACAGGTCGCCTCCAACGTCGGCATCAGTACCCGCTTGTGCGGCGTCAATATTTTGGCGGTTTCGCCCATAAAGCGAACCCCTGCCACGACGAGGGTTTCAGCAGGGTGATCGCGCCCGAATCTCGCCATTTCGAGTGAATCTGATACACAGCCGCCGGTCGCCTCCGCCAATGCCTGAATCTCCGGCGCCGTGTAATAGTGCGCCACCAGCACGGCATTGTGGGCAACCAAATGCCCCCGGATTGTGGCCTCCAAGGCGCTGCGACGCTCATTGGACAACGTCACAGTTTCTCGGCGCTCAAGATGCGTCTGCACCTGCTCGCGGATCTTATCGAGTTTTTCTTGGGCTATGGACATGTCGGGTGGAAAACGCGGTAGTTGGGTAACACTAGCATAGTGGCTGGGTCTTTTTTTAGATCACCGGTTCTTAAAATTCGCTGCTCTTTTTTCGCGCTGCGCCAAAATACCCTCTTGAACATCTTGCGACTCAGAACATGCGTTCGCCAGTCCAGCAGCGGTCTTTCGATCCAGCGCGCCTTCTTCCAGCTGCCTAATGATCGTCAGCATACTGGTCACCGCCATGGGCGCCAGCCCCAGCAAAGATTCTGCGTACAAAGCTGCCTCGGCCCGCAATTGTGCCGCAGGTAAAATCCGATCCACAAGACCGAGTGTCAGCATGTCGTCTGCAGAAAATGTTTCTGCCGCCACCAACAACCGCCTTGCAAGTGAAACCCCCAGACGGCTTGTCAGGCGTTCAATACCCGCCACGGGATAACACAAACCGATCGCCGCCGCTGGTATGCGCATCACGATATCCTCACGCCCCAACCGAAAATCGCAGCTCAAAGCGAGCTCAGCGCCACCGCCAAAAACATTACCTGTCAGCACTGCAATAGTAGGAACTGATAAACCAGCAATTTGATTGGTCACAGACTGAAAGCGGTCGCCGTCGAGTGACCCATCGAGAATCTGGTTCAGATCGGCCCCCGCACAAAATACTCGGTCGTCTGAGGAGGTGATGAGCAAGACGCGGGTCGCATCATCCAATGCGCCCAACGCCTTCTCAATGGCCTCAAGCTCCACCGAGCCCAGCGCATTGCGGCGTTCAGGATTATCGAAAGACAGCGTGGCAATACCATCTTGCTGCCGAAAAGATATGGTGTCGGACACGTCGACGCTTTACTCTCAGTTTTGGGATCACTGCAAGTGTGGCACAGAGCCAGCCCAACGCCCAACACCGGCCGCAGTAGCTCGTTATTACGGTGACGTTTTGCTTTCGCCCGCAGGAATGGCTGAAGGCCTCTGCACAACTGAAACCTTGTCAGCCTGATCGGCAGTTGTGGACAGGTTCAGTAAAAATACTTAAAGTTCGAATTGTTGAACTTTAAGGATGACCCTGCTGGGTCAGATTGATCCGATACCGCCAGTGGAACACCTCAGCACCGATCAGCGCTCTCCCTTCAGCCGTGGCTTGCAACGCGAAACTAAGCGCGCCGCCGTGCTCTCCTGTGCGGCCAAACTTTTCAATACCAAGGGCGCCCGCTCCACCACACTAGCCGATGTTGCCAGTCGTCTTGGCTTGACCAAAACCAGTCTCTACTACTATGTAGCGACCAAAGAAGACCTGATTTACCAATGCTACGAGGCGAACGTCCGGCGAGCGCATGCGCAGCTTGATGCGGCGGAACAATTCAGCGCAGCGCCACTCGAGTGCTTGTTGCACTTCCTTGAGGGCCAGATTGCGACCACGCTCAGATCGCTCGATGGCGAGGGCGATTTTTATGCGGCGCCCCTAGAGGTGGCATCACTGGCCGCCGAGCATCGCCAGGCATTGGAGGAGGAATACCGACGTTTACTGCGACGCCTGATAGACCTAATGAATCGGGGGATAGCTCGAGGTGACATCAGGCCCTGTAATCCGGTGGTCACTATTCGCGCCATTTTGGGCGCGCTCGACTGGTCCTTCTATTGGCTCTACGAGATGCCACGGGAGGAAGCCTCTTCAGTCAGTGGTGTACTGCGAGACATTTTTAGTCATGGATTGCTGAGTAAAACTGGAACCCCACAAATAGAGGACTTCTCGAGTCTGGGTGTGCTCGCAGCGGAAGAGGACGCCTTCGATCGCAACACTCAAAACCGTCTCAAGCAGGAGGCCTTTCTTAAGGCAGGCACTCGCTGCTTCAACCAGAAGGGCTTCAGTGGCACCTCACTCGATGAAATTGCCGAACAACTGCAAGTCTCCAAAGGTGCCTTTTACTACCACTTTACTAATAAAGAAGCGCTTCTGACGCAGTGTTTTGATTACTCTCTGGACCAGCTTGAGCGAGTGATGGCGCGTGTCGCGTCGCTCGACAACTCTCCTTTCATAAAACTTGAGGTCGCCTGTCGGCATATTTTTTCTCTGCAAAATTCAGATCAAGGACCGCTAGTGCACTTTAACGCGATCACATCCCTACCACCCGCCGTCAGGCAGCGACTGCTGGAGCGAGTAGACGCAGTGCACGGCACACTCGAAGGCTTCATTGAGGATGCAATTCAGGAAAATCAATTTCGACCGGTACGCGCCGACATCGTGATTCAGCTACTGACAGGCGCACTGAATGCCGCGATGGATCTCCAAGAGTGGCAATCAATTGAGTCTATTGAACACAGCGCCAGTGATTATTTTTCGGTTTTCTTCCATGGACTGCAGCTAACCCATTCACTGTAACAAGGGATCGTGCGTGACTGATTTTCTTGAGATGCTGAGGTGCATTACTCCTCGCCAGACAGGTGCACTGACATTTGTCGGAGACAGTCTGATGCCGCAAAGCCGTATTTTTGGCGGCCAGGTGGTAGCCCAATGCCTCATGGCAGCCAACCAAACGGTCGCATCCTCCCTAGCGGCGCACAGCCTCCACGGATATTTTTTGCGCGCAGGTGACCCCTCTATTCCCATTGAATTCGATGTCGACCCCATCCGTGACGGACGCTCTTTTTCTACGCGCAGAGTCGTGGCGCGGCAACACGGTGAGGCCATCTTTAATACCTCGATCAGCTATCACATCGACGAAGAGGGCGTCTCATATTCCTTTTCGATGCCCGAGATAGCGCCCCCGGCAAGCGAGGCGGATGACGTCTTCAACTCTCATGGATTCGCGACTAAAGCCGGTCATCCCAATCTGATGGAGCTTTACCGGATCGACCGGCAACGCGTCACTGAGTACCGCGCGGAAAGACAACCTCCTGTCGGTCGCTCCTGGTTTCGCGCGATCGGCGCGTTATCGAACGACAAGGCCGTCCATCAGGCGGCGCTGGTCATGATTTCAGACTACTCGTTGCTCAGCACCGTTTATTACCCCCACACGTCAACCAACCCGTTTAAAGACTTTATGGGCGCCAGTTTGGATCATGTGATCTGGTTTCATCACCAGGGGAAAATGGATGAGTGGGTGCTGTATGACTGCGATACACCTCGTTCGGGAGGCGCCAGAGGATTGAGTCGAGGGTTTATCTGGTCGCAAGATGGCACGCTGCTCGCGTCTACCGCGCAGGAGTCATTAATGCGGCTGAAGCGCCGTTAGTTGATGACACTCTCCAGCATTTCGCCGCGACTCATCCACCGCCAATCGTCCCCATTAATCCGCAAATGATGCACCGAACCGTTGCCGGGTAGGCACTGCAGTACGGTGTTGTCTCCCGAGATCTTCGACTCCACTGAATTGATAACCAAAAAGTGAGTAAAGATGACGGTGGGTCCTGGGCACGCCTGCAGGGCTCTGAATATTTCTGCGCGCCACACCGAAACAGACTCCGGCAGATCATTCCAACTCGCCCTCAGGACCTCTTGTATCCACGCGTGGCGCTTATCGAGATTCCCGGGCGAGGGTAATTCAATAAAACGTGAGTCACTTAACAGGTCCTGACCTCTCGATCCGGCAAAGGGCCCGCCGGTCTCAAGCGCGCGACGTTTGGGACTACTGAGTAGAGTAGCGCCCTCCGGCACAACTGACGTTAGAAGCTTTTCAGCAGTCTCGGCCTGCTGATGCCCCAACGAAGATAAGCCCGGATCAATGTCCTCTCCGAAGCCAGCAGCCGCCTCGCCATGCCGCACCAGCCAGATATCAGTCATATCTCAAGCGCTACCGATACGTGACCAAAGACTCCCCCAGCTGCTGACTGAGCAACTGCAGGTGCGCAGTGTCATTGAAATTGGAAAGTGAGATACGTCCACGGGAGAAGATCAGCCGGGTAATTGAACAATTGAATACCGGCTCGTAAAAACCGTAGATCTGGTCATGGCGCACCCCCAGCACCGCACTGACAGCCGTGGCGATGGTGCCACCCGATGTGAAAATCGCCGTATCGCTGCCCCCCGTAGCGCGCGCCATGGCATCCTCAAGAGCACCGTTTACTCCCTCAAGATATGCCTGCCACGACGCCGTGTCGGGTAACGCCGGACAATCGGGGGACACCCAAGCATTAAATACCGCCTGAATCACTTTCTGATACTGCTTGCTATCGGTACGCCCGGCCTTCACACGCTCGGCAAAACCCGGATCCCGCTCGCATAGAATCGGCAACAACGCGGCAATCTGACCTTCGTTATCGACTTCATTTAGGCGCGGGTCAATATGGAGAGGGACTTTTTCAGGCTGTGCGGCCAATACACGTTCGCCTGTCTCGCGTTGGCGAGACAAATCACCGCTGACGGCCTGTGCGAAATGCAGACCCACGTCGTTAAAGTACCGACCCGAAATATCAGCTTGTCGTTGTCCCAATGATGAGAGTTGATCATAGTGATCGCTGCCAAAAGAGGCTTGACCATGTCGAATAAGATATAGCGATGCCATGGCTAAGCCGCCTCTTGCTGTCGAGAAAAGCGCACGCGCCGCGGATAAGGATAAAAATCCTCGACAAAACCGTCGCGCAACTTGTCCTGTAAGCGAATCCAGAAATCCGCGTCGTATAGATCAGCATGCTGAGCATCAAAAGCGTCGCGTGCGCGCGCATTGCCAGAAAAGAACAACCGAAATTCCTCAGGAAAAATGTCCTTTGGTCCAACCGAGTACCAGGGCTGTGCTGACATCTCATCCATTTCATCCCGCGGCGGTGGAATGCGTCGAAAGTTACACTCCAGCAAGGGTTCAATCTCGTCATAATCATAAAAGACCACTCGACCATGCCGCGTCACGCCAAAATTTTTCAGCAGCATATCGCCCGGGAAGATATTCGCGGCCGCGAGCTGCTTGATGGCGTTGCCGTAGTCATTCATCACCTCGTTTACCTCATCGTCCGTCGCATCTTGCAGATAGAGATTCAGAGGATTCATGCGCCGTTCGACGTAACAGTGCTTGATGATGAGCGCACGACCGTTGACCCGGATTTGTGAGGGGCAGGTGGCGCTCAGCTCTTTCGTCAGCTCTTCCGAGAACCGGCTGGAGTCAAACACGAGATTCTTAAACTCTTGCGTATCCGCCATCCGACCTGCGCGATCCCAGCGTTTCACCAAGTGGTATTTATCTTTCACGATCTGGTGAGTGACTTCTTTCGGTGGCGTAAAACGGTCCTTGATAATTTTAAAAACATACTCGTAGGACGGCAGGGTAAACACCGTCATCACCATGCCTTTAATGCCCGGTGCAACGATAAACTGATCCTCGGTTGAGCGAATATGTCGCGTCGAGGCCCGGTAGAAGTAGGTCTTGCCGTGTCGAAAATGGCCGATAGCGCTGTAGATCTCCGAGATTTCTTTCTTAGGCATCAACTGCTGAAGGAACAACACGTACTGAGAGGGGATAGACGCGTCCACCATGAAATAACTTCGGGTAAATGAAAACAGCAAACTCACCTGATCGGAGCCAAATAAAAATGCATCCACGTAGACCGCCGGCTTCGTTGGGTTGTCATTGTTCAGCAGGGGTAGAACGAAAGGCATTTGGTCGCCATCACAATACAGACGCCCAACAATATAACTGGCCTTGTTGCGAAAGAAGTGATGCTCCAAAACCTGCAACTCGACACCGCCGCGGCGAATATCAAAATAGACCGACATATGTCGCTCTATCGCGATGCAAATACTGGAGACATCCCTCACCTGATCCTCAAACGGAATATGGAATGCGTAATCGTCGAGCAAACGGTGAAAGGCGCCGGCGGGATCTCCTTCCACGGCATAATGTTTTACCACACGTCCTATATCAACCGGAGGCACGTCTCCTTGAGGGGAGAACACGAAGGCGTATTCATCGCGAATGGCCCGGTGGCCAAAATGCGAGTTGAAAATCGAGTTGTAAAACGTCTCGGCAATCTCGAAATTGGTCATACCCTGAACCAGATTCGCGTAAATACTCCGCGTACCAGACCAGAAGTTGAGATCATCAATGTGCTCCCCTGCGATGTGACGCGCCACACTCAGGGTTTCAATGACCGTTTCCTTGTAGATATCAATCCGTCGACTGGATATCTCTCCCATAGTCGACCATTCCGCTTGCTCGAACCGCGTCCGCGCAGCCAAGGTGATATTTTCGAATTCGGCAAAATAAGCGTAGAAGCCGTTCAGGATAACCCGGGCAAAACGCTGCTGTCTGTCCAAAGGGCGTCCCCCGGCGAGTGTCAGGGGAGTGTAGGGGGCCGCATGGTTCGGCGCAATTTACGCATACCACCGATCCATCGGTCATAGTTCTGCGCCTTATTCAGATGATACTGCTGCACCTGCTCGTGAGGCAGAATCAGGAACTGCTCTTCTCGCAAACCGACTACTGTCGCCTCGGCGACCTGCGCGGGGCTCAGAATGCCATCCAGTCCCGCGGTCCCCCCATCGCTGCCACCCAGCATTGCTGTGTCAACCGCTTGCGGACACAGACAGCTCACCTTGACGCCATCGTCACCGTGAGCAATCGCCAGCGACTCTGCAAATCCAATGGCTGCATGCTTGGTAGTCGCATAGGCGGCGGTATAGGGTTGATTGAGTAAACCAGCCGCGGACACCGTGTGTAAAAAATGACCCTCACCACGGCGGATCATGCCGGGAAGACAAGCGCGGGCAGCATAGATGTGCGCCATCACATGTATTTCCCAGTTTCGCTGCCATACGTCATTTGGGCTGGAGGTGGCCCAGTAGTCACCCTCATCGAGGTTGAGAATGCCTGCATTCGAGCAGAATAAATCGATTTGCCCAAACTCCGCCTCGGTGTCAGCCACTAGAGCCGCAATCGCAGATTCATCACGCACATCTACACCATGACTCCTGGCGCCCAGCTCGGCAGCCAACGATGCAGCGACTTCACCATTGAGGTCTGCGATGACCAAACCTCGCACCCCTTCCTCGCAAAAACGGCGGACAAGACCTGCGCCAATACCACTAGCCCCACCCGTGACAACAACGACCTTGTCCCTCAGCTCCATAATCAGGCAGCGTAAGTGGTTTCGATGTAACGACTGCGGTGATAGTTCGCGTCGCCGAATGTCGTATTGATCATCATCAGGCGCTTGGCGTAATGACCAATATCAAGCTCATCGGTCATACCCATACCGCCGTGCAGCTGAATCGCCTCGCCAAAAACGTGCTTAGCGTTGCGGTCGATCAGCACTTTTAACGCATGAATCGTCTCCGCTGCCATGGCGGGGTCCTGTTTGTATTCACACAGGGCCTTAAACAGCAAAGATTTACTCTGCTCATAGGCCATCATGGTATCCACCATGCGATGCTGCAGCGCCTGATAAGAGCTGATAGCCACGCCAAACTGCTCGCGTGTTTTGGTGTACTCAAGCGTTTTCGCATTGAGTACGCCCATAATGCCCACCGCCTCTGATGCCAAAGCGATGATAGCCGCGTCGACTACCGCATCAACCACCGGCAGCGCCGCTCCCTCCTCACCTAGCAGCGCATCCACAGACACCATAACGTCGGTAAAGGTGATATTCGCGACACGCTGCCCATCCATCATGGGGTAGCACATCTTGTCGACACCGGCCGCTGCCGCATCAACCACAAACAAAGACAATCCGTCCCGGTCGGATTGCGCGCCGGCGGTGCGTGCCAATACCACCAAATGATCGGCTTGCTCACCATTAAACACTACAACCTTCTCTCCGTTAAGCACATAACCGTCACCCGAGCGCGTCGCCGTGGTGTGGCAATCATGGAGCGCAAATCGGCTCTGGCGCTCAACGTAGGCAAAGGCACCAAGCATCTCGCCACCGATCACGCGCGGTAACCACTCGGCCTGCTGCGCCTCACTCCCCGCGCGTGCAATCAATCCGCCAAACAACACCACGGTAGGAAAATAAGGCTCGACTACTAATCCCTTGCCCAGCTCTTCCATCACCACTGAAAGATCGACAATGTTGCCGCCGAAGCCCCCATGCTCCTCGGCAAACGGAATAGACAGCCAGCCGAGCTCCGCGAATAGTTGCCAATTGTCGCGGCTCATCCCCGCATCCGAGGCGACGATTGCCTTGCGCGTATCCCAGTCGTAGTCGTCCTGAACGAAGCGCGCGATCGAGTCGCGGACCATTTGCTGCTCTTCAGTAAAATCAAAATTCATGGTCTTCAATCCTCACTCAAGGCCCAGCACATACTTGGCGATAATATTTTTCTGCACTTCGTTGGAACCTCCATAAATCGTGGCAGCCCGACCGTACATATAAGAGCGCCGCGCATCTGTTGCAAACTCGTGACCCAGCGCATTCGAATCTAGGTCAGTTGGCAAGACACCCTGGTAATAGGCGGCAATCTCCATCAACAACTCCTGGGTGGCCTGCTGTAGCTCGGTACCCTTGATCTTTAATAGCGATGATTCGGGTCCCGGGAAGCCCCCCGCAGCCTGAGTCGCCAGGGTGCGCAGTTCGGTAAATTCCAGCGCCATCAACTCCACCTCGATATCGGCAAGGCGCTGCTGGAAGCCGGGATCGTCAAGCAACCGCTGACCACCGTTCTCTTCCTTCGCGGCGACTTCCTTGATCACCCGCACTGCCCGCTTCACATCGGCAACGCCCGCAATCCCAGTGCGCTCATGCGCAAGTAAAGCCTTGGCAACGGTCCAGCCCTTGCCCACTTCTCCCACTACGTTCTTCGCTGGCACCCGAACATTGTTGAACTCCACTTCATTCAAGCTGTGGTGATTGTCGATCGATATGATGGGATTCACTTTGATCCCCTCGGTTTTCATGTCAACCAAGATAAAAGTAATGCCTTCCTGCTTTTTGCCGGAGTTGTCAGTGCGCACTAGACAGAAAATCCAGTCTGCATACTGCGCATAAGTAGTCCAGATCTTGGCACCGTTAATGATGAAATCATCTCCATCACGCTCGGCTTTGGTCTTGAGGCTCGCGAGATCGGAACCAGAGCCCGGCTCAGAATAACCCTGACACCACCAATCCTCGCTCTTCAAAATGCGGGGCAAGAAATAGGATTTTTGCTCATCGGTGCCGTACGCGATGATCACATTTGCCACCATCACCAGACCAAAAGGCACCACGCTTGGAATCCCGGCTAGCGAGCGCTCGGTCTCGTAAATGTACTTTTGGGTGGCCGTCCAACCGGTTCCACCATGCTCAGCGGGCCAATTGGGCGCTATCCAGCCTTGCTCGTAGAGCTTTTTTTGCCAATCTTCGATGGCTTCCTTGTAATCAGAAGAGCGCAGTCTTTTCATTACTTCGGGAGTAAAGGCCTTTTCAAAAAAGCCTCGCACTTCATCACGAAACGCCAAATCTTCAGCGGAATATGCGGTATCCATAGTTCACCTCACACGAAAAGCCCCACCGACACAGTCATCGGCAGGTGGATTTGAATTTTGAGTATGTTTTCTGACTGAAGAGAATGTAGGGGACTTGGAGAATCTTTGCAACCCCCCTACGGCCGGCGGTACCCCTACTTTGCAAAGTGCACGAACTGCGTCGATTGATCGCGCCGTATCTCAACCCAATTTTTGAACGATGCTGCCTTCGCACCCGCTCTGTATGGCGAGTCAGTATAAAAGGGAAAACAGCTTACGCTGATATTCCGCGGCCAGCGGATCGCCCTTACCAATCGTCGCAATCATATCCAGATAGACGCGCTTAGCTTCGCCATTGCCCCAGTCCCGATCGGCTCGCAATACCACCAGTAAATGCTCCAGGGCCTCTCGATACCGCCCATGACTACTAATCTGTACCGCTAATTTGACCCTGACCTCATGATTTTGCTCGTCACTGGCGAGATCAGCTTCTAGCGCCTCTATCTCGGGTGATTGCGCTGCCTGCCGCTGCAACTCAATTTGCGCCATCAATTGCTGGAAACGGGCGTCCTGATCCACCATTTTGATATCACTCAGCAGCGCTTCAGCCTCGTCCAGCCGACTGGCAGTAATCAGCGCACCTGCATAAGCCATAGTGAATTCTGGCTTCTGCCCCGAGTCCTCCCACGCACCACGAAACAATGCCAAAGCGCCGGGGATATCACCCTCCGCCAGCAGTTGCTCAGCCTCAACCAGCGAGTCGGCCTGTGGCGAAGGCACGTGTTTATCTAGCATATCGCGCACGGCTGATTCCGGCTGCGCACCGGAGAAACCATCAACCGGCTGACCATCCTTGATCACCATGACGGTAGGTAAGGATCGAACGCCCAGCTGTTGCGCCAGCATCTGTTGCTCATCTGCGTTGACCTTGGCCAACAAAAACGCCCCCTGATACTCGGCTGCCAACTTCTCAAGAATAGGCATCAGCTGCTTGCAAGGGGCACACCAATCGGCCCAAAAATCCACAATCACTGGTCGCTTTTGAGACTCCTCAATCAACAGTGTCTGGGCATTACTCTCGTCAATATCGACGATGTAATTGGCTGCATTCATGATCCGGTCTCCTCACTGGCTAGAACATCTCGCATGCTGTACCGACCAGCAGGCTGTCCCGCTAACCAGCACGCCGCTGTCACCGCGCCGGCGGCAAAGGCCGACCTAGAACTCGCCTTGTGGGTAATCTCCAATCGCTCGCCCTCGCAAGCGAAGATCACCGTATGGTCGCCCACAATATCCCCAGCACGAATCACGCTGAACCCAATGGTTCCGGGCTCCCGCGCCCCAGTGCGGCCCTCTCGGGCATAGACCGCCATCTCAGAAAGGTCTCGACCCTGTACCGAGGCCACCACATCGCCAAGGGCCAAAGCCGTTCCCGAGGGAGCATCAATTTTGTGACGATGATGCGCTTCCGCAATTTCAATATCGGCACTCTGACCTAAAGCGCGCGCGGCTGCTTCTACAAGCGTAAAAGCAAGATTCACGCCCGGGCTGAAATTGGCAGACTGACAAAGCGGGATGTCTTGCGTGATCGCATGCAATTGCGTGATCTGAGCATCCGTGAAGCCGGTGGTCCCTACGACCAATGGCACCCGGTGCCTTGCGCACAATGCAGCATAGGACAAGGCCGCCTCAGGCATTGTGAAGTCGATCACAACATCGACCTCCGTGATAGCAGCCGCCAGATCAATGCCCACCGTTGTGCCATTGACGCCTATACCGAGGAGCTCTCCCATGTCGGCACCGTTCAACGAAGATTCTTGGCGCTCAATCGCAGCGGTTAGCTGACAAATACCGTCTCGTCCAAAAATGGTCTCTGCAAGCATGCGACCCATGCGACCCGTGGCACCCGTAATACCGATCTTGATGGTCATCCGGTCATGCCATCGAAGAACTTTTTCACGCCCTCAAACCAACTTGTCTGACGCGGCGACTGTTGCTCTCCTCCCGCCTTGAGACCACTCCGAAACTCCTCCAGAAGTGCTCTCTGCTCGCGGGTGAGGTTCACGGGGGTTTCCACCACCGCGCGACACAATAGGTCGCCCACAGGGCCGCCACGCACTGGCTTCACTCCCTTCCCTCGCAAGCGAAACATCTTGCCCGTTTGTGTCTCGGATGGAATTTTCAACTTTACCCTACCGTCGAGGGTCGGGACTTCAAGCTCGCCGCCGAGTGCAGCGTCGGCAAAACTGATTGGCACTTCGCAGTA
>JADHNP010000042.1 GCA_016779445.1 Luminiphilus sp. | reverse complement strand
TTCCCGACTTGGGATATGGAGCTTGTGGGCATAGAGAACATTCAAGAAGTGCTTCAGGATGCTATTGAAACGGCGTGCGAGCAGAAAAGCATTGACGCTCTGCAGCTCTTGTTAGACAGGCTTCAGACGCCTAGCGAGTGATGCCTGTTTATACGGCCGCCTGAACTTTTTGAGCGGTGCGTCTGGGGGTGGGGCGCTGACCATCTGCTGACACTAAGAAGGCAGCCATACATTGCATCTTGTTCTTTGACGGCCGTTGGCCCCCGGCACGACTTGACCTAGGAACCCGCATCAGCGATTCAGAAAGCGAAGTCGCCCTCCACCGTTGTCAAACCCAGAGCATCCCAATCGAGCATGCCTCCACGATAGTAGTGGATCTTATCTGCGGGAAATCCGTCCCGAATCATGGCGCGCATGGCCGTAGGGCTTTGAGGACACACGGGGCCGTTACAGAAACCCACTACCTTAGAAGCGCCGCCACAATCCCAGCCCGCATCATGCTTCGTGCATCCCAGCTCATCCATTCGCATGGCCACCTCCGTGTAGGGGATGTTGATGGCACCCGGAATGGTGGCATCAAGAAACCACTCTTCGGTGCGCATATCCACGAGGACAGTGTTCGCGTCACCGATAGCTTTTAGCACTTCGATTTCCGTGACAGGCACAATGCCTGGCTCTGGCACCAGTGGCTGCAGCCAGCCTTTATTTTTTGCACAAGGAGTCATCTGCCGCGTAATGGTAATGCTTTCCCCAGAGGGCAACGTGGTGACGAAAAGCTTGTCCTCACCGAGGATGCGCAGATCTTCAGCTAACACTAGTGGAGCAAGGGCCATCAGCGATACAACGCTTATCCGCATCGCATATTTGATTAGAGTTCTCATGATGTACCTCCTTCTTATAATTTTGAACAAAACGCACCTTTGTCGGTCTGCTTGGTAACTTACCTTACGTCGCCAAAGCATTTAGCACCCATTGGGCGGCTTCCTGAGAGACATATTGCTGCCACCGGCCGTCTCAGTCTAGCCTGCTAATCGCGGGTTGTGTAATTTTCGTTTCTACACAGTCCTGGCCTTACTCTGGGTTGTCTGTTCAGTGTCGCGTTCCACCGATCTTCAGATACGCCAACAAGTGTGATGTTGTCTAGTGACTCGCGGTAGCGCTCAATCTCGCCTTGGGTCACTGGGTGGTAAGGCGCTCCGCTGATATGTTCAATGTTTCGGTCCTTCAGCCAACGTTTTTCATAATCTGCTGAATGTGGGCGACCAATTTCCAGTTTGTGTCGAGGGAGGTATCCTGTTGGCTCTAAGACATAAGCCGGTAGGAAACGATGAGATCGCTAATTGCTACTACCGCATTGATAGCATCCACCTCGATTTTGGCGGGTACAGATCCCATGCTACCCGCCTCATCGAGCGCCGATGCGGTGACTTCCCCCCTCGCCGCAGTGACTGTAATGAGTCATGACCTTGAGGCCAGTCGCGCCTTTTACGAAGGCGCGCTGTCTATGACCGCTGAACCAATTTCATTGACTGTAGATGAGGCCCAATTGCTCAAGCAGCACTGGGCACTCAATGAGGTGGATGCCATCGAGGGGTTCGTATTTTCTAACCCGGGCGCTCAGGGTTCCGCGGTAGTCAGAGTGCTGCGTGCGCCAGAGGACATGCCATCTGGCCGCCCTAATCTCAGTAGTCGCTATTCTGGACCGTTGGGTTTCGGACTCCCCGACACTAACATGCCCAGACGTCTTGTAGAGGTTCAAACGCGCGGATTTAAAAGCACTGCGGGCATTAAACGAATGGCATTTCCGCGCGCAGACGGCAGTGAATATACGGTGAGCGAGGTGCACTATGTGGCGCCTGACGACGTTCTGGTACTAGGCGTTGACCGTGGAGAATACACACAGATTGGGCCGATAAATGAACTCACAGGGATAGGTGGCGTCGCTTATTCGAGCTTTATGGTCGATAGTATCGAGGACAGCTCGCATTTTTTCCGGGAGGTTCTTGGCTATGAGTTGCGCCGCAAAATGTCTTTCCGTTCGAGTGGTCAAGGTATGCCTGACACTCGTAGCGGAGAAGCAATAGCCTTTTTGCAGTGGTTTGCACCGGGCGCTATTACGGGATACCTGGTGATGATGGAATTGCTTGATGGCGATAAAAGACCCTATGTGCCGATCGGTATGGCATCGACTGGCTTGTCGATGTGGACTTTTACGACGGATTCACTTACATCCATTATTTCTCGCTGGCAGGACTATTCTGGTCAGAGCGCTGCTGTCCTCGAGGCTAGAGTGCCGCCATTTGGTAGGGTTCGCTCCATCATGATTGCGAGCCCAACGGGTATTTCGATCGAGATAATTGAGCGATCAAACTGAAGCATTACACCTGCCCCGGAATCCCGTGCGCCACAAAGGGCAGGGGACTTCGAGCGCTTGCAGGCCTCCGACCCTAATACGCTCCTTCTAGAGCGTTGTTTTAAAAAAGCCAGAGATGATATGGCCGGCACTGAGTTCGAGCACGCATTTGGTTGCGCGGTGCCCGATGTATCGACTGAGCTCAGTCGTTGAGGATCTGATTGACCTCCAGAATATAGCCGTCTGCATCGTATAGCGTAGAGACCAACACCCGAATCGTGCCGGCAGTACCATAACCCGGGTACTCCCTTAGCGCGGGTTTACCGAGTACCTCAACACCCGGAGCGCTCTCGATAACAGGCCACTTAGTTTTCAGCTCTTCGGTATTGAAAAGTAAAATGGCATTGCCGGGCGTGAACCCTTCTCTTCGCACAGGCTTGCTGTGAGAGGGATGCTCGGGATCGCCGTACTCGTACTCCAGCAAGCCGATCACCCCGACATACTCATGAGACGCTTTGAGAAAGATCAGGCGCAGTCGTTGTTCGCGATCCTCAGTTGCATGTCGGCGGTTGATCTCTTGGTCATAAATGACCTCCATGCCCAGCGCATCCCGATACAGGGACAGAGAGGCCTCAATGTCGCGCACAATCAATGTGGTGCGTCGCAAGAGAAGCGGAAACTCAGCCGCTGCCGCGAGTGGATCCCCCGCCTTGTCTTCTTCATGGTGAGCCGCCTGAGCAGGCATGAGTAGTGAGAGACTCACCAGCAGAGCGCAACTGAGCGCAGGAAATAGTAAAGCCATCGACGCCGCCTCTCAGTTGTTTTAATTTGTCCTAAAGTTACATCAATATAACTTTGTGGCGCAAACTGGGCGATATTTTAAAGCTCTGCAGTAAGTAGGCTTGTTTCAACGTCCAGGACATGAATCGCCGGGCCAAAGATATCCAAGTTGAGGTCCGGGTGCTCTAGTGATGAACCATTAGTGACTAATCTGCCAAAAGTGGCGGTGGGATTCTGCGCCCCCATGGAGTTTAAAATAAGCCTTGGTCGTTCGCGTCTGGCTTTTATAATGGCTCATTCTTGCCAGCGGCATTACGGAGCGTTAACGGCACTGCCCTCGGAGCTCTGCTCTTCAGCCTCTTTATCAAGCTTTCCTGTCTCAATAGTTTCCTAATTACGCTCTGGTTCAAGTGTCTCTTTACACGCCTTCTTGTGAGTGTTGGGCTTTATTATTGTGGCACTCCGGGCATTTGCTCTCCATTGCGTATATCGGCGCTGCTCTGCAGCGCTTGCGGTGGAATAGCTGGTGGGTGTTAAGAACAAGCCGCGTGCTTTGACGTTTTTTTTGGCGCAATCGATCAAATGGTTGGCATACCTTGCAAATAAAAAGATCTCTTCCTGTCCGATGATGACGTCATCAAGGATCGATCACGCTTGCCATGGACGGCGCCATTCACAAAGAGGACACGATTAATGATTAAAAACGAAATCCAGCCCGATATACCACTTGCACCCTACGTGCTGATCGGGCGGGCATTGTTTTCACCGTGATTGATCAGCTAATTGGAGGAATAACCATGAGCCAAGTAACTGAGGCAGAGATCATTGAATACCTGTGGCCGCGAATGGGCGATTACCGCCGGTCAGTTTTAGTCAAACATTTAATTCACGGTGATCAAAGATCAGCTAAACGTTTTTTGGCTCATGTGAAGCATGGGCACAAAAAATCGTTTGCGCGGGTTGAGTCGTGAAGAGCCCAAAATTTATAACGGTAGCTGTTGTAGCGGCGCTGTTTCTTTTTACTGGTATTGCCTTCGGTCAGTGGCCAGAGGCAAGTGGACACCAGGTGGCGGCGTCAATAGCCAGCGATTCAAGAGGGGGCAAGCCTGAATAACCGTCACAGGATCCCGAGGCGATCTTGACGTTTGATCGCGCCACAAAACCTGTACACCGCAAACACCTTACGAGTAACACCAGAAAAGTGTGACTATCGTGGCCAAGATACAACCGGGAAACTCATCATGAAATGGCTATGGATCACCTTGTTTCTAATTGGCGCGCAAACAACTAGCGCCGAAGCGCCATCGCTAGTGGGCGTGTGGCAAATACAAAGCACCCTATATGACGGCGAGGAACAGATCATCCGGCAGCCACCGCAAGTCAAGATATTTACCCGACAGCATTTTTTTTATACCTATTACGACCCCAGTCTGAGTAGCGCCGAACCAATTCTTGCCGCAGGACATGGCAGTTATGTCTTCACTGCGGGCCGCCTCTCAGAGACTATTGAAAATCATTCCAATACCGCACTCGTGGGGCAGACCTTCAGCGTTACTGTTGTACTCAGTGACGATGGTAATGCCTTCCAGCAAGAAGTGGACCTTGGCAAATACATGTTGAGGGAACGCTGGGTCCGTATCGAGTGAGCGCAAAGCCAGAGGGTAGAGTGTTCAGCAGGACAGTAGCGCTATTGATCGGTATTGATCACGTCGAGCGCTGCAATACGGAGCTTTGACAATCCTTTGTGTTGTTTTAGCGGTATGACAACCATGGCAATAGCGGGGTGCGAGGACCTGCATTGAGTGTGTGCCATTATCACTGCTTGCTCATCATGCGCGTGCATGCGGCGCGCCTCAGGCCCACTCTTTGCGCTCATTTATTGTGCTCTCGAGCACAGTGACCGTAATGTGAGGACTTATCGCAACAGTTTCGCTAACATGTCGACGAGTCGTAAGAAGCAAGTTACCAGGAGACCTTGTATGCGCAATTCACTTATCTGTACAGCAATTGCATTCAGCAGTTTTTCTTTGTCTGCCAGCGCGTGCCCTGATTATCTCAATACAGAAATGCGTAAGTTGGGCTCAAAGGAGGTTATTAATTTCTGTGAGACCTATCAAGATAAGCCACTATTTATTGTCAATACAGCCAGCAATTGCGGCTATACGCATCAGCTTACTGGTCTAGAGCAGCTGCATCAAAAGTATGAGTCACAAGGGTTGGTCGTGCTTGGATTCTCAAGCGACGATTTTTTTCAGGAAGAGGACAACGAGGAAGACGCCGCGGAAGTGTGCTTTGGCAAATATGAGGTGACATTCCCGGTGATGGCGACCAGCTCTGTTAGGGGCGACACTGCCAATCCGGTTTTTAAGGCTCTGGGCGAGGCGAAAGGTTACCCAAGATGGAACTTTAGTAAGTACATCGTGAGCGCAGATGGTGAGGTAGTGGCAAAGTTTCGTAGCGATGTTAGCCCTGACAGTCCAAAAATTCGTGCGACGCTAGCGTCTGTGCTCGAGCAGTAGTTAGCATTAACGGGCTGATCACCATGGCGTTTCTGCGAGCGGGCTCGGCTAGCTTAAAGGATGACGCGTCATCGATTCATCCTGTAAGAATGGGTTGCCCCTGAGAAGCGCGAGTGATTGCCCTGATTCTTGTACTCAGCGTTTGGGAAGTCTATTGGAGTTACCGGGCTTGCTGGCTTGCCGCGAAACGAAATGAGAAAAAGTGGTTTCTGTTTTTCCTGATCGTAAACTTACTGGGTATTCCAGAAATTATTTACATTAGGAAAGGAAACAAAGAATCGCTCTAAGAATGTACCCATCTGCCCGAGCAGTACGTATCGTCATGAGCGTTTGCCAGCTAGAACAATTTCCGTTGAGGAGCACAGCGCAACGAAAACAAGCACCCTAAAAGACCTAAAAACCATGCAGGAGAGACATATGGCAGATTGCGGATGTGGCAGAAGTCCAACTGGTCAGTGTATTGGTTGGCATAACCTGACCGAGGAAGAGTATCAGGAGAAGCTTAAGGAGCTTGAGGAGAATATGAAGGAGCAGGAGGACGCCTAACCGCACTGCTGATTATTCCGCGATGCGGCGAGGTCAGGGAGTAGGAAAAGATACGAAGCGGAAGGGGCGTTATTGCAGGCAACCAAACTCCCCGGCAATCCATTAGTGGCAAGCACCGTATATAAGACCAGACCATAAGTCTGTTCTAGCCCCGAAAGAGAGCCCCACCGGCGGCTCGGCAGGGGCTTTTTTACTTCGAGGCACGAGACAATCAGCGTGTTACAGCCTCCAGTATTTCAACTTCAGGCGCAGCTGCTACCAGGCCACCTAATTGCTTATTCGCCTGTTTAAAGTGGTCGCTCTTGCGGTGGAGGTCTAGCGCCTCTGAACTTTCGTACTGCTCCATGACTCGATATACCCGTGAATTGTCTGGACTTTTGTGAAGCGCATAAAAGATGTTGCCTGGTTCATTCGCTCTGACTGCATCTGTCAGGTCAAGGAACGCTTGCTCAAATTCTTCGTTTTTCCCCTCAAGTATAGTAATTGTTGCTAACAAGCCAATCGTCACTGTTTGGACCTCATACTTTTGTAGTGTCAGGCTGACAGCATAGCATTCTGGGTAATAGTGAGAGTCTCGCTGAGGCCCTTCATCGCGTCAAAACTCCGTGAGCTGGTATTAGTCAAGTCCATATGGGTATAGTTATCGGAACATGTTTGCCCCATGCCACACGAGAAAGACGATGAAACCATTATTTTTAGCTCTCAAAGCGAGGACGTAGAGATCGACTATTGTGAAGGCATGGTGTTTGCCATTATTTTTTTGAGAAGTGTGCAAGATGAAACGCAAAATCTCGACGCAGTCGTATTTGGTGTGACGGTGCAGTAATAATCCGCGACGTCTCCGTCGTTGAGTGAGACGGGTGTAAAGATGGATTAGCCGCTTTATTAGTGGCTGCTCCACGGATTCATGCGCTAAACAAAAATTTGCAGAGAAGAGAGGTGAGTATGAGAGCGATTTTGATATTGATGGTTTCTGTGGTTTGTTCCGCAGGTGCAATTGCAAGCGATCACAATGTGAAGGCCGATTCGGCAGATGTGGAGATTGGAACCGTCTATCTCGAAGACGGAACGGCGAACCCGATTATTGCCGGCGACACCACTAACCAGCAGATCTGGGTGGACTACATACAGGCACATAACGATAGAGACTTGACGAAGATCGCCGAAATCAACGCCGAGGACTGGTTGGGCTATCCACCTGATGGGTCGGTAATTACGGGCAATTCAGCTCATATTGACTGGCTTGATGCCTGGTTCAAGACCTCGGATAACCCGAAGTGGAAAGTCAAATGGATGATCGCGAATAGCGGTATGAATGATCAAGGCGCCATGGAACATTGGTTGACGACAGGAAATGACATCACGTTCAACGGCCCAGATGGCGATAAAGTGACTGAGCACCATGTGCATGATGTGCAATTCGTGGGCAATCAAATCAAGCTCATATATGTCTATTCCCGACCAGCACCAGAATAGTGAGTTATTTTAATGCGATGTGAGTTTTAACTACCAACACAAGAGAGGTAAGAAATGATGAGATTTTTTTGGGGAATGGTTACTTCGTCTATCTTTTCGATAACCGCTTTGGCGGCGGATCAGCCAGTTGTGATCGGTGATGTTGCTATGCCAGAGGTGAATAGCAGTGAGGCATTCAGACAAGTCGAGAAGAAGGTGGGAAAGTGGGAAGGAAAAATGACCCAGGGGCTCACGGGCAAGGTGATCGACGTTGCTTACGAATGGAGGTTGACCTCAGGGGGAAACACAATTACCGAGACGCTTGTCGAGGACGGCGTGGAGATGTTGACCACGTACAGTGACAAGAACGGCGAGCTCATTGTTCGCCATTACTGCGCATTAGGTACGGAACCTGTCTTTAAGGTAAGAGATGTATCAAATGAATCGCTTGAGCTGGAATTAGATGAGGCAATGAATGATCTTCATTCCGAACACGAGAGTTTTGTCACGCAGATGAAGTGGGTGATGCGTGGAGAGGATGGTGACTCGATGCTGTTTACCAATAGCATTATGTTGGAGGGGCAGTTGACCGAAAATTCAGCGATGCTTACACGGGTGCAATAAGTTTTTTAACTAAGGTGGAGCCTTACGATAAATTCTCGCATCGCCCCTGTATCTGTTTTTGATATCTGGATGTGGTGCGAAGGTTCCCACGGTGCGGCTCCGATATAGCGCTTGATTCATGGCTCATTCAATATTTTCAATTAGCCTCACGACAAGGCAGATTTTGCCTTTCTATGAGGGCTCAAAGCACCGGATCGTTGTTAAGACAGAGCGAGGTACTACCATCAGCTTACCGTGGAGCGTTTTACAGCCTTATGTCACGGACTCTGGGCTGACGGGCTCCTTTGTGATTACCTACGATGCCGCTGGAAAGTGGAAGGAAATCCGCAAGCTATAAGCAAGCAGCGCTTGGAGGTGCTGCCTGATGAACACACAAAGCAGGGCGTAAGCGACCTTTATATTGTCACCACTAACCATAGTGCGCTTACCAGAATAGAGCCCAGAGTACCGATCATTGATAGTGGTCGCAGCACCCTTGGCAAGCGTCGCGAGGCAATGGTCAGATAGTGAGTCAGGCGAGATATTAGTAAAATCGTTCCCACAGAGATGAGTACCACGGTCGAGGTGCCATGTAAATCGTTAAGTAGCAACAGCAGTAGAGCGATCGGTACGTTTTCGATGAAATTGCCGTGTGCCCTAATTCTGTTGCGCAGCTCTTTATCATCACCGTCACCCAGATTGATTTTATTTTTGAGTCGATAAGCCCCCACTCGTAGTGTGAAGATGACGTGCAGGATGCCAAACAAAGAGGCAAAAAATAGTGTTGCTTGGATATCGAGAGGTGAATGTGGCATGAGCTTATGTGCCCTTACATGACGAGGGATGCAGGAGTTTAGCGAGGTATTACGGTTTACGGCCAGTGTGATTGGCAAGCATGAGAATGGAATGTGTTGAACAGAATCATCATTGGAGCAATGTTGACCGCCGTTTTTGTTGGTCTGGCTGAGCAGATGCATATCTCGGAAGATGACAGTCGCTATGATCGTTGCCTGCAGGCTGTGGAGCGCGCGGAATGGCAATGCCAAAATACTGGGGTGTACCCCAATGGTACTGCCGGCCCGGTGAGTGTCTTGGATCCATGCAAGACCTATGCGCAAGAAGACCGTGCGCGATGTGCAACGGCTGCGGCCGCGCGCTAAGCTGAAATTTGGCCACCGCTGCCCAAATCGAAAGATCGGTCTTTTTGGTTAACGGCGCTGAAAATTCAAACTGGGGAAAATAGTCATGTCCTACTTGGACACCGAAATGCGAAAGGCGGCCATGACGTATGTGTGTCATGTTAAATCCGCTGATCTGAACGTTGACTTTTCAGTCCTATGGCAGTCCATCCGTCCAAGTGAGCCAGTACCTGATCAGCCTCATTGGCCGGCCGCCACATCAAAAGACCTATTGACGGGTATGCGCGCGAATAACGATTTTGTCGAAGCGCTGTGTGTCAAGTACGAGGTTGATTAAGCCCCTGTGCGGTCTGTTTTCTACGGACCCGGGGTTGTGTTTAGATCCCTTCACCCTAGAGGATTCGCCATGGTATTGAGAATCGTATTAGCTTTTTTTTTGGTTTGCCCGTTCGTTGTCGCTGAGGACTATGAGCTTCAGGCAACCGTACAGACGCCGGATATTACGTTTGAATCTGAGAAGGATATAGGATTGTGGGCGAGGTTTCACTTTGCCATTCACACCGAAAATTTTGATCGCACCAGGGAGTTCTACCGACAGTTGGGCTTTACCGGAGGGATCAGTGGCTTCCCACTTACCAACACTCATGCGATGGCGCGTGCATTGGGAATGTTTGAAGAATGCCAGTATGAGCTTGCCAAGGGCGAGGTCCTTTTGTTTCCGGGTGCAGAGAACACGACTGGCATTGATTTGTTGCAATGGCGATCACCCTTTAATGCCGAACCGCCTTATGCCGAGCCTAACCACCTTGGGATGGCGTACGCCACCCTCATGACTACGGATCTGATTGCGGACTACCAATTCCTGAAAAACAAAGGCGGGGAGTTTCTTAGCGAACCCTATGGAGCGCCGGGCAATCGATTTGTCTTTATGCGCGACCCCGAGGGCGTGTTTCTTAAGTTGGAGGAGAGCGCAATTCCTCGCTCTAACGACAAGATTGCATCTACCCATATTGTGGGCATGCCTTACATCGGCATTAATGTGAGCGACATTGAGACCTCTATCCGTTTTTATCAGCGCTTTGGTTATACCCATATCAGGCGAATCAATGAGCAAACCCTCAGTACGGAAGAGGCAGCGGCTTGGGGGTTCAAAGGTCCGGCTCGCTACAGAGGGGCAGATGTCGCGATTACTCGTGGCGATCGACACCGACTTCGATTGTTGGAATGGCTTGAACCGCTCAACTCCGAGCCGGCTTATCCGCCGCCGATTAATCACAAAGGCATTAACAGGTTGGCGTTAACGGTGCCTGACGTCGAGCGAGCAGTGACCATTTTAAAAAAGCAGAACGTGCCTTTTTTATCCGAGATTGCGCCATGCTGCTCGGGCACGGATTCCGACACGGGCGGCATTGTTCATGCTATAGATCCGGATGGGGTTTTTCTTGAGTTGGTGGGTAACCTGAAGCCCCGGCCCGTGCCACCGCAACCCGAATCGTGTCCGCCGCTAGAGATTCGTTATCCCGATTGAGTTTCAGCCGGACGATGTGCCGGATTCGCAAGAACTCTGATGGTATTGAGAGTTTTGGTTTATGAGTTCATGCTGATCAGTGTCCGTAGCCATTTAGGCGACAACTACCGTGATGAGTTGAGGGGGATCAAATGCGATTTTTCACATTGGCTTTTTTAATGCTTGCTCTAGCCGCGCAAGCGCAGGAGTACGAAATCCGCTCCGAGTTCATGTACTGTAATTTGAACGACGGCAAGACGATGCAGGACGTCATTGCCCAATCAGCGCGATATGGTGAATTTTCAAAAAAAGCCGGGTCAAAATATAATCAGATTGTACTGACGCCTATGCATGCTGGAGTCAACAATTCTTACGACTACGTTCTGTGGGGAAATTGGCCTGATGGCGAATCCATGTATGCCGAGTGGGGCAGTTACACCAATGATTATTGGGCGTGGATGGCTGAGCAAAAGGAAGCCCCGGAGCCCGCGGGTACCTGCAGCGGTGCAATAGCGATGTTCAACTCTGCCACGGCGCATAGCCGTATTCCATGGGAGGAGCGCGATACTTGGCAGCCACACCAGTGGGCGGATTGCACTTTAAATGATGGCGTTACCCTGCAGCAGGTCATCGATACCCAGGCCCGGCATGGCGAGCTGATGAAAGAAGCGGGCTTTGCGGGCTGGGGCTCTCATGTTTTTACGCCATATCTGGGGTTTGAGCCTGATTGGCCATATGACTACGTACAGATGAACCACTGGTATACCTTCGAACACCGGGGGGTTACAGCTGATGCCTGGCAGTCTTTCCTTGATGCACACCCCGAGGTGCAAGAAGAGAATAGGGCGCTGTCGAGTTGTCAACGCGATCGCAGTTATGCTGGGCGACTGGTCTTTAACAACGGCGACTGATCAGTCGCTTTTGTGTTCCTCAAAAGCCTGAGCGCGGCAGCGGTAGGCGCTGACCTGGGAGCATTAAAAATGGGAGGTGTCAAAATTTTGTTGCCTTCCGACTCCCCTCCATGCAAACCTCTTTTGTCAATGAAGAACGAGTGAGCGGGGTGGTCAAAGTGCGTTTACACATTGTCATGATGGTATGGCTATGGAGTCTGTCCATGGGTCCGATGGCGGAGGTTTGCCAGCCATCAGAATGGGGTGTTGATGATCAGATTGGCGCGGCCAATCGTATTACTGCCGAGAGGACTCGAGCCGCAGCAGCGTTGGTGAAGCAGGGAGTCAGTCATCCGCTGGGAATTGTGATTGCTCCGGGGATGCCAGCTTACCCGCCTCGTTACACTGCGCTGCAGGTCGTGCAACCTGATTTGCATTTTAGAAAGGAAGGCTCACATAAGTTCGGCTGGGAGGTCAGTGTTAATGACGACCTTGTGCAGATGTGGCTCGGGACGGGGCCACAGCTGGATGGTCTTGGGCACCTCGGCGAAAGCGGCACTTTCTACAACTGTAATGAGGGGCAAGACTTCTCTTCGATTACAGGCCTGACGAAGCTCGATATCAGTCAAATTCCGCCGATGGTCGCTCGCGGCGTATTAATAAACATGGCTGCGCACTTCGGCGTCGAATATCTAGCGGCGGCGCAACCCATCACTAGTGAAGATATTCAAGCCGCTATGGCTGCCCAAGGTATATCGGTGGGTGAAGGAGACGTTGTGCTGCTCCATACAGGGTGGACCGACGCCAAGCTTTCGTCGGATCCCGAGTTATGGGTGAGTACGATCCCAGGTATCACCAACGAGGCAGCCGACTTCCTGGCTGACATGAAGCCTCTCGCAGTGGGTGCGGATACGTGGGGGTTGGGCGCCGTACCCGCGCGTTCTGGCGACAAGGTATTTTATGATCACGCGATTTTACTCAAGCAAAACGGCATATACATTCTTGAGACAATGAATACCGGACGCCTTGCAGATGATGGCGTGAAGGAATTTATGTTTGTGCTCGGGCAAGCACGATTAAAAGGAGCCGTTCAGATGGTGATCAATCCTGTGGCAATGTGGTAGCCGCTATATGCCCCATTCTGATCCCATAGCGCCGTTTCATCTGCCGATTCCCGTTAATGATTAGCCGGCGGCAGGTGCATTTTCCCGTTCAGAGGTGTTTTTCGATAAAGATCTCTCGACCTATGAATAGGCGAGAGATATGACGGGAATCTATGTTCAGTCGGGCTACGCCAATCGCACGTGTCTAGCAATAGTCTCGCACGCTGAGGGCGTAAGCATCGGTTCTATTCATTGATTGAGAAAGATGAGGGTTTGCCCGAGGTGAAGCGTACAGCAGTCAAAAATATGTTGGAGATGCAGTTCCGAATGAATGCTCGGATTCATGAGCATTGGATTGATCAGGATTTCGCTTGGTACCGAGCAGTATGGATCGAGTGTGGTGAGCTGATGGATCACGTGGGTTACAAGTGGTGGAAAAAACAAGAACCCGATATGGATCAGGTTAGGCTGGAAGTCGTAGATATTTGGCATTTCGGTATGTCGGCCTTGTTCACAACCCGGTCCAATCTCGAAACCCTCGCTGACACAATCAGCGCTGATATGCTGCTTGAGAGCGAACTGATTTCAGATATTCACGCAGCGACCGAAGCGTTGGCGCAAAACGCTTTGGAAACACACTCATTTTCGGTGCCTCACTTTGCCGTCCTCATGAGCGCATGTGGGCTGTCGCCAGAAGAGCTTTATCGGCAGTATGTTGGCAAAAATGTGCTGAATTTTTTCCGACAGGACAACGGTTATAAAGATGGTACCTACGTCAAGCTTTGGTGCGGAAGGGAAGATAACGAGCATCTTGTTGAAATTTTAGAGACCCTCGATGATGCGGCAGCAGACTATCCAGAGGCTGTTTATGAGGCCTTGTCCAATCGGTATCAGCAAGCAGTATGAGTGCTTTCGAGGATCTCTATTTCCAAACTGACGACGGCTTATCCTTATATGTCAGAGATTATTCTGGCCCATCAGTCTCAGCGCCAGTGGTGATGTGCTTGCATGGACTCACTCGCAACAGTCGTGACTTTCAGGATTTGGCGCCCGATTTGGCTGCTCATTTCAGAGTGCTAGTTCCCGAGCAGCGTGGTAGGGGGTTATCGCAATACGACAACGACAGTTCGCGCTACACGATCATTCACTACGTTCACGATATGCATTGCTTATTAAAGAGCCTGAACATTGAGCGTGTCGGGGTGATCGGCACCTCTATGGGCGGTCTGATGACCTTCGCCTTGAATGCTTTGTATCCCGGATTGATTTCGCGTGCGGTGATTAACGACATCGGGCCTGAAATTGCCACAGCAGGCCTAGAGCGCATCAAATCCTATGTTGGCTCGGCGGGCCCCTTCGATAATTGGGACTCTGCGACCGCCTACATCAAGTCAACGACCGCAGAGATTTTCCCGCTGTGGGACGAAGAGCAGTGGGCCTATTTTGCTAGGCAAAGTTATGTCGACCGCAAGGGTAAAATAGTCATTGATTACGACCCGCGTATTGTCGAGCCGCTCAAGGCCGAGGGTGCCGATACCGAGTCCGATACACTTTGGGAGATGTTTGATGCCCTCGAGACGGTACCCATACTGTTAGTACGGGGCGACCGCACTGATCTTCTTTCTGAAGATTGTGTGGCGAAGATGCGCCAGCGACACGATCAGTGCACCGTGCTCTCGGTGCCCGATGTTGGCCACGCGCCGATGCTTAGCGAGCGCGGTGTGAGCTCAGCGATTCAATCTTTTCTGACTGTCTGAATACATACAGCAGGCCCTATTTAGATCGTCGCGATGAGATCAGGGCAGTCAGTGCCCGATCGACATAGTGCCCAAATAATCCATTTTCCCCAGAGGCGTTCCCATTGCTCTCAAGGCCGCATAAGTCGTTGTGGCGTGAAAATAAAAATTAGGTTTGGAAAACGTCGCGAGGAAATTGTCGGTGGTAAAAGGAATTTCCGTATCACCCATTTTGAAAAGCATGTTCTGGCCTGACAGTGCCTGCATGGACTCAGGGCTTTCTTCGTCCATGAAACTTCTCGCTTCGTCCACCAAAGCGCAAAGCCCGGCGTAGTCGATGTCTGGCTTGCTCGGTGGCGGAGAAAATACGCCGTCTCGCATACCTTTGATGGCACCATAGGAATGGTGCCATACCGAAATAACCTGAAAGCTAAATGGCAACATGGTCTCGTGCAGACGGTACTGAACGATCTCATCAAGCGACCGACCATTTGAATCTGCATAGTCTTGGCCAGCCTTCAGCACGTTGGCGGTGCTGTCCAGAATCTGTCGATAGCAAGAAACGCTGGCTTCATAGAAAGCACGCTGCATTTAATGTTCTCCTGTGGTTATGCTCGAAGGATAGGTGTTGCCGGTAAATCAACAAACTCCGATTGTGATAGGTATTCGTCTATTTTTGTGGCGAGAGCAAAATCTCGTTTTGTGACACCGCCAGCATCATGGGAAGACAAGCGGATCTGCACCGTGCCGTACACATTATACCAATTCGGGTGATGGTCCTGTTGCTCAGCGCATTCCGCAACAAAATTCATGAATTGCCACGCACTCTGAAAATTGCTGAACTGGAGATCTCGGGCCAGCCAACTGTCCTCAAGCCTCCAGCCTGGGTGGTTTTGAAGAAGCGCTAATATCTGGTTACGTGTTATCGCGGTCATAATGCTCGGCTCTTTAGTATTACGCCCGACTCCAAGTGGTTGGTATAGGGGAACTGATCGAAGAAAGCCAGCCGATCTATACAGTGAGTGGGCATCAAATACTTAAGATTGTCGCGCAGCGATTCAGTATTGCAACTGATATAGACCACGCGCTCGAAGCTACTTGCGAGTGTGAGAGTGGCTTGATCCAATCCGGCTCTGGGTGGGTCCACCAGCAAGGTAGAGAAATCATATTGAGACAGCGGTTGGGGTAAGTGCTCCAGTCGCCGAAAGTGTCTGGTGTTTGCCAATGCCAAAGTCATGTCTTCGGCCGAGAGCCGAGCAAAACTAACATTGCTGACTTTATTCATTGCAGCATTCCAGTGGGCTGCCTCGGTCGCCTTTTTGCTCAGTTCTGTCGCCAATACCTGCCGAAACTTTTGTGCAAGGGGCAATGTGAAATTACCAATACCGCAATAGAGTTCGAGTAAGTCTGTGTTTGTCGACTCGCATTCTGATAAAAGCCATTGCATCATCATTTGATTGATGGGGCCGTTAGGTTGAGTGAAACTCTGCTCAGGTTGGCGATACCGATATTGTTCGCCATTAACCTCCAGCGTCTCATCTACCCATTCATCTTCTAGCACGATTTTTTGTTTTCGACTTCTACCAATTAACTTACACCCAAGGCGTGTTGCCAGAGCGCGGGCCTCAACCTCCCAAGCTTCATCCAAAGGGCGGTGATAGACCAGCGTAATAAGTAGTTCGCCGCTGAGGGTCGATAGGAACTCAATCTGAAATAATTTCTTTCTCAGTGTCGGAGTATTTCTCAAACATTTTCTCAGTGGCGCCATGCTTTCGGTAATTTTGGATCCCGCGATAGGGAAGTGACGGATAACCTGAGGCTTGTCCCGCTGGCCGGGAGGAAACATGACGTAGTTGAGATCATCACCATCGTGCCAGATTCTGAACTCTGCACGCAGTCGATAGCCATTGGGTGGCGACGAAAACAATACGGGTTGAGGAGCCGAAAATGGCGATAGTAGCGCCTGCGCCGCACTGCTTTTAGTGACGAACAGTGAGTCACAGAGTTCGGGTTGATATTGATCAGGTAGCACCTAGAAACGCTCAGAGGCAGTTTTTGGGTTTCGGGAGTCCAGCTATCCGGCTCCCAACGCGAGCAGGTGACCCTGGAAATAATGTCATCAGATAAAGACTGCTTCCTTTGTCTGACCCAAGATGTTCTTTGACGTAGGCGACCAAGGCGCGATTGGCTGGCGAGTCGCCGAAGCGCTGATAGAACGCCTGCAGTAGAGAAATAACCTCCCAGTGCGCGTCAAGAAGTTCTATCCCCTCTGCCCGAGCGAGCCTACAAGCGATATCTTCATTCCAGTTGCCTTGGTGAGCCAGAAAACCATTAGCGTCGCACAGGCTCTGTAAATCGACTTCGAGCGTCATCGATCAGTCCCAAGTAAGCCAATGGCAATGCGCATGCAATAATTCTACCCATTCTGTTCTTGAGAGGCTGTGCTCGGCCCCCGGGGAGTGATCGCGCAGCACCTTTACGTCGCAGGGTAAAGCGCAGGTGGTGAGGCGAGGGTCATTGGCCATGGATTCATCCATTAGAATGACGGTGTCAGTTGCAGTCAACAAGGGCGCAAGATCGGAAATACGTTCAAGTCGATACAGTAAGTGAATATGCATTAATAATTTACCGCGATGTCGGCACCGGACATCATCTCGCACCATTGTCTGGGCTCGAGAGGCAAGATGCTTAGATCGTTTCGGTAAGCTCCGCCTTGTTCTGGCTCGCTTAATGCGAATACGCGATCAATGTCGTAGTAAGGTAAGGACCCCAGCAAGCGATATAGCGGCTCTTGATTCAGGGGTTGTTGCGCGAGCAAGTTGAGCGCATGCCCTGAAAAAACCAGCGTGACCTCCTGCCCAAAGGCCCCCGCTGCCAGCGCCAGATCAACTCCCGCTCGCATCGAACCTAGATCCCCATCCGCACCGCCCGAGATGGTCAAAAACCAGTGCTTCGAATTAGACAAAAGAGACCACCCTGTCCGCCCGCACCGCCGCCTCTACCAGCGCCCCAAGGCCTCCTACGACAAAGGGAGCCAAGATCTCGACTCGGTGTTCCTCAACGGCCTGACTGCACAACAGAAACTCTCCACCAGTGCGCTGCGCAAGCAAATACCAAGTGGGGAGAGCGTCATGGTGAATGGCAGAGAGGACGCCAGCACTATGAAAAAACACCTGACGAATGGTATGCCCTTGATCTTGGGCGTCGCT
>JADHNP010000041.1 GCA_016779445.1 Luminiphilus sp. | reverse complement strand
ACGCGACTTTTGCGAGTGTTAGATGGCCTGCACCGTCGCGCTCGATTACTGTCGCCGCCGCGACGCGAATGCGCGTGCGGGTGATTTCTGATTTCATCAGGCACCATAAATAAACCGTCTGGACGGTATAGTAATAAAACGCGTCGACGGTGTCATGGGCTCCTATTGAGGCTAATGAGTGCCTACGCGATCATCCAGTCGCTCGTCGCTAACCGAGCCAACGCGTGATACCTAGAAGGGCTGCTACTTAAGGGATCCGATGGACGGTACAGCTGGGGTGGAGTCGTAGTGTCTTTTCAGGAGAAGGTCATTAGCTGCTAATTTTGGCAGATATCGCAACGGACGCCCTCGGCCCTGTGCCTGAGGTGAGCGCAGCCCAAATGTGCTTCAAATTCTCGGTGGGTATGGGTTGGCCAACTCTTGCGCTGACTTCCGATTGCTCAACTAAGGCGTCATAGGGTGTCTCGAACCTTCACCTGTTGAAGCATGAGGTGCGAAGGTGCTTACATATGCTATCTTTTAGTTTGAATGATCAAAAAATGAGAGGCGATGCAATGAAAGCGAGAAAATTTAGGACAGCGTTGACGACTCTTTCTGCCTTAGCGGCGGCGGGGTATTACCCGACAATCAGCGCGCAGAACGATCAGCTTGTCCTTGAAGAGGTTTTTGTCACTGCCGAGCGCCGAGAGGGCTCTCTGCAAGACGTTCCACTTGCTGTAAGCGCTTTCGATGCCTCTGAAATCGAGCGAAGACAATCTTTTAACGTGAAAGACATTGTTAACAACGTTCCCAACCTTGTGGGCGTCAATAATGTGGGGCAAGGCACGGCCACCACAGTTTTTCTGAGGGGCGTTGGCACAACCGAATCTATCGTTACCGTCGATACGGCCATGGGTTTTTATCTCGATGACGTCTACATCGCCAGACAGGGTGTAAATAATTTCAGCTTGTATGACGTTGAGCGAGTCGAAGTCCTACGGGGGCCTCAAGGCACACTTTATGGTCGCAACACTAACGCGGGTGCTATTAAGGTCGTGACAACCAAGCCGCAGGATGAAAATGTGTTGGCGGGCGAGTTTAGTTACGGCGAATTTGACAGGATAAATGTCAAAGGTATGGCCAATGTGGTGCTGATGGACGACACCCTTTTTCTGCGAGTAAACGCACTTTCGCAAACTGGTGATGGTTATGTAGACAATGCGCTTCTAGGGAAAGACGTCAATGACGTCGACTTTTGGGGTTGGCGCGCAGGCTTACGCTGGCTCCCATCTGAAGATGTCGAAGTGATCATCACGGCGGATGACAGCACTAGCGATCAAAATGGGGTTTACGCACTTAATGTTTTAAATGGCATTCCAGATGACTTATTTCAGTCATCAAGTAGGACTGATATTTCTAACGAGTCCGAAACGGATGGCATTGCTATGACTGTCAACTGGGATCTCTCTCCCAATTTAAGCTTTCAGTCCATCACATCAAGTAGAACGACGTTGCAAAAGTGGGAGCTGGATCTGAGCGACGGTAATATATTCGATCTTTTCACTATCAACGACAGCGATCAGCTTAGCCAGGAATTTAAAGTCAGTGGCTCGGCCTTTAATGATCGTCTGCAGTACTCGGCTGGAGTGTTTTATTTTGATGAGGACAGCTATTCCTTTATCGGAGATCGTTTTTTCCTAGGGAGCCTGTTGGCGCGAGAATACAACGTCGATGTCGAGAGTATCGCTGCGTATTTTGATGGAACATTTGACGTAACCGACAAGCTCTCGATTGTCTTGGGCGGCCGGTACACGCGAGACGAGAAGTCTATCGATATTGAAGCTGCAGTGGGTGTTCCCCCCGGCTTTTCCCTCACTGGTGGCTCACCGACTTGGAACTCTGCCACGCTCAACGCATTGGGAACGCCAACTGAACTTGACTTCAACGACTTCACCCCCAAAATTGGCTTAAAGTATGCGTTCAATGACGATCTCGATGGTTATGTCACTTTTACCGAAGGCTATCGAGCAGGCGGATGGGCGGCCAGAACTAACGACCCCACTCAGGTCTTACCTTTCGAGCCTGAAGTCATCGATTCACTGGCGGTCGGCCTGAAAGCCTCCCTTCTTGATGGTAGAGCAAGACTGAATTCGGAGTATTTTTATTACGATTATCAGGATCTCTTCAATTCCGCTACGGATCCCGATACAGGCAACTTTGCTGTATTTACGAATGACGCAAAAGTTCAAGGTCTCGAGATCGAGGGCACCATGCGGATCAGTGAAAACTTAGACATCTTTGGCTTCGTCGCTTTTTCTGATGGCGAGTACAAGGACGTAGATCCGGCGGTTGGCGCCTCTTTGGGTAGTAAGCTGCAACGTTTACCTGAATCCTCTTTTAAGCTTGGGTTCACTAACATCTGGCCCATGGCTGGAGGGTCACAAGTTCGACTAAACGCTGATTATCAGTACACCGAAGATCACTTCACCGACCCACCCAACACGGATTTGGGACGGTCTGGAGATATTGGTCTGCTCTCCGCCTCTCTGGGCTGGGAAAGTGCAGATAGTCGATTTAGTGTTGCCCTGTCATGCCGCAACTGCAGCGACGAGGAGTACAACACTGCCACGCTGGCCTTTGCACCGTTTGGATTCGTGTCGATTTATCCTGGCGAGCCCAGAACATGGCTAATCACATTAAAGGCTCGCACAAACTGACACTAAGGTGTGTGGTGTGGACTAGTATCTCAGCAAGTAGAGCTTACGCATGATTGAGAAAATTCTTAAAAAAACAGCTCTACTTGTCATCGATATGCAAAATGGGTTCTGTGATGACGCGGGGTCTGTTAACGCTGTTGGACTGCCCGCTAGTCGATTACGCCCCGCTATATCTCCCTGCGTCAAACTCGTGTCCGCTGCGAGAGCGGGGGCGCTTCCGATTATTTTCACTCGATACGTTTACCGCAGAGACTACCTCGACGGTGGCCTGATGGCCAATGAGTTAGTCCCAAGCTTGAAAAATGGACAAACCCTGATCGCGAATACCTGGGATAGCCAGATTGTAGACGAGCTCACGCCGCAAGAGCATGATTTTATTGTTGATAAAAATCGTCCAAGCTCTTTTTATGGCACAAATCTAGATGGCATTTTGAAAAATTTAACGGTGGAGAATCTCGTTGTGTGTGGTGTTACAACCAACTGCTGCGTGGAGACCACCGTGCGTGATGCTAGCCAACGTGATTACCGGACGTTCGTTGTGAGTGACGCTGTCGCCGAATATGAAGATGACAGGCATGCGGTCGCACTGAAATCCATCGATATGTTGTTTGGATATGTCGTTAGTAGCGATGATGTATGCAAAGTGTGGGCTTGAGTATTTCCAAGCCTATCGAAGACCAACCGTATAATTATCGAGATTGAGTTTGATGCGCGTCAATTCAAGCGCCTCAGAGAATACCGAGCTGCAGGCTTGGTATGGTCTGGGAGTCCTATTTATTGCTTATACCGTCTCGTTTATTGATAGGACAATTCTCTCGCTTCTAGTCGAACCGGTAAAGGCAGCGCTTTCGTTAAGCGACACACAAGTGAGTTTGCTACACGGGCTGGCCTTTGCAGTTTTTTACACTTTTTTAGGCATCCCAATTGCAAGGTTAGCTGATCATTACTCTCGCAAGAGAATCATTACCGTTGGCATTCTTGTTTGGAGTCTTATGACCGCTGCCTGCGGTTTGGCAGGCAGGTTCTCCACTTTATTTCTTGCGAGAGTGGGCGTCGGGGTGGGCGAGGCTGCTTTGTCACCCGCTGCATACTCGCTCATTACTGATCTCTTTCCAAAAAAACGGCTAGCACTTGCTCTAAGTTTGTATTCCGCGGGAGTCTATGTCGGAGCTGGGCTGGCATTCATCGTTGGCGGATTAGCCGTGCAGGCAGCGTTACAAAGTCAAGGCGTCACACTGCCACTTTTGGGTAGAGTCGAAGCTTGGCAACTTATCTTTTTCATCGTCGGGCTGCCCGGCCTCCTCGTTGCCCTTCTCGTAACCACGATCAAGGAGCCGGCTCGCCCGAATGCAGTCGGTGGTAGCAAGCAAGCCAAGTTACTTGATGTTTTCCGGTTTATTTCGGGTGAGCCCAAGACGTTCCTGTTACATTTCACTGGCTATTCGCTGCTCGGTTTGGTTTTCAACGCTTTCATTGCTTGGGCGCCGACCTTTTTTATCAGGGCCTACGGCCTGACCGCCGGAGAAGTGGGGCCAATGCTCGGTACACTTATTCTGGTATTTGGCGGTGCTGGCATGATCGCAGGCGGGATGCATACAGACAGACTTCGTCAATCAGGTGAAAAGTCTGCACCCTTCATATCATCCCGTCTTGCTGGGATATGCCTCACGCCAATCTGTATCGCAATTGGCTTTTCTAATTCACTATTATTAAGTTCAGTATTGTTCGCGGCGTTGCTGTTCTTTTCCGCATTTCCGTTTGGGTCAGCCGCCTCAGCGCTTCAGATTGCTGCGCCCCCCCATCTTCGAGCACAAATCTCAGCAATCTATTTGTTTTGTCTTAACCTCGTTGGAATCGGATTTGGACCGACTTTAGTTGCACTAATTACAGATTATGGGCTTGATGATACCGCTATGGTCGGAGTTTCACTGGCTATTGTAGGGAGTATCGCTGCACCGCTCGGCGCCTATGCCCTCCATGTAGGTTGTAGTGCTCTGACAGCGACTACTGAACTTAGAGAAAGTGAGGAGCAGAACACTTATGCCTGAGAATGGAACTATCGATATCGTTGTAAATGCCTTCACCCCACGCGAAGTTCGAGAAGGACAAACGGGATTTGATTCTGCCTTTATGTCGCAGATCAGGATGCCAGTCGAAATGCGAGATGGCGTTACCATAGAGGACTACCTTAAAAAAATGGATGCCGCTGGCATTGAGCGCAGCTTATTAATTGCCGTGCGGGCGGGTGACCGAGCTTGGAAAGGCAGCTTCGAGATTCCTTATCTACAGATTTCCGATTACTGCGAGGCCTATCCTGATCGATTTTCAGGTCTCGCTGGCGTTGATCCGACGCGGGGCATTGAGCAACTCAGAGAGCTAGATTTCGCTGTAAAAGAACTAGGTTTTGTCGGGGCACATTTTTACCCTCATTGGTTCCGTATGCCGCCTGACTCTCCGTTGTGTTATCCCATTTACTCCCGCTGCGAAGAGCTGGATATACCCATAATGATGCAGGTGGGGCAGAACCTGGTCTATCAAAAAGAAGTGCGGCTGCCCTCAGTCGCAAGGCCCATTTTGCTGGATCAGGTCGCTCTGGATTTTCCAAATCTTAAATTAATCGGCATTCACATTGGTGTGCCTTGGACGGATGAGATGATTGCGATGGCGTGGAAACATGAAAATGTATTTATTGGTATCGATGCCTATGCGCCAAAGCACTTACCTGCATCGTTAAAGCACTACATGAATACCTATGGCAGTCACAAAGTCATGTTTGGGACAGACTGGCCGGTAATTGACCCTGAAAGGGCCGTGCAAGAAATAGATGATCATGGATTCAGAGAAACCGCCAAAGGCCAGTTTATGCGTCAAAACGCAATCGATCTTTTCAAGCTCTCCAAATAGTCATCGGTTACCTGATATGGCGCATCAAAATCTGCTCACCAGCGGTTTGCGGGCTTCTGTAAAACGCACTCCAAACAAGTTAGCTATCAAATCTGATAGTGGTACCAGAACTTACAGCGAGCTCGCTGATCGAATCGATGCGATCAAGTGTATGGCGCAAAATAGATGGAAATTGAGTGCTGGAGATGTTGTTGCGCTGATCTCCCCCAACTGTATCGAATATTATGAATACATCAGCGCACTATCTGAAGTCGGTGTCGCGGTTGCCACAGTAAACTATCGATTATCTGCAGCGGAAGCACAGGACATTATTCTAGACGCTGGCGCCAAGCTCATTGTTTACCACCCAAGTTGCGAAGCACTCGTGCCCGATGAATTTGAGTGTCAGCTCATTGATAGCCCCGTGCCGACTGCAGAAGCTTGTATCGATGCTGAAATAAGCGAAGAGGCTATATTTGCGATTCCCTACACGTCCGGCACTACTGGCAAACCTAAAGGCGTAATGATCTCGCATCGCTCAAGAGTCATGACTTTTTATGGGTTGGCGGCGGAGTATCCATGCTTCTCAAGCGACTGTTACTTTCTGGCAATTGCCCCGCTCTGCCATGGAGCAGGCTTTGCATTTGGATATGCCCCGTTGTTTTTCGGTGGCACAGTGGAAATTCTTTCTCAATTTGACGCAGAGCAAGTAATAACGAAACTAGGTGAAGGAGCGGCAGATGGCGTATTCATGGTGCCCGCGCACTTTCAGGCAATCTTTAATTTAGATAAAGAAGTTTTAGAATCTGTCCGTGAAACTCACACTCTAAAATCCATTATTTCAAACGCATCCGCTCTTCCTCATCCGCTGAAGAAAGACATCGTTGAGCTGTTTGGTCCCGACCTCCTAAATGAAACGTATGGCTCAACTGAGGCAGGGATTGTCACAAATCTAAGACCCGAATATCAGATGCATAAACTCAACTGTGTGGGGACTTCATTCGTCGCTTCAGAAGTATCCTTGCGCGATGAGTCGGGTCAGGAGGTTGCAGTGGATATGCCGGGGGAGTTATTTTCTCGTGGCCCTGCTCTTTTCACTGGATATTGGAATAACCCATCGGCAACCGCAGAAGCAATTTCAGATGGATGGGTTAGCGTCGGCGATATTGCCAAGCGCGATAGTGACGGTCACATCTACATTGTAGATAGAAAAAACGACATGATCATATCGGGTGGGATCAACGTCTATCCTCGCGAAATTGAAAATGTCTTGATTGAGCATCCATGCATAATCGAATGTGCAGTCTTTGGTATCCGTGACCCTAAGTGGGGAGAAAGTATTCATGCGGCAGTTGTGATCTCTGAGGAAGTGTCTGCCGAAAATATTACTGCCTGGCTACGCAATGATGTTGCTGGCTTCAAGTTACCCAAACACTACCATTTTGTAGATGTACTCCCACGAAACGCCACTGGGAAGATATTGAAGCGCGCGCTGGTGGAAGAGTTCAGTGTCGAGCAATAGCGAGTCATTCCTCAACTCTCTGCCAAGCGACCTCAGCATAGATGCTTCGCTGGATACTCTTGAAAAAGCGGCCAACGATGTGTTCTTTACAGGAGATCACAGTCCTTTCGTAGTGCTCTACCCCGACTCAATCGATCAAGTAGGGTCTATATGGACAAGCGCAAGTGACTATGACGTTCCCATAGTAAATCGCGGTGCAGGTTTATCGTATACCGCGGGGGTGCTACCTAACAGTAGCAATACTGCGCTATTGGATCTTTCAAAGCTGACCAAAGTATCGCCACCGAACTTGACTGATCGTGTAATAACGGTTGAGGCGGGAGTTCGTTGGCAAATGATTGATGAGCTGCTGGCCAACGGCCGCTATCGCCTTGCCATACCACCACCTATATCGGGCTCAAGATCGACCGTAGGCGGCGCCATCGCACAAGGATTGCCGGTAGGCCTTGAGAGTGTCATCGGCCTAGAGGTGGTGCTTCCCGGTGGAGAGTTGCTGAAAGTCGGTGCATGTCACTGGGGTGATAAGCAACGAGGGTGCCATCGAATGATGGGCGCTGATCTTATTGGACTGTTCATGGGTTCAGGAGGGATTCTCGGCACTATCGTTAGAGCGCACCTGCGCCTAGAATCTCAGCCGAAAATTGTCTCTCATCGCTCTTATTCGACTCGGAATCTCACGCATAGCGCAGAGGTAATCACGAAGCTCTCTGCGACCGAGGCTAATCCACTACTCATCGCCTTGCCAATAAAGCGAGTGCGCGATATCGCTACAATTGGCGTGCGCGAAAAAATTAAGCTGGCTTGGAATACGCTCCGAAGTTGCAACACCAATGGGGCGCGTTTGAAACTTTTTTTTCAATTGTCACAACTCAGCTTTACCCCGCATGATGATGAAGAGGTGGCGTGCGTGCACGTCACAATAGAAGCTACATCTAAAGTCGAGAGTTCGAGAGTCATTGCAGAACTCGATGCGTTAGCTGTTTCACATGGTGCAATCCCGGTCTCTAGTGCAGTGCCAGCCATTTTTTATTCTCGTCCCTATTCGCTCCGCGGGATGCTAGGACCTAGAGGAGAGCGTTGGGTACCTGTGCATGGCATCAGCGCAATATCAGGACTAATTGAACTCGCTTCATGTACTTCGGAGTTTATGGATAAACAGGGGGAGAATGCTGTCAGAGAGGGTATTTCAATGACCTGGATGATGATGTCTTGGCCAGGTAAATGTGCGCTTATAGAACCGATGTTTCTCTGGTCTGCACCGCTGCTTCCCGTTCACTCGCTTGCCGGCGATATTGCAAAAAGAGTGGTGATTGAACCGTCAAAAGAGGCAAGTCAGCGAACCGACCGTGTTATTCAGCTCAGAGAGATGCTTATTCAACAGTTAGATGAATGTGGCGCACTTCACCTTCAACTGGGGAAAAGCTACGCCTACAGGGAGCGTCTATCCCGCACTGCAGATCAAATCTTGTCAGCGATCAAGAAAGAGGTTGATCCAAAATTGCTGTGCTCACCGGGTAATTTGGGCTTCTAAAGCTTTATGAGACGCGGTTTTGTAGAGCTCGACGGCCTCTTTATTCATTGGAGGGCAATTGGACAGGGGCCGGCGCTAGTCCTACTCCACGAATCTCCACGCTCTTCTACTTCCCTCATTCCTCTTATGAAACGCCTCAGCAATGATTTTTGTTGTATTGCAATTGATACGCCTGGCTACGGCGCTAGTGACCCCTTGCCCGAGGGGACAAAGACTCTTGCGGACTTTGCTGGTGTTATCCGGAAAACAATCGCCTCACTCGGAATAGAATCCTTTTGTCTTTATGGCACTCACACCGGCGCGGCGATTGCACTTCAACTCGCTGAACTCATACCAGAGCGAGTGACCTCGTTACTGTTAGACGGTTTGGCTATTTTCTCGGAGCAAGAGCAACAGAGCTTTTTCCAGCATTATCTGATTTCACAAGAGCCGAAGTGGAATGGTAGCCACCTAATGACGATTTGGAGCAGGATACGCGATCAGGCGGTGTTTTTTCCCTTCTACTCGCGCGCGTCCGCATGCCGGTTGACGAGTCCAAATAACGATCTCGATTTCATGCTCAGAACGTGTATCGGCTTTTTGGAAGCCGGCAATAACTATGATGTGGGATATCGAGCCGCGATCGCCTACGACCCGAGAGAGTCACTACTCCGAATTGACTTGCCTTGTCGTTTGCACGTAAAGGAACGTGATCTACTTGCGCCACATTTGCACAGGATTAAATCTGTAGCCTCGAGCGTAAAAGTCATCGTAGAGCCGCTTCCTGAAGACAGGTGGTTACAGGCTACACGCGAGTGGTTCTCAGATTCTCCCAGTCGAGTGATGAGCGCGGGAACGCTGCCACAGCACCCAGTCCGCCGATTCATTGATACGATTGACGGCGCGGTTTTTGTTGCAGCCGGTGTTGGTAATGGGCTCAGAATTAGAACGGCTTATCCAGCACCGCGCCCGGAGGGGCTTTACGCTCCCTGTTCTCAGTCTGCAGCAGCAGGCTGGGCCGCAGATGCGCCGGAGTGTGGTGTCAACGCTTCAGTCAAATATGATCCAGCCCATATCGCTAGAGTTCTAGGCACTGAACTCTGGGATGCTTCATTTATTCCAAATGGCCATAGCTTACCGGCACCTGACTACCATGGAGCGTTTCTGATGGGTGCGTGGTTCGCAACCAGGGACGCTTTGCTCCAGCAGCAAGAAACCGCCGCCGACAAAGGAGCCAGCGGCGAGCTGTCCATCAAGTCATTGACGTGCAGTCATTTAGCGCTGCTGTACTCACATTTACATACAACGCCAGGTATTGTGTGACCCGCGCTAATGTAGCGGTCTACACAGAGCCCTCAAGCAAGCTCTGATCCTCGGCGTTACCGCACGTATTCTGACATGACTGGAAGCAGGCCCCGTTATATTCCTCTTCGTAGAGAGTCGCGGCAGTGCGGATACCTCACACCTTTCTATGGGTTCCGCACGTTAGCGACCATCCAAGATTTCTAGAAATCAAATCCGACTTCCAGTCCGTATCTCGCCTGCGCGCCCGGAGAAAAGAAAGACCCACCAAATTCTGGCGCTGGGATAACTTCTGCGAGAAATTCCTCGTCCAGAGCATTGTTTGCAAAAGCCGTTATTCGCCAATTATCGGTGCGCAAGGTGGCTCTTAGATTCAAGACTTCGTAACGCTCCCTTTGTGTATTCGCAAAGTTGCCCGTTCCCAGATTTTGCGAGGTCGGCACATCAAAGCCGAAATTCAAGAACAAAAATACATTCTGAGTCGGCACATCATTATTCTGCACAGTCGAAAACCACGTTGGGCCCACGACTCGATAGTCAGCGCGCAAGGTGAACTCCATGTCGCCTCCTAATGGAAATGACAATTGTGTCCCAAGGTTGGCCGTATAGTCAGACGTATAGGGTGACTTGCCGCCTTCAGTGCCGGGTCGTGCGCTGTTAGCTTTGATCTCACTATCATTTGCGTTTGCAGAGCCGAAGATTGTCCATCTATCAGTTGCTGCAAAACTGAAGGCCGCCTCTAACCCGTAGACTTCGGTTTCATCAATGTTCGACACCACTCGCAAAATTCCGAATGGGCCAGCAAAAAACTCAAAGAATTGCATATCGTCGATATCAGTGTAGTAAGCGGCCGCGTCCAAGGTGAGGCGTCCGTCCATAAACAGCGCCTTTGTACCGACTTCAAACGCGCTAGACGTCTCTTTCTCAAACTGATCTGGAATATTCAGGTTGGAATCAATTAGTGGGCTATTGAATGTCCCTTCAATCGTGGCACGGCTTCCGGAGTTATTAAATCCTCCGGACTTAAACCCAATCCCCCAGTTAGCAAACACGGTAACTTGCTCTGAGGGCACCCAAGCAATACTCACCTTAGGCTGCACCTGAGAGAAAGTTTCCTCCTGATCCAGAATTGGCCCGGCATCGAGTCCGACATTTAACGGCATGCCGCCACCTCTCAGATACTGATTCCGTGCTTGCGGATCGACTTTATTTGTGACCTCTCTCTCTTCACGGTCGTACCGCAGCGCTAGAGACAGCGTGAGGGCCTCACTCAGGTCAAATTCTGCTGAACCAAAGATCGCGTAAACGTCAGTGTCGAATCTGTCCCACGCCAATTGCTCGGTAGGGTTGATCGTGTCTGGGCCGTTAAGCTCGTTGCGCAACACACCCTGATCGCGATCGTAACCAATAGCGACAGAGACCTCTCTTTCCAGCGTCAAATAATAGCCCCCCAGCGACCAATTAAATGCGCCGTCAGAGTCTGATGCCAACTCGAATTCGAGACTTAAGTCTTCCTGGTCCCGCCGTTGATACTGAGTACCGTCACACGCTGCCACGCTGAACGCACCAAGTGTTGAAGCCTCGGGAACTGGGCCTAGAGCGAGAGGTGCGTTGAGGGTGTAACCCGCTGCGAATAGATCAGAAACACTGTCGCGACACTCCGGTGCCGCATTGAAAAACCCGAATGCGGCCACGGCGCCGTCAACGGTAAAGTCCTGTTCAACATCTGAATATAGGCCCCATGCCGTGAGCGTACCCCAGCCCAAATCACTCTCCAATCTGGCTGACAATTCAGTGGTTTCCTGCCATGACTTCGACGGGATGTTTGATTCAAATAGCGGTGGACGATCATCGGGATCTTCACTAAAGCCCGGAGCCCCCAGCGCGGCAGCCGCATTGGGCAGATTGAATACGGTGTTATACCTAATCGAGCCCGCTTCAAGATCGGATAAGCGTGCCTTCAAATCTAAGGTGGAAGACTCACTCAGATCGAAAATTAAACGTCCGCTGACGACATAAGTCTCAGAGGGGTCAATAGTAGCGCCGTTAGCCTCCGGATAGGGACCGACATTCCGATAGAAGCCATCGCTCTCGCCGTAATCTAGCGAAATCAAGCCACCCACGCTGTCTGACAGAGGGCCTGATGCGGAGACAAATCCCGAAAAAGTACTGTCGTTGGCGCCAATTAACTCACCTCGAACACTGATCTCCTCGCCGGGCTTCCGAGTGGTCATTACCAACGCTCCAGCCGCTGCATTGCGTCCGTAGTAAGCACCCTGAGGTCCCTTGAGCACCTCAATCTGGGTTACGTCACCCTGATTCTGAGCGAGCACTGCCGTGTTAGTCTTCAAAATACCATCAACCACCAGCGCTACAGCACTCTCACCATCCCGCGCACCGTTGATGCCGCGAATATTCACCTGTGTATCACCTGGTTCTGCCGTGTTGGTTACCACGGTTACGCCAGGCGTGAGGTTTACCAGGTCCTCGAGTGTCTCGACGCCCGCATCCTCGATCGTCGATTCAGTTAGCACATTCACGGTGGCAGGCACATCGCGAAGGTTTTCGGCGGTTCGCCGAGCTGTCACTACCACCGTTTCAAGCGGTTGAGTTTGAGCAAACGCCGCAGAAGGAGACCCTCCGGGTGCCGCCTCCAAGAGCACTAACGCCCCGAGAGTAAGGGGAAAGGCTATCAGATTGGGTTTGGGATATTTCAAGTGCATAGTCCATCTCCATAGTTTCAGACTGATGTTACATTAAATCGATATTAATAGATTCGTCGCTATATTACTTAAGTCATGCGAATATACACTTTCGAAGCAGTTTTGGTGCTGTACCGAGGTGCAGCGGGTGAAGTCGTAAAAGACGTCTTTCGAAACGACGATTATTACGCTGAGATAAATTAAACATGTCTAAGCAAGTCAAAGTTGCGGCTGCTCATCTGGCGCCGGTATTCATGGATAGCGCCGCCAGCGCACAAAAAGCGGCTGAGTGGATAGTACTAGCGGGCCAGCAAAATATAGAGCTGCTCGTATTTCCTGAAGTGTTCTTGCCCGGATTCCCCTATTGGATTAATTGCTACCCACCGCTAATCCAGGCTGAACTCAACACTCAATATCAACAACAGTCTGTCGTGGCAGATGGTCCGGAGATGGCCGCAATTGCTGACGCATCTCGTCAATCTGGCGTGACCGTAGTAATGGGCTTGAGCGAGCGACGTCAGGTGGGTCGCACTTGCCATAATAGCGCGGCCTTCTTCTCACCCGAGAGCGGATTAATCGGTATTCATCGCAAGCTGCAACCGACATACGCGGAACGATATATTTGGGGACAAGGAGACGGCTCTGGCCTCATTGCCCCAGACACGCCAGTGGGTCGCATAAGTGCTTTATGCTGCTGGGAGCACACGATGAATCTCGCACGGCAATCAATGATAGAGATGCAGGCGGAAATTCACGCGGCATTATGGCCAAGCCTGTCAACAATGGCTGGCTTTGATGAGATTGCTAACTTGCAGATCGAGGCAATGATGCGCAATCACGCACTTAGTGGAGGCTGCTTTGTTATCTCAGCATCAAGTCCCGTGACGCAGACGATGCTTGATTTCATGGAAGCAGCGCTTGGGCCTCAAGACTTCTTGAAAGTTGGCGGCGGCTGGAGCACCGTGATTCACCCATTTACCGCCAGTCTCGTTGAACCGCACAGCGGGACAGAAGAAAAGCTGGTTGCCGTCACGGTCGACCTCGATGATATCGATAGCGCCAAACTATGGCTTGATGGAACAGGTCACTACGCTCGGCCAGAAATACTTAAGTTGGTGGTCGACCGTCGAGAAAAAAGCACCGTCGAGTACCTGTAGTGGGCGCGCCGCCAGCTGGTGTTGCTGAGGCGCATTGACAAGGCATCTATTACTTTATTCGCAGGCCCCCCTTGAGTCAGCATCGCAGTCGATGCGGTAGGCGTGCTTATACTGTTAATTTCGCTCTGGGAAATGGCTAACGGCTCACGCTTACGGCTCCTCCAGTACCAGTCCCAACGCTGCCTTTATCCGCCCCGGTCTTATTCTGGAGCGCCTCTACAGTGGTGGAGCTTCTGCCAAAAACCGGTGATACCGTGCAGCGATGCGCGTCTCTACTAAGGACATACCCCATGTACTTCCGAGCCTTTTCATGCCGTCAGCACATTTTTCAGCCAGAGTTTTCAACATCAAGAAGTGTTCGCATCTTGGTAGGCCTTGCTTGTTTGGTCGCGTTGATGTCATGTGAAAGCGAGATTGATCATACGGTAAATAAGAGCGCAACGCTCTCTCCGGTATCTGCTGAGCAGCAACGTCTTGAGCATTTTTTTGCAACGACCTGGAGAGAGGACCTAATCCGTTCCCCCGCTAGCGCGAGCTATCTTGGTGTCACCGATTATCAGGATAGGTGGAATGACGTTTCTGAGGCGTTTCAACTCGAGTCACTGGATATCGCGCTAAAACGCCTCACGTTTCTAAAAGACATGGATACCACGCAATTGTCACGGGAGCGGTTGCTATCCTATCAGCTATATCGACGTGATTTAGAACGCACACTTGCCGGGGCGCCTTACCGGCATCACCAGTACGTTATTCATCAATACCGTGGGCCTCATACCAGCGTGGTGAGTTTGCTGATTAATGTCCACACTATTAACTCTGAGGCGGACGCACTCGCTTATGTGGCGAGATTGAATAATTTACCCGATTACTTCGAGGGAGTGATTGAGCAAATTCAGATCCGCGCAGAAAAGGGCATGTTCCTGGTCGATTGGATGGTGCCGAAGATCATCGAAGCAGCGAGTAATGTCACCACGGGTGAGCCCTTTGATAACAGCGGAGTATCATCGGTTATTTGGCACGACTTTAATGCCAAGCTTGATCAATTACCGTTGGCCTCTGACGTGGCAATGCGTCTGAGGCAAAGCGCCCGAGATGCATTGTTAAACGCCGTTGCGCCGGCTTATCGTAGTCTGATTTTGGCGATTCGAGTGCAAGCAGAGCAGGCACTGTCTGCTGATGGCGTTTGGCGCTTTCCCGACGGGGAGGGGTTTTATCGAAACCGACTCAGCGTCTTTACGACTACTGACCTAACAGCGGAAGAAATTCATCAGACGGGTCTTGCGAATGTGGAACGGCTCCACAATGAGATGCGAACCGTGATGGCGGAATTGAATGCGCAGGGTGATCTGGTCGATTTTCTGGATCGGGTCCGTCGCGATACCACCTTGCGGTACGAGAACAATGATGCGGGTCGTGATGCTTATTTGCTGGCTGCAAGACAGGCCATTGATGCGATGGCTGCTCGCTTGCCGGCTTACTTCGGGATGCTGCCGAAGTCAGACCTGATGGTAAAGCGCGTTGAGCCTTATCGCGAGCGCTCTGCTGGTAAGGCTTTTTATCAAAGCCCACCTCCGAATGGATCTCGCCCCGGCATTTATTACGCAAACCTCTACGATATGAACTCGATGCCTGTCACCGACCTTGAGGCTCTGGCATTTCATGAGGGATTACCTGGTCATCATTTACAGCGTGCGATTTCTGCTGAACTTGGCGATCTACCCGACTTTCAGCGACACACTAGCTTTACGGCCTTTACCGAGGGGTGGGGTCTGTATTCAGAGTATTTGGCCCGAGAGATGGGTTTTTATCAGGAGCCTTGGTCCAATTTTGGCCGGTTGGCCATGGAGTTGTGGCGCGCGGCTCGCCTCGTGGTTGATACAGGTTTACATCACAAGCAGTGGACCCGTGAACAGGCGGTGGCGTATCTGGTGGCGAATACGCCTAACGCAACGTACGACTGTGAGCGGGCGATTGAGCGTTATATCGCCATGCCAGGGCAGGCCACCGCTTATATGATTGGCAAGTTGCGTATTGTGGAACTGCGAGAGTTGGCTAAGGAGACCCTCGGTGACCAGTTTGACCTACGTCAATTCCACGATGTGGTGCTGGGTTCTGGTGCGGTGCCGCTGGATGTATTGGAGTCCAACATAAGGAGTCTGATCCAGGATACGCTTGTTAACGATAGCTAGGTGAAGGCGCCAACATTCTGGGTGAGTCTCCGCGGCTTAAGACCGCACACATTTGTCGCTTAGGCCTGCCTAATTCGTGTCCAGCAGAGCGGAAGCAATATTAGCAATGAGCGCTCATCAGCGCCGCGGCTATGATCGGAAAATCCGATCAGTTTTTTCTAAACAATCAGGTTGTCAGAATCACCACACAGTCACTACAGTGTAACGATTGAATAAGTCTCGCTAACGAGGACAGTAAAATGAAAACACACTTGATGAGGACAGCTATCGCCCACACGATGCTGGCTGCGGCGCTGATCGCCCTGCCTGTTGCGGATTCGATGGCGAGAAGTACACCCAAGAGCACGCAGGCTTGGTGGCCCGCGAATCTTGATTTGACACCCTTGAGGCAGAATGAGCGCAGTGCCAACCCTCTTGGTGGTGATTTTGATTACGCCGCAGAGTTTGCGAAGCTGGATCTTGATGCGCTGGAAGCAGACATCAACAGCACATTAACAACTTCGCAACCATGGTGGCCGGCTGATTACGGCAATTACGGTCCGTTCTTTGTGCGTATGGCCTGGCACAGTGCAGGTACCTATCGAACATCTGATGGCCGTGGTGGCGCCGATGGTGGTCAGCAGCGATTTGAGCCTCTGAATAGCTGGCCGGATAACGGCAACCTCGACAAGGCGCGTCGTTTGCTGTGGCCCATCAAGCAAAAGTACGGCAACCAGATCTCTTGGGCTGACTTGATGGTCCTCGCGGGCAACGTGGCGATGGAAAATATGGGGTTCAAGACCTTTGGGTTTGCCGGTGGCCGCACCGACGACTGGGAGCCAGAGTGGGTCTACTGGGGCCCCGAGGCAAAGATGTTGGCGGACGAGCGATACGCTGAAGGGCGCCAACTTCGAAAGGGACTCGCCGCGGTGCAGATGGGGCTCATCTATGTGAATCCGCAGGGGCCCAACGGCAACCCAGATCCCGTGCTGGCTGCACATGACATTCGTGAGACCTTCGGGCGTATGGCGATGAATGACGAAGAGACGGTGGCCCTGATTGCGGGAGGGCATTCGTTTGGTAAAGCACACGGTGCGCACAAACCCTCAAACTGCGTGGGCCCTGAACCCACGGGCGAGGCGATTGTGGAGCAAGGCTTTGGTTGGAAGAACACCTGCGGTAAAGGCAATGCGGAAGATACCGTTACCTCTGGACTAGAGGGCGCTTGGACGGCCACGCCAACCCAATGGTCGATGATGTATTTGGCTAATCTGTTCGCGTATGAGTGGGAGCAGACCCGCAGCCCGGCAGGCGCGGTGCAGTGGCAGCCCGAGGATGGAGCCGCGGCAGGGACCATCCCGGACGCGCACGTTGAGGGTATTGCGCATGCACCCGTCATGTTCACCACAGACTTGTCATTAAAGTTTGATCCCAGCTACCGCGAGATCTCACAGCGTTTTCTGGCAAATCCAGAAGAGTTCGAACTCGCCTTTGCCAAGGCTTGGTTTAAGCTGACGCATCGCGATATGGGGCCAAGGAATCGGTATCTGGGAGAGGGTGTGCCCGCTGAGGTTCTCGCTTGGCAGGATCCGTTACCGGCACGAAACTACGAGGTTATCAGTGATCGCGAGATCAGCAAGCTCAAGGATGCCATCGCTGAGACCGGGCTGACCAATACGCAACTGGTGAGTACTGCGTGGGCGTCAGCCTCAACGTTCCGTGGCAGCGATATGCGCGGTGGCGCCAATGGCGCGCGTATTCGTCTGGCACCCCAGAAGCAGTGGGCGATCAATGACCCCGGTGCTCTGGCGCAGGCGGTTGCCGTGCTGGAGGAGGTACAGAGTGGCTTTAGCAGCCGTCTCTCCGGAGGAAAGCAAGTATCTTTGGCGGACGTGATCGTGCTGGCGGGCAACGTGGGTGTGGAGCGCGCCGCAGCCGAATTTGGCGTGACGGTTTCAGTCCCCTTTACCCCGGGGC
>JADHNP010000040.1 GCA_016779445.1 Luminiphilus sp. | reverse complement strand
ACACCATCCTTGTCTCGACTGCCGCGGATTCACCCAACGTATGGCTCAATGTTGAATATCCGAACATGGCGGCCTACCAACCCAGCGAAGAAAAATGGAACAAAGTGAACGAGATTCTGGCTGAGCGGTATGCCGATGATGATGATGAACTCGATGCGATTGCGAAAGGCTACGAGGAAATCCGCACGATGATCGACCATCAGGTGGTTCATAAAGTGGCCTATAAATAGCGCATCATCCTTCAGTAAGTTAAGGACCCCAACCAGGACTATCGGTTGGGGTTCATACCAACGCAGCATTTACCAGCCACAATTATCTGCGATCACCGGCCCATTCTCGTCCTAAGGTTTTAAAAGCCTAAAGAGGTTTTTCTACTGTCCCATTACCCTCCCAAAGTCGCCGCTGCGGTTGTCATTGCCAACATGATTGGGACCGGTGTTTTCACCAGCCTGGGTTTCCAGCTGATCGATATTCAGTCTGCGCCGGTCATCATGATGCTTTGGTTGGTGGGGGGCATCTCGGCACTCTGCGGCGCACTCAGCTATGCAGAACTAGGTGCCGCACTGCCGAGATCCGGCGGCGAATACCACTTTCTCAACGAGATTTATCATCCCTGCGCAGGGTTTATATCCGGATGGGTATCCGCCACAGTGGGGTTCGCTGCACCGACCGCCCTCGCGGCGCTCACTTTCGGAAGCTACCTGAATTCCAGTGGACTGCACGTTGATCCGCTCTGGCTCGCCACGCTTGCAATCATATCCCTGACAGCTGCGCATTGCAGCAATCATCGTCGAAGCGGTGAGACCCAAACGAGCTTTACTGCAGTCAAAATCCTATTGATTATCGGATTTTCGCTGGCAGCGCTTGCACTGAGCCCAACTGATAAGCAGGCAGAATATGCGTGGACTGAAGACGTCGTTGCCACGTTGGGAAGCGGTGTTTTTGCGGTATCGCTAATCTACGTTAACTACGCATACTCTGGCTGGAATGCCGCCACCTATATTAGCGATGAACTCTCTTCTCCGCAGCGCAGCCTACCCTGGGTACTGGGCATCAGTACAACGTTGGTGGCTGGATTGTACTGTCTGCTCAATTTTGTCTTCCTGGCAGTAGCCCCGATGGAAGCCATGACAGGCAAAGTGGAGGTCGGCGTGATCGCTGCCCAATATGCGTTTGGTCCTACGCTGGGTATATTCATGGGCGCACTTCTCGCTCTCCTGCTGGTCTCTACCATCAGCGCAATGATTTTGGCGGGACCCAGAGTCCTGCATCGCATCGGACAGGATTACCCCCGCTTTGCGCAGTTAGCCCAAGAAAATCAGGATGGCATCCCTGTCACCGCCATTACCATGCAATCTGGACTGGCACTGCTGTTTCTTTGGACAGCTTCATTTGAGCAGATTCTCGTCTTCGCGGGCGCCACCATGGCACTGAATACCTTTGCCACCGTATTGGGCCTGTTCGTGCTTCGTTGGCGACAACCGACTTTGCCGAGACCGTTTCGAGTGAGTTTGTACCCCTTAACGCCTCTGATATTTTTGGGTATCACTGGTTGGACATTGATTTATATTGTCTTGCAGCGCCCGCTGGAGGCCCTCATCTGCGCCGGCATTATTGTCAGTGGGGGCGTGCTCTACCTGCTCACGCGCCCTACGACGTCGGAGTGACTATCCTCTCCAATCCCCCGCGTGTTGCATTTTTGCAGCACCCCTCATCACCTACGCATCGTCCCACTCGAGCCTAACTCTCTGGTATTTTCTGCGAGGGAGCCGTGTTATTTGCGGCAACTCACACAACGAAAACCATCATCGGGGGATAAAAAATGAAGCAACTTATTGCATCGAGCGTATGGACGCTTTTGCTAACAATGTGCACGGGATCGTTTGCGATAGCCAATGACCACATGATCGACAACATCAACGTGAGTCAACCTTTCAATGTGCAGGCCAATCTGTGCAAGCTCAACCCGGGTGTCAGTCTCGAAGACTATCAAGCGATGATAGATGACTATCTTGAGTGGGCAGAAAAAAACGAAATAGACCCAGTCTTCGTTAGGCAGTTTCCACTCTTTTCCCACCAGAATCTAGCGCGGCCCTGGCCTTATGATTTTGTCGAGTTTCTGGTGAGCGACTACCAACGCTGGGGCGCCGCATGGGATTCCTGGCTCACCTCCGAGGAGGGAATGGCGCTTAATGAGCGTTGGCAATCATTGGCCGTATGTCACGTCAAACAGGCCCATGCCTCCATGCTTTATGCGGACCAGAAAGCGATGGCCGAGGATGACGAACGCTATGTTACGTGGAACTGGTGCACCCGTAAGGAGGGAGTCACCGTCGAAGAACTCTCTGCAAAGCACCGTGAATATGCTCAGGATATGCAGACTGATTCGGGCGGCATCATTGGCTGGCTAGTGATGCTGCCTCATGCCGGCGGCGCCGACTCCCCCGGAGAATTTGCTCACGTTGCAGTATATCCCGATATGGAGAGCTTCATGACCAGACGATCGATGCTGGCAAACGGGGGCTGGAGGGTGACGCGTGACTATTTCAATCTTTACGCTGACTGCACTGGCGAGATGCTTAATACAGAAACAGTGCTGCATCGCCCCTAGTGATCAAACTCATCAACAAGCGGCTCGTCGAACCCGCCGTGCCCGCTTTTAAAACACTCACGGGAGATTCAAACAATGAAAAACAAACTCTTATTACTCGGCACACTGATGCTATGCCACACACAGTCCATCGCGGACAACCATGCCGGAACAGAACCTACTTGGAGCATGGGTGCCCCAGTAGAGATCTACGGTTGTAGCTTTAAAGAGGGCGTCGATGGCTATAAACAGTCTCAAAAATTCGCGGCTGGCTGGAACGAATGGGCAACCGAAAACGAGGCATTTGAAGGCTATGTTGCGCAGATGATGTGGCCAGAATTCTCAGATGGTCAATACGCCAGTGACTTTACCTGGCTCGGGTATTGGACGACCTATGAGGACGCTGGCAAGGATATGGATATTCGGGCACGCAATGGTGCATCAATGTATGCCCAATCTGACACGTTTTTGCAGCAATGCGCCCACAGTGAATGGGGCGCCTGGGATGTATTCTCCGCCGGCGACTGGACTAAAGAGCATCACGTAACCGAGTTTGCAGACTGCTTTTATCTTGAGGGCAAGGGCGATGCTGACCTATTGAGTGCCAACATCGCCTACGCTAGTGAGCTGGAAAGCCGAGGTATCACTGCTGCTGACTTCGGGTCGGTACAACTTTGGCCGCGCGCTGGAGCGCCCACTGGAACCGTAAATGTCGCAAGCTTCAAGTGGGTGAGAGGCTACCCAAACCTCTCAGCGTATACCGGGTTTACCCATAAGTTATGGAACGAAGGCTTGGGAAGCGCTTGGAATACGCTCTATGGAGAAGTGGTCAGTTGTGACTCCAGCCGTGTGTATCACTCGGAAGTCATTCGCTCGCCTTGATTGACGTCACAAAACGAGAGTCAGCCCCCGAGGGGGCTGATTCGAGAATCCCTTCTAGGATCGATGCTCCATCGACCTAATGGCCTCACCCCTGAGGCATAGTCTGGGCAGCAACATTGAGTAGTTTGATCTTACCGCCCTCTAGCAACACATCGACCGTTTCATAAGTTTTCAACGGCTCACCATCGGGCCCCTCAGTCGTTACCACATTGCCTGTCGCCAGCCACTCTTCCATCACCCCTTCGCTATTCTGACCATCGTTGGCAATGACCCACCACACCCGCCATTGCGGATTCTCGGTAGCGACCCAGTTCTGTAAAAACGCAGTGTGAGCAGCAGAATCCGACACCACCTCGCCGTGCGCGGCGACTCCGCGAAAATCGTTAGCATTCATTGCAGCAATTTTATCGAAATCACGATCGTTGTGAGCCTGAATATAATCGAGCCAAATCTGGATATTGGCGCTGTCCCCCGCCAACAGCGGTGTAGAAGAACCATCCTCAAAATACTGGGTGCCAATACCACTAGTATTGACCGCATGGGACATCATGAAACCCGCATCGTCATAAACCTGAAATTCAGCGTATTGACCATCTCTAATAACCGCTTTATGGATCGAGTCGCTTGTTTGTCCTCCCGCTGTCATTTTAGTCTCAATAAATACAACGTCACCCGAGACACGAAACGAGAGTGGCTCTACCTTAAAATCAGGCCATAGTTCACCGATAGGGGTGAAAACTTGTTGGATGACCTCTTCGGCGCCCACATACTCACCTCCGTACGGGAAACCCTTGGGCATAACCCACTTTACGTCAGGCGCCTGAGTTTGCACCCACGCCTCCATATCGCCCACTGCGAAAGCGTCGTACCCCGCTTTTGCCGCCGCAATGTTGGCTGCGTCCTGATTAGAGTCACCCTGGCAAGCCGTCAACCCGATCGCCATGACTACTATGGTCAGTATTCTTTGAAACATCGTGAATCCCCTCTTCTCTCTTTCTCAAAATGAAACACGTCTTACCACCTTTGCAATCCTCCAAAACCACGCCCCAAGGTTTCTTACCTTCTTCACAGCCCGCACCCAAATCACCAATTTGTCAGCCCGTCGAATCGCTGAATCAGGGCTGCGTCCGTACACATTTGTCAGTAATGGGCGTTGAATCGTCACCTTGAAACTCCACGGGCCACCACATATGTCGATCGATCTCCCTCTGCCGGTACGTGCCGCTCTCCGTTGCCACACATTTGGGGAAGTAAGACGGCTCATCAAGAGCCAGCTCTTTTGCCCATGCCATCTTTTCCGGATCTTGCATTGTGGAACAACTCACCACGCAGGTTGCCAGCAGGATCACGGCACCGCGCATCACCCTCATCCTTCACTACCCTCGCTAAAATTGAGCTCAACTACATTACCTGTGGGGTCGGCCATTTTGAGCTGCGTAATGGCGCGGCCCCGATAATCGAAGGTTCGGCGGCTGTATTTGACACCCAGCGCATCGAGATTTTGGGTCATACCCTCAAGATCACTACAGGCGAACGCAACGTGATCGAGGTATCCTCTCGGCAGCGCATCCACAGCTGGCGCATCCGGCCATTCCATCAAATGCAACACGGGCCGATCAGACAAATAGAGCCAGAAGCCGTAGGAAGCAAGCTCAGGGCGCTCCCCAATTTTGAGCCCCACAGCCTGCATGTAAAAGTCGCGTACGGCATCCAGAAGCGCACGCGGTGCGCGGATATTAACGTGATCAAACGCTATGACACTCACGACATACTCTTTCGTGCTTGTGCGATACCGAACTCACAGTGCGCCCAGCAGCTTCTGCCACTGAGTGTTGTTGACCGTAACCGAACATTTCGAGATTTCAGTCTCCCGAGTTTTCTCGCACCTGCGTAGAGGAATAGAGATCATGAATTTCGCAGGTGGTAATTTCCAAAAACTTTGCGAAGACTGCGCTGCCCTCTTTGCCGTTAAAAAAGCCATCTAGCCCGGACCCCATCATACTGAAGTCAGGCCAGGCGCCGACCCAGAGAAAATCCAAATCCGACATATTACTTTTGAACATCGGCGTCATTACCCACGCGTTGTACCCGTCATCGGGCAACTGATCAACCACCTCGTTCCACTGTGCAGTCCAGGACGTCAAATCGCTCATATCTTTTCCGTCATTGAATTTGCAACCCCAGAATTCAACTGGGTTGGTAGCGATACTACACTGCGACCATACCGCCAAATTGATCACGACGAGATAAGGTGTCAATGCTTTCATCGGGCTTCTCCTCTCGAGATTCTTAATTCCTGCTTTCCGCTACGCAACCGCCAATGACCTTAATATCAGGTCCCTGCACGGCGGGCTCCACAGCACTATACCGACACTGCGCCAAATTGCGATTTAGAGACGCGCTGCTGTGGTAGTCATGCCGACTCCGCACGCTGAGCGCCGCACCCGACAGCAGCATTGGCAGTCTAGTGTTATAGCATTTACTCTTCACGGTATCTTTTATGAGGAATGAATCGATGCTTAGACTCGGAGTAATGCTGGCTCTGACAGCCACCATGATGCTCACTACCACCCTTCCCAAAGCCGACCCTGTCGATCAATCCGTAATGGTGCTGTTTGAAGCTGACATCGTTCCGGGAAAATCAGATGACGTCAGCGCTCTGGTGCATCGGATGGTGGCGTTCAATCAAGCAGATGAGCCCGAAACACTCATCTACAAAGCTTTTCTCAGCGAAGACAGTAAGCGCCTGACTTTTATGGAGACCTATAGCGATACCGGTGGTATGTTATTTCATGATGAGCGGTTCATGAGTACCTTCGCCGATCAACTTTTTGAGCTAACTAAAAACCCGAGACTCTGTATTTATGGGCCGGTCTCTCCTATGTATAAGCGCTTCGCGGAAGAAGCCGGATTCAAAATTGAGTACGCCAATTTAATATCAGGATTTTCTCGCTAAAATGCGATGCGCCCAACGCCGGGCGGCTCCTTAAAAGCGATGATGTAAGCTCAACTGAAGCTGCCCTTTGTTAACAAGTTCCGAGCTTTGTTGCATATAGCCCAACTGTAATTGGGAACGATCAGACAGGGCATAACCCAAACCACCATACAAACGATTACGATCGTAGTAATCGACCTCTTTGCCACCGCCAATATCGCGCTGCCCATTCAAGAACAACTCATCGTAAAGAGATAGATACCAAGTGCCCTTGGATACTTCTGTGGTGTTGAGCGGAATGGTGACAAAAAGGGCATATCGGAACCGGATTCTGAAATCTTGACTCTCTACCCACCTTTGCTCGAACCTGAAGCGATGTCGCAGGCGAACTCGCTGGCCGAGCTGCTGCGGCACCAGTGCTTCCTGATAAACCCTATTTTCAGCCTTGGTCTCTCTGGAAGGACCGTATTTCCCCGAGGTGATGTTGGCGGCACCCAGAGTAAGCAGCGTGTCAGATGCCTTAGGTGAAAACGTGACACCGCCCCGAAGCAATAACTGCTCTAAGTCACCTCCCCAATCCCAGCTTCGATATTGAATATCCCCCTGAAAGCCGAATTGGCTGTTCGCCCGTTGTTTATTAAAAAAGGCCATGTACCAGGCACCCAATTCGTCGTCTATTGACTTGCCCCAGGATGGCCAGGCAATAACCAACAGCAAAGCAGTGACCACCCAGGTCGCATTCCTCAAGAAACCTTTCACCAGAAAACCCATAGCCCAGTCAGCCGAATTCAATGCCATACCTTACTGAGCTCTCGTGTTTGTCGGTGGGCAAAGAATTGTTTTTTACTGATAGATTTTTTCTATGGCGCATTACCAACCTTATCCAATTTAGGGATCGGCGTAGCGCGGATTCCCGCTATCGCGCATCAGTCTATGGCTACCCGAAAAAATATTTTGATCCGAAAACATGTGCATAGGGTAAAAAGAGATCATCCTCATTGGCGCCGCAATTAATGATTTTTGGCCTCAGCAATTACTTGCCCGCTCAAAGCATGTTAAAGCGGCGATCGCACAAGCAAGATACGTCGAGCACGGGCACCAGTAGCACGGAGCTTATGGAAGCGCGTATCTTTGATATCGAGCACCAAAGAAAATTAAAGGCACTACATACACTCGTGGAAAAAGGAACGACTCTGAGCGAGGCTGCGCGGTTGATCGGCGTATCTCGGATCTGCGCGCATCGCTGGAATGATTATGGGCGACGGTAAGGCCATAGGCCATAGCCCGTAGCTGATCTGGTGTTTCGCAGGCCCCCACCCCCGCTTCAAACGGAACTACTGCAACCTCGCCTCAGCGCTGGCGTACACAAAGCCACAGACATTAACGACACGGCCAAGTTGAATCTATAACGCCCCAGATAAATTCTGCTGCTGGCTCTAGTGGCGAGAAACTCGCAGAAAGCAGCTCATCAACAACAATGCGCTTTACCTCTGCAGGGGTTACGTCTTTAGGGACACACCAACCCTCCATAACACTATATGACGCCTCAATAGCGCCTTGACAATAGCCACTTGCACTCTGGTTAGCGTCTTGTGAGCAAGCGAATTGCAACCAATAGGCCGCCAGTGGCTCATCTATTCTTTGAGCAATCGCCACTGACACAGTCATTAATACTATACATACGGTAGACGCTGCGATCAGATACGCATCTTTCATAAGCTACTTGACCACATCATCATTTCGCCGCGCTAAATTTTTGCGCCTACCCCGTATAAAGAAATAAGCATTAAGCGCCATCAACAGGCCAAAAAGTAACAGAACAGCTGCCATGCTTGGATCTGGCGCTCCCCTCGTCGCGAAACTAGTCAGGTACTCGCGATAGCACCACCAATCTACACAGAGCCTTGATGAAATACCCGTAAACGACCGTTAGGAGCATGACCGCGCAGGCAGAACCCATCCACTCATATAGCGGTCTCTCGTCAATGTTGCTTAAAATCATGACTCCTCCATATAAGGCCCCTAGCCAACCAGCAATCACGGCGCCCTCAGCAGCATTACTTAGTCTACTGACTGACAACCACTCACCACTTCTACACAGGGCAAACGAGACTGCGCCGCCAAGCACCATGACTATTGATGTCGCATCAATGAATATCGTCATACTCTCTGACAAAACCATGTAGTTAATAGCCAGAAATACGATGAGTGCCATCACCATTGTTTTATTCACGAGTCTCTCCGCTAGTAGGGTCCTCAACTACACTACCGTCTGGAGTTTTTTTTTCAACCGAGGACCAAACCGCCGTAACAGATCACATTTGGCGTCCATCGAAAGCGCTTGAACTCACTGCGCACGTGTATGAGAGCTGTGCGTCGGTTCTGGAAGAATCTGCGTTGGCTCCGTGTTAAGTTCCTATGTATGGCGTCTTGGGATCAGAGATTTCGCAAGGAAAACGACGAGATTGAGCAGGATTAATACTTGCGCATGGAGGGGAAATGAGAAGAGCATTGTCAGGACTTCTAGCTTGGTGGGCTTTCTTTCATCTTAGCTGGATGGCGGTCACCTTTTTGCTGTGGGGCGTAATCAATATCTCAGACGACAACCCACTTACGCCGATATCTGAGTTGGTCTACGATTTTTATGCCTTTGGCGTGTTTAAGATGCAGGGGTGGCTGATTCTTGGATTCACACCCCTTTGCTGGCTAATCAACTTTTTTGCAACAGGCGGTACCCGGATCTTGCCTTGGAGGCAGCCAAAACTAGCAGCGGATTGAAGAAGCTTTTCTGATTCGGCCGAGTGCATCGCCTATCTTTGCAATCGCCCTTACGCACAATGCTTCTCTGATCCGCTTAGTAGCAACCTTCTCACCCGCTTGAGCCTAAAACTGGCTCAACAAGCGTTGACTCTGTGAGTTGGGGTTCGGAGCAATGGAAACGCGAGAGGGCTAGTCGTCTAGCGCATGTTTAGTTTCAAACGCCTCGTAGGTCTTCACGTCAATACTGCGCGGCGGATATTTCTCCATGACCCCACTGAAGTGCCCCCATTGAGCAGTTTTGAAGTGATCCTCATGGGCCGGATAATCTTTGTAGACCTCTGTAGCGACAACAATATCTGGATTGTTCACATCAATGGCAAAGGAAAAGTCATCACAACCCGGCTCCTGAAGCGTGACGTTCGCGTGCTTTATAAGTTCAGGCAGGATTTCCTGAATGATTGTCCGACCCCAATCAACCTTTACCGTTACAACGATCATTTCTCTCTCACAGAAGGATCCGCAACGCTAACGGTACTTGATACAACGCTTCTTTTTCAAACACTCGCCAAAGGTCTTAACAAAGAGTCTCTCATCTTCGGCAAAAATACAGACAGTTATGGGCGGATTCACTATAGCTTGGTGGGGAGGGAATGGCTGCGAGGGTGTTAGACGGCCTGAAGCAATTGAGGTGAACCAGCAGAGATTATCGCTGTATTGCGTCATGCGTCACGGCATGCTACCTTGCTTTATAAAGTACTTTATCACTGGGATTTAATGTGAACGCAAATCTAGAAGCAGATATTTCTTACTTGAAACAAGTAGCAGAGCAGGGCCAAAAAGCGCCGCTACGAGGCGGTGAGCATGGCATGATTTGGGGGGGAATGTTTACGGCGTCGGCGCTGTATGCATACGCCGTTCTGACAGGTTCCATTGAGCTACAGCCATGGACGATTGCCGTCGCATTTATCATTCCGATGCCAATTGGCGTGCTACTGACGCTTTTTCTCGTCAAGAGCACTGGCAGTCTCAGCTTCGGCAACAAAACCTCCGCTGCAGCGTGGAATGCAGTGGGAATTATTATTGGCGTGCTCTACGCGTCCGTTATGACTGCCAAGGCATTAGGCCTGCTCTCATTGAGTGCTACTGCTGCTTTTGGGGCACTTCAGGTCACTATTTTTGCTTTATACGCAGTCGCTTACTCTACAACGGCCCAGGTTTCTCAGGATCGCCGACAATACCTATTTGCGGGGACGGCCGTCGCCGCATCATTGGGAAGCCTTTTTACAATCGGCACTTATGAAATCTTCTTGGTCATGGCGGCGGGAATCTTCGCCAGCGCAGTCATTCCTGGCTTTCTGACACGATCCAAATGATCGAAAACTACTTCAATTTCCTATGAATACGCCCTCGTATTTATCGGCAGATGATATCGACGACTTGATACATGGCAGAGTAAGGCTCGCTGCCATGGCGTATATAGCTGGTGCGGGCGAAGCGGACTTCACTTCGATCAAAAAGGCGGTCGATACCAGTGATGGCAACCTGTCTGTCCATCTGCGCAAGCTTGAGGAAGCGGGTTACTTAAATGTGACAAAGGGCTTCAATGCGCGAAAGCCCCAAACTATATATGCGCTAAGTGATGAGGGCCGGCAGGCCTGGGCTCAGTATTTGGAGCAGATGCGCACGCTGATTATGAATAATTGAACGGCTCGCTGTTGGCGCCACATCTTCAGTGGCTTGGGCAGTGGCAGGCTCGCTGCACAGCATTTGTCCGAACGCCGGGGGAAGTAATGTTTAGCGCGAAAAATTCTGTACTTGCCCGCCAAATGAACTACACTGAAATAAGTCTAGGGTGACAGCGTTAGAAACGCAGCGGGGCAACCATGAACTCAGACGAACTTCGTGAAAAACTGCTGGCCGCAGAGACACTTTATCTTCGCAACCAAATCATCAATCAGCTATGCAGATGGCAACGTTGCAGGGATGATCGTGATCTTCTGATGGCTTTAACGACGGTTGAAGAACTGGTAGCCACAGAGGATGAGCGGGCTTGATGAAGCTTTAGGCGCGCCTGTCCAAAATCATCTTCTCAACAAAATCTCTTCTTAAATAGCCCTGCACTATCAACCGTATCAGCGAAAGGTGATAGGCCGTCGCGGCCCAACAGATGCGCCACGTCGGCATCGGCAAGCCTGGGTTAACGGCCCACGCATCGCCTCGAGCTCACGACAACAATGCTGCCTTTATCTGTGGCACCCCTACTCTCGTTCTTATTGATGCAAAAAGCACCGCGCTGACAACTCATCGTTTACCCTAAATTGGCGACATTATTGTTCACCGAGAATAAATAAGGGTCTTTCACGTGCCGGTCTCCCGTAGCACTTTTTAAAGACGGTCTTTTTGTCCATTCAGGCAGCTGTGATTTCCGCTAACCGCTCTGCGATGATTTGTTTGGCATCGCTGACAACATTGCGCACCAGCTCCTCGCAGCTGGGGATATCATTTATCAGCCCGCCACTCATGCCTACTGTGACCATCCCCGCGTCAATATCACCTGTAGACCAGGCTTTTTCTTGATTCGCTCCCGAGACCAAATGGTGGACCTGGCCAAAGTCACCGCCCGCGGCTTCGATTGAGGCAACCTCGTCCGCCACGACATTGCGGTAAACCCTTGCCGTATTTTTGTAGGAGCGAAAAATGAGGCGAGTCTGATTCTCGTCCATCTCCACTACTCTCTGCTTGATGCCCTCATGAATGGGCGCCTCTCGGGTGACCATGAATCGGGTGCCCATATTGATGCCCTCGCAACCCAATGCCAAAGCGGCGGCTAAACCTCGCCCGTCCGCAATGCCACCAGATGCCACAACAGGAATCCTTAGCGCCTGAGCGGCAGCCGGAAATAGAATGAGGCCGCCAACATCCTGTTCTCCCGGATGGCCTGCACATTCAAAGCCATCAATACTTACGACATCGACACCAATGCGCTCCGCTTTCAATGCGTGGCGCACTGCCACACACTTGTGAATCACCTTGATATCTGCCTCTTTAAAGCGCTCCATAAACGGCTCAGGGCTCCGGCCAGCCGTCTCTACGATCTTCACACCACTTTTGATAATGACGTCGACGTAGTCGTCGTAATTAATTTCACTGGCCACCACGCCCACGGTTAAGTTCACGCCAAAGGGCTTATCTGTCATGGCGGCGCATCGGGCGATCTCTGCTTCAAGGCCTTCCGCTGTAGGCTGGGTCAGTGCGGTCATCACACCCAGCGCTCCGGCGTTGGACGCGGCGGCGGCGAGATCCGCAGTACCCACCCGCATCATGCCGCCACAAATGATGGGGGTTTCGATCTTTAACAACTCAGTTAGCCTAGTTTTCATGGCTCAAATTCCTTATTCGTCTCACCACAGTGGCCGCCGAGTATAGTTATGGCACAGGTTATGTCAATTTATGCCCACAGACCACTATGGTCGCAGACTAGCTGGAATGTTGTAGCAGAAGGGCTGTTGGCGCCTCTCTGTTGCAATGATGAACCAAAATTACTACTGCTTTATAACCAGTTGTATGGTTTGCTAGCTGTCGCGGAGGATAAAAATGAAGAGAAATGAGATCACTAATTGCGTTTACCGCACGGCAAGATGGTCAGACGATCACCTGCCTGGCCGGTCAGTGAATCTAAATCTCGGCTGGCTGATCTTGGTTATCTGCTTTGGAGTAGCAGCCTGCGATAATAATGGCTTAAGCGACAACGTTGACCAGTGCCCCGACGCATCTGCTGGCGCCACAGTCGATATAGCCAGCTGTGAATCGACCATAGCTCTGACTGATCCCGCTGGCTACTGCGCTGACTCACCAGCTGGCGTCACCTGTTCTAAAAATAACAACTTCGATAGTGTATGGGAGTACAGTGGCGACCACGCTCAGGTTATCAGGGGCGACATCATCGCCATGCCGTTTACTACACGTGACTCTAGCCAAGACGGTGGACAGATCAGCGTGACGAGTCCTGAGCCAGGCTTCACCGACAATCGGCAATTCTGGATGTGGATCTCGAAGACGCCCGGTGGGCAGGTTTTGGATGGGGCCGAGTGTTCTAAGTTCATGGCAAGGGCGCGAGGGGGTATGTACTGGACTCAAAATTCGAAGTGGATTAGCGGCGATCGTATTTGCTATTTGGGTCCCTCCGAGACGTTGTTGTATCTTAACTTTACAGCCTGCATGAGCGATGGCTTTGCGTGCATTGGGCCAATCGCATCACAGTACAGCTTCAATGTTCGACGCTCCTATAAAATCTATTGATTGCTGTCTTCAATTACGGGGAGCTTTCCGTTATCCAAAACGGGGGGTGATGCCAATGAGCGCTTTATGTCCCAATACTTCACCATCAACACCGGTGAGCTTAGCTTAGCCATCAGTGATTATGTCAATTGATTGCCATATACGACTCTACAGGCAAGCTAGTTGGGCAGTGATTGCAGGAGCACTGTTGGAAACGTTCCTATTAGAATGAAGATCTCGAACTATTGGTTCCTTTTTTCCTCGGGTATTGTGGTATATACGAACTCAGTGGCTCAGTTCGCTGTAGAACGTCGAGAATAAAATCAAAGTCGCTCACTCCATTTACAAACACGTTCCTGATCTCATCTATCGCAGGATTCATGTGTTGACTACCTAGACGATGATGATCAGGTAATGCTGTAGTTGGCTACAGCAATGACTGTCACAACTCTCTTCGATATTTACTGGGCCCTCTCGGGTAGAAAGAAGGAGTGAAAGTCATCCTCTAATACCTGTGTGCGGCATCCACTTGTATCAACGACAGGCGAAAGATGCCGTCTCGCCACCTCTGATCTTTGCAGGATTACCTGACTAGCTAGACTAAACAGACAGTGGCTGTGAAGCGGACTGCTGGGGTAGTTGAGCGACTGATACAAACTGCGGGGTGCTGTTGCCTTGTTTTGGCCACTTACTGTTGCTCAAAGAAATCAAGAATCAGCGGCCATGACCAGCCCAACCCGTAGCGATGACCTATTTCTTGCCGGCAGTCCATAACCGGTGGCCATTGCGACTCGCCGTCGCAGTAAGACCACGCCCGGCACTCTACGTCGGCGACACCGACATCGAACGGGCTTGCAGGCACACTGGTATCACACCGATGCGCACTAGCCCAAGCCTCGGTAATAGCTGTTGCGCCGGTGTAGTGAAAATAATCCCCATCAGAGGTAGTCGTGAACGCATTGTCTCCCCACTCTCCAGGCGGCGAAGTACGATCATTGATCCCAGTAATCAATATCGCCGGCATCCCCCGCTCCACCACAGGCGGATCAAGATAGCCGCGATGGGGCATCCCAATCAGTGAGGCAATAGCCGAGAAAGTATTGGCGCTAGCCTCGTGGCGCGCCAGATCCCATACAAACATCCCGCCATTCGAGCCCCCCACCGCGTATACCCGACTCGGATCAGTGCACACATTTTTTGAGACGGTTTCGACCAATTGCACGGAAAAATCGATGTCATCGTCAGTGCACTGTGTCCACGAGCAGCCATTTTCCGCAATCCCAGAACAAGAGGGATAGGTGTAGTCCGTGGTCAATTCGTCGTCACAGATATTTCCTCTCACCTCCATGCCGTCCCGTCCCGTGGTGGACCCCGAGAAAGACCATGATGAATAGTAATTGCCGGCCTCTTCACGGCCCAATCCCAGCGGCGCCACTACGACATAACCGCGTTCATCCGCCTCAGTAATAACTGACGGCTTGAGGAACTCTCCCTCGTCGCCGCCCCATCCGTGAAAGACAACGACCATCGGGTAAGGTCCTTTCGAACTGGGCGTGTTGGGAACATGCACCCTGAAAGATCTGACCAACCCGTTTCTCTCGAGAGTGTAATCGCCGGACCCCCAGACGTTGCTACAAGTGCCGCCGGCATCAATGGCCTCTGCTGCGGTAATGTTTGTCATGGCGAAACCTTGGGTGGCGGTATCGAAACTAAGCCTGATATCCCACTTTTGTCCCTCTACGGAGAGGTCATTGAGCTGAATAGACTGTCCGCTGGTGACAACGTCGGTGACGGTGCTCGTGTCGACCTGATCGGCGTCACTGATGTAGGAAGAGACAAATCTTGCCACTGTGATGGTCGCGCGGCGGGTAGCTACGTTTCCGTCATTGGAGATCGCTCTGGCCGTTACCACGTGCTCTCCAGACGCCAAGCTCTTGTAGTTAAAGGCCATGGAAAAGCCAGATAAATCAGCATCGGGGAAGTCAGGATAAGCTTTCGCCACGTCACCGCGCGCGCCACCCATGGGCACGTTGAAGGCATAGACGCCGTTTATATCTATCTCGATAGCGGCAATGCCTGATTCCGCTACGGCCCAACCGCGTAAATTTGCGATGCCGCTATATAAAGACGCATCTCGAGGCTCTTCAAGATTAACGACGACGCTCTCCGCGAACGCCTGATCAACCAAAAAAAACACCAACACCAAGTTGTATACAGCGCTTCTCACTGCGAGACTCATCGGCACCGTACCGTATTACCATCTAAATAAAAAAACAGAGTACTGACTCTCGACAAAATAGCAAAACAGTATTATGACCGTGCACATCCTTGAGATGCCTCTCCGCAGCACCGTTACTGTAAGAGCAAAGCGATCATTTACGACGGCATCCCATATGGCACATGGTAGGGTCTAGAGAGCGACTCAAGCCCAAAAATAAAGAAGCAAGTGGGCCTAACCGAGGCGCTTTTGATTCGCCAAACCACAAGTGCAAAAAACTGAGATATTAACCGCGGTTAGTGGATAGCCCCCAATGTATATAGCTCTTCAACGCTGCTTGTCTCGGCATTAACCAGATAGTTAACAACGTCCCTAGTCATTGTCGCGGCTATTGGGGCAACAACCGAAAGCGGCCGTCGGCATGGTAACGGTGTGAGGTACATCAGTAGCTGGAGTCTCTAACGCAAGCGTGTGACTACTGGTATCGGCAGCAACTGAAGCCAGACACAGGGCCAGTAAACGATACTAATAGACTAACGATGCGGAGGACTCTTAACTGACCTAAGGTGAACTCACATTGCTTTTTTAGTTGTTAAGATTAGTTGTCGTGGCGAGAGCACACCAACGGAGGCTTGATCGTGACTAGAGTAGCCCTACTGTTATCCCTATTACTTGTAACTTCACTTCAAACTAATGCCAAAGACCTGCCGGATACAGGTGTGAGCGGTGTTTATGAAGTGATAGTGGGCGTCGATGAGGCAGCGTCATCGGTAGCATACTTTGCTGAATTTGGTTTTCGCGTTGTAGCTGAAGCGAGTTTGTCCGCCGCTGAGGCAAACTTGCTTTACGGCGTAGACTCGGGTGCTTCGGTATTCCGGCTTCAAAATGGTGATGTCGATGCCCACGGGCTGCTCAGGATCATTGAGTGGGATTCCCCCTTGGGTCCCGGGGTTGGCTTTGCTCCGCCCGAGACTGTTGGAGTAAGAATGGCGGTGATGCGTACACAGGACATCGTGCGACTTGCTGATATTTTTAGCGACCTACGTGAAAAGTCAGGAAAGCCCTATTTGTTGGCGGGGCCTGTTTATGACGACCTATATAACGCGACCGAGGGCAATCCAACCATTAAGAACCGGCGGGTTGGCGTTAGGGAAATGGGAGTTTACGGGCAGGACTTCAATCATGTCTTTTTTCAACGCTATGGCTACACGATTCCGGGCTACGGCACCATCACAGACAACAGTCCGTTACGGACCAGCGAATTCACGCATCATGATTTTTTTGTGAGTGGCAACCTCGATGAAGTCACTGCCTATTACAGCGATGTCCTCGGCTTCAAATCTGAGGGGGTCACCGTTATCGATGGTGAATGGCAACCGGGACCCAAAGCTGTCTTTCAGATGGGTCCGGGACGATCACACTGGTATAGAGGCTTTGTCTCGCCCAATAATATTTGTGGCAAGCTAAAATTCTTTTCAGTCGAGGGCCTTCATCAGGTCGATGACCGATCGCACCGTCAACGACCCGGGGAATTAGGCATTACGCTTCACTCGGTCTGGACTCCTAACCTTTCCATGATTCACGATTTAGCTCGTGCTGAAGATATCGAGGTCACAGAAATCAGGGAAAATGAATTTGGGGAGCAAAGTTTCTTAATACGCGGTCCAGACGGTGCAACATGGCAAGTAATCGGGCGCGATAAGGCGAAAAAGCCGGCAACAGTAGAGTTCGATTTGGTGCCCGTCGCTCATTAAAGAATGTCGCTTTATAGGCATGACGACGGGTTCGTTACGGCTCTACCGAAACCTTCACTTCATAGATGCTGTAAGTCAGGCGTCCTGAGTCATCAACCACGCCCGCAGCAACAGCCTGGACCCTATTTAACCAAAGATATTTCTCGTGGCTTGTTTGGAAGGTTGGTGCGGTTGCGATTTGTCCCGTTTCCATCTCTGCTCTTCCAGAGTACTCAACGTAGATATAGGCGCCGTCATCGGTCTTGAGTGTAAACCGAACGTCAAGACAGCCTAGGGTCCCATTATCACTAATGGTCAGCCAGTCAGCCGCATCATTCGTTGCCAGAGAGGCTTTCACACGGTCACTATCCACCTCCGCGGAAACAACATCGCTGATTAACCGAACACCCTTTGGCCCAGATCCAAGTTTTATTTGATCACCAAGTTGTACCGTTATCGTTCCCATTGGAACAAGAGTCGCGACAGCCTTCATTACTGATTTCCACCAAGCACGTATTGATATAACCCTACTCCACGCGCCCCTTGCTTTTCAATCGCCCACTAGAGATCACAACTGACCACCGCTGATCGTCACCAGCAGCAACGAACTGCGCAGAACTGTTTGGCAGCAGCCTTAGGGATGCGGTTGTGTGGTATCTGTGTAAACTTCAGGGGCCTGAGGCATTGGCCACTTTTATTCTGTGAGGTCGCTGTGGCTGGATGTTGCCGCAAGTGAATGGTGGTGATCTAAGTCAGTCATGTCTACAGACATGTAAGGCTGTCGGCGTTACACTCTCGGTTGTACCCAATGCTTCACGTGCAGAGGCTGCTCACTACCACGCGAGTCAAAACTATGAACCCATCCATTGCCCGTTGTTTCTCTCTCTCGTTGACTCAGAAATGAAGAAAACAAATTACTCGTTTGAAAAACGCCAACGCGAAATCGCCAAACAGAAAAAGCGAGAATCCAAGCGGCTAAAAAAGACGGAGAAAGGTGACCAAAGTGAGAAAGAAGGCAACGAAGAAGCCGTCGACTGAGGCGCACCGGGAATCTATCACGGAAGATACCGAGGCCTTTCTGAAGGCTGGGTACAAAGTTAGCTACATACCAGATGGGGTATCGGGGCTAGAACCCAACACCCGCGGTAAACTAGCAACACCAGGACAACAACAAAAATAATCTCGCTGCGCTCTGCTTGGCAGCCCTCTAGCAACTCACTGTCCGGCGTGTATTTTTTGCACCACCCCGCATAACCAGCGCAATAGGCAGGCGTTCAGCCTGAATCCAAGCCCATTAACTGCAGGGCGACGCTCCAAGTAACAGATTCAATTGATCAGGGTTTTTCTGATGAGGCGAGTGCTTGTCCAACAGACCCGCATAGATTTGACCGTCTTTAATAACGGCCCGAATATTATCCGCATCCTGCAAGAGGCTGATCTGCTCAAGAGGATTGCCTTTCACAATCACCATATCTGCGATCTTGCCTGCCGCTAGCGTGCCGAGCCTACCCTCGGGCATAAACGCCTCGCCACCATGTTTGGTGGCGGCTTGAAGCGCCTCGCCAGGTGAGAAGCCAAAATAGTCGGTGAAGTACTGCAATTCTTTGGCATAGGTGCCGTGTGGCGTAATGTTTAAACCATAGTCGCCTCCGACCAACACTCTGACACCGGCATCGCGCATTCGCCTTACGGACGCTTGCGTGGCCTTCAATTCAGCGGCATAGCCCTCGTGCTCCGGGCTACCAGTCTCGAAACCAAAGCTCTGATAGTGCTCAAGAAAACTGATCTCCCAGGCCACCGCGGGGCCCACAAAA
>JADHNP010000039.1 GCA_016779445.1 Luminiphilus sp. | reverse complement strand
GACGGAGCATGATGCGTCACCGGCCCGCGAGGAGAGCCCTGTTCGGGTACTCCAAAAAAAGCTTGATGCCGAAGTCAGACGTCAAGTGCGGGAGCGTTATTTCGCCTGGCGAATTATTCCGTTGCTGGCCCTATGGGCGCTAACGGTGGCACTGGTCAAGGTGGTGGCCCTAGACGCGATTCCAATGGGCGTCGCGCTCACGATCTACTTCGTGGGCGCGGCAATCTGTGTGATGTGGTTGTCTCGTCAGGCCAGGCAACACAGCATCAAGCGCTAATGGCAACATCGGGCTTCTACCCTCTTGCGAGACTCCGTGTCAGATCTACGGCGCGGGGTGTCGTTACAGGCGTATTGATAACCATGATGATGGGGGCGACGGTCGTGGTAGCCCAACCGGTCCGGGCACCGGCGCAGCCACCCGTTGCTCAGATCAACCGATTCGACTGTGGTGCGGCGGCGCTGGCTACCGTGCTAGCGTTACGAGGAGGGCGCGACGTAACGCCTCGGGCATTGATCAGCGGGTTGGTATTAACCGATGTCCAACAAGCGGCCGTTCACGACCGGGGCTATAGTCTGTATGAGTTGGCCCTGATGGCGCGGGCCGCTGGGGCGCAAGCGGTGGTGCGTCGGTTCGACGCCAAATCTCTGCATCAGTTGTCGCTGCCTGCACTGGTTTACCTATCCCTGCCAACGGGGCCCCATTTCAGCGTTGTGACCGAAGTGGTGGGCGACAGGGTGGCGTTGGCTGACCCCTCCCAAGGCTTTATGGTGTGGCTCAGGCCGCAATTCCTTGCGGCCTGGGCGTCCTCCGGGGCGGGATACACCTTGGCCGTTACAGTAGATCCTGACGCGTCAGTGTAATACCGCTATTCGCCAACGCCTCTGCGCCGGAGGTATGAGTGACAACCGCTGTGCTGGCACACTCTGGACGAAGGTAGGTCTCTGCTACGCGCTTGAGGTCATCCAATGTGGTGTTGACGATGCCGGCGCGGAAGTGTTTTCGGTGTTCATTGGTGCGGCCAAAAAGGGTTTCGTAGAAGTGCCGCTTTGCCTCGCCCGCGGGGGATCCCGGTTTGTCCAGCCCCGAAATGACGCTCAGGATCGCTTCTTCCAGTGCGAGCGTGTCATGGGTGTGCTCCAAAAGCCAACGCACCGAGGCGTCGAAGTCGGCCAGGGTGTCAACTAATCGAGGATCGCGATAAGAGAAGAACCGAAACGCAGCAATGTTGGCGTCATGACTGGCCCCGCCGCCATAGGCGCCACCCTGTTCGCGAATGCTGGTATGCAAATACCCGTTTCTAAGGAAAGCGCCAAGCACTGACAGTATCGGTGCGTCGGGATGCCCCGAGGGCACGGTAGGGTAGGCGCGGGCGCAAAAATTGACTTGGGTATTGGTTACCCACATCTCCCGGCGTACCTCGCGGATAGGGCTGCCTTGCCAAGTATCGGTATTGGCACAAGTCGGCGAGGTTACGACACTGAGGGCCGCTTCCGCAGCTGCGGTTAAATTAGGTTCGTCGGCAATGGTGCACAGAAATGGCGTGCCCGATTGGGAAAGTTTTTGGTGCAGTGCTGACAGAGATGCTGCGAGTGTTTCGAGTTCGCCGTCGTCCGCTAGCGCGTCATCTAGCGCGCGAATGCGACGTATGCCCTCTAGCCCGCCTTGCTCGTGACCAAGACGCGCCAGCGGACTCATTCCCGCACAGGCGGCACTCATCGCTAACGCATGCCCACTGCCGGTAATGCCTTGATCTCGCCGGGCGCGGATCTGGCTGACAAGATCTCGAATACGACTCAGTTCGTCAAACCGCGCGCTACTCAGAGTGTCCGACATCAGTGTCAACTGGCCGTCCATTTTGTCAGCCAACGCTTTTGAAGACAGGACGAAGTAGCTGTCGCTGGACTGCTCGTCGTCACGGTGCGCTCGGCTACTGACCGAAGCGCCCAAAGCACCGACCGTGGCGGAGTGGCGATCCTGCGTTTGCAAGTAGTCGAGGTCTCCCACGCCCACTTCGGCCATTAACGCCGTGGCCAGGGGCAAATGTTCCAACTCCGTGGCTGTCATGGTGGGCAGTTGGCTAACCCACTGTTGATAAATCAAACCATTCGTACCAGCGGTGTAGCGATAGTGAGTGCTGTCGGTTTGGTGCACTTCGGGTGAGGGGCTAGAGATTTCTGCCGGGATGTCAGAAAGCTCAACCCGGGGCAGTACATCGGGGTCATCCTTTTGTGTCTGGCGTTCGCGTAAGCGACTGGCCAAATCCAGAATTTCTGCGGTGTGGCTGGTACTCAGCCCTTCCTTAAGCGTAGCCAGCCGTGAGGCCTCAGCCTTGTCGCGCCGCTCAGTCAATCCGGCGTCTGGTGCCACCGTCAGGCGCACTCGATGCGGGTTGTCGAGGAGCAAGCTGCGGATCAAACCTGGAATGTATTCGGGTTCCGTCGTGCGCTCCCGGAGCGTGGCAATAACAGGCTCAAGATCCAGCGCCGCCACAGCATCGCCATAGTGGGTAGCGGCTCCCAGTGCGCGCAGCATTAGGTTCAGTCCGTAGGGCATGCCGTCACCACTGACTTCTCTTTGGTGCAGCTCGATCTGGCGCAGAATCGCCTCAATCTTGTCGGGATCGATGCCGGCGCTCGCGACTCCTTCGATACATGCCAGCACTTCTTGCTCAAAAGTCGCGGCATGCTCGGCTTCGCTGCCTTCGATACCACAGCAGAACACCATCTCCCGCATCGATTCCTCCAGCCCGCAAAGCGGAGAGGGTGAAGTACCCAATGAGGTCGTTTCCAGATAATGCATGAGTGGAGACGCGCTATTTTCCATCAACACTGCTGATACTAATTGCGCTTCCAGCATGGCCGTCAAATCGGCGCTTTCACCGAGCTTCCATCCCATGATGTGGTGCGTTTTCTTGACCGTTTCTTCGTCGGCATCAATGGCATAGGGGTGGCTCGCGCGATGGGGTGTGACAAAGGGCTGCTCGAGCTCTACTTCGATACGGCGTCCGAGGGCTTTGAAACGTTGCAGCACTGCAGACTCAAAGACCTGTTGATGATCCGTGGCGGGAATATCACCGAATGTAAGGAAAATAGCGTTGCTGGGGTGATAGTGCTCGGCATAAAAATCCCGTAGCGCCTGGTAGGTCAGATCGGGAATCACCTCGGGATCGCCGCCACTGTTGAAGTGGTAGGTGTTGGAAGGGAATAGCTCGTGGCACAACCGATCCCACAGCACCGAGGGCGTCGAGGACATCGCGCCTTTCATCTCATTAAACACCACGCCTTTAAAAACCAGCGGTTGATTGCTGTCGTCACTTTCGAATTCAACCCGGTGACCCTCCTGGGCAAAATCCAGTGGGTCAAGCCGCGAGAAAAAAACCGCATCTAGATACACGTCTAGCAAGTTGCCGAAATCCTTGCGGTTCTGGGTCGCAAAGGGATAGGCCGTCCAGTCCGAGCTGGTAAAAGCATTCATGAAGGTATTCAGTGAGCGTCGAAGCATCATGAAAAAGGGATCGCGCACAGGGTAACGCTCGCTGCCGCACAGCGCGGTGTGCTCCAAAATGTGCGCAACGCCGGTGGAGTCTTCTGGCACGGTACGCAATGCCACCATAAATACATTTTCAGGTGAATCGCTGCCGAGATGAAGATGCACTGCACCGGTCGCGGGATGCTCGTATTCCTCCACCATTAGATTCAGGCTGGGGATCGGTACAGCGCGCTTGAGGATAAAGGTATTGAGAGGAGGTGTTGCCTCGGGTGTCGGTGAGAGTTCAGTCATATCGGATTCCGGTACCACAATTCATATTCATTCCCTACCCAATGTGGGGTCAGGGGGCGGATTTTTCCAGCACAATTTCATAAAGCCACGGCCATCTTTTACCCGTGACCCAGATTGATCCTGTTTCGGCGTGCCGCGCAATACCATTGAGCACATCGGTGTCGCGTAGACGCTCTTCATCGGGTAACAGTCCCGCTAGATTGATCGTCCCAGTGACCTGTCCCGTGGCGGGGTCAATGCGCACAATCCGGTCGGTTTGCCACACATTAGCCCAGATCTCATCGTCGACCCACTCCAGCTCGTTGAGATGCCTGATGGGTTGCCCTCCCAATGTCACCGGGAGCACCTCCACCCGCCCACCCGCAGCCAAATCGGCCGAGTAAAGCTTATCGCTGCCGTCACTGAACCACAGTACCGAGTCATGGTGGGTTGCACCCCAGCCCTGTCCCGGTAGAGGACTTTGCCCCACCAAGTTTAAGTCGGGTAGCGAATAGACCAACATGACCCGCTCTCGCCAGGACAGTAAGATCAGTTGATTATCGATGATGGTCAGTCCCTCGGCAAAAATGCGCGAGTCAATGGGCACGCTTCGGATCAACGACATCTCTGGGAAATCATAGACACGAATCACTGATTGTCCGTAAAGGCCTGAGCTCACGTACAAGCGACCACGATAGAATTCCAAACCCTGGGTGAAGTTGTCGCGATCAAAGCGCTCCTGTGACACCACGCGGTATCCGTATTCGCTGACTTCTATGGCCGAGGGTGTCGGCTTGGTTTCAGCGAGTGCGTGATGGATCGCAAACAGCGCAACAAATAATGCGAGTGACAGCCCATAGAATGTGGCCAGCTCTGAGCTTACAACGCCTGTTTCTCTGCTCCGTTTATCCGCCAAATAGCGATAGTGCCTCACAAGGCTTCACCTCGTTTCAGTGCGCGCTCGGCAAACCGCGCGGGAGAAATCGCGCGCTGCAGGTAACGGGGTAGACAAGGCGGCGTACCCAACAGTTGATCCACCACCCGTTCAGCCGCCAGCGGGGCCGCAGTGAGCCCCCTCGATCCAAGGCTGGTGAGGACGGCGAGGCCAGGGTAGAGGGGGGCGGCAGCGTCAATCAGCCGTTTGCGATCGTTTGCTAGCGCGGCATAGCGTTGATTGAAGTCGTTAATCCGCGGCACCATTCCTGCCACCGGCAGGTAGTCACTGCTGTTACAGCGCAGGGCAACATGCCCTCGCCAACCCTCAGATGGTGGGATCAGTTCGAGATTAGGCAGGGCTCGGCGCATCATCTCGATATTATGCGCGTGCTCCTCCTCGCGTTCATCCGTTTGTGCATCCCCCGGACCGAAGCTCGCGCCAATGCAATGTGTGCCATTGCGTGCGGGCGGCAGGTACCCCTCATCACACACGGGGATCCTCAGGCCGGCCAAGGCATCGGTTGCCGGTACATGGGTGGTTTGCCCGCGAATACTAGTGAGCGGAAGCCATGCCAATTCTGCCTGTTGTGTTGCTTGCCGGGCAGTGGCCAGCACTGCAGCCGGCGCCTTTGCTAATTGAGGATCTGCAGGGCTGCTTGCAAGCCATTGGTCGTCCCGTCGGCTTAGTGAGATGACACCGCAATGCGCCTTCACCGTAATGAGTGGATGATCGAGCAGTGCCCGGCAGAGCGCTCTCGGGTCGAGCCAGCCCCCACGCAGATAGTGGATTCCGTCGCATCGGGGCTGGAGGCCGGTGATCGCCGCAATCTCACTGGCCGATAGCACTCGGGCCAATTCGGGCGCACGGCACAGTACCTGCTCGAGGTGCGTAAGGGTGTTGTCGCGCTCATGGAGTTGAATGTACCCACCCAGCCCAATATCAGTGCCGAGTGCGAGAAGATCCGAGTGCATCAGGGAGCGGTGATAGTCGGTCGCGTAACTGAATGCGGCAAGAGAAAAGTCAGTCAGAGGATTATGTTGATGTGAGAGCCGTGTATAGGTAACGCCCTGCAGGTTACCCGAGCCTTCACCGGCAATGGTCGCGGCTTCCAGCACTGTGACCAAAACACCGCGTCTGGCCAACGCCTGCGCTATATGCGCGCCGGCAAGGCCTGCACCTACGACGATAGCCGAGGCGGTTGCCTGTGGAGTGGGGTTTAGGTCCCAAGGAGTGAGAGACGGGGATCGTTTAGGGGGTTTATCAAGGGTGCCCCACAAGGCTTCGCGTTTGCGACCATAACCGGGGCGTTTGTGCATCTTAAAACCCGCTGTTGTCAGACCGCGGCGTACTGCGCTGGCTGCGGTGAACGTAGAACAGGTGGCGTCGGTCCGGCTCAATGCCGCCATTGACGTGAAGATTTCTGTCCCCCAGGGCCCCGGTTCTTTTGCCGGCGCAAAGCCATCGAGATACCACGCATCGACCCATGGTGTGGCGTGGCTGGCCAGATCTGAGAGTATCTGCTCAGCGTCGCCCCACCATAGATCCAGTGTGACGCCCCAGTCGTCAAAATAACGCCGGTGACATCCCGCCAGAGGGTCGGGCCATCGCGCGATCAGTGATGCCAGCACAGCGCGCAACTGAGGCCATTGATGCAGTGCACGCTGCATGTCATTGGGCCGCAGCGGTGCACGTTCTAATCCGATGTAATGTAGCTGACTGCCGGGGGGACGGTGCTCCAGCCAGGTGGCGATTGTCAGGCAGGCGTTGAGGGCTGTACCCAAACCGATTTCGGCAATTACGAACTGTTCGTTAGGCTCAAGCACCGGCCAGCGTTGGCGAAGCTGATTGCCCTCGATAAACACGTAGTCGCTCTCGGCCAACCCGTCATCCACAGAAAAATAAATGTCCCCCGATGACCGGGATATCGGGGTGCTTGCCTGCCAGTCGAGCTCGGCGGTGGCGAGTGGGCTCCAAGGGAGTTGCGTGGGATTGATCACGGGCAGCTTCAGACATTCTCGGGCAGATTTGGCGCCGCTGGACGTCGCCTTCACTAAGGCCCGAAGTCTATCAAAAGCGGGCCGGATTAGCGTGAGCAATGGCTGCGCCGGGGTGAAGGAAGCATTTGGCGGCGGGTAGAATGACATGTCAGTAAAAAGAGATAGTGGGCGAGCGGTTGACCACGCGGTAAACTCTCGGCCATCTATGAGAGGGTTTTATGTCTGAAACAAATCACACACTCACCGACGAACAGTTTGCGACGGTGTGTTGCAATATTCTCCATAAAGCGTTCATCGAGACGCCGCGAACCACCAGCAAGCGTGTTTTTCGAGAACTGGAGGCGGGTACCCGGGTGTTACTGACCCAACTCAAGATGGAAGATGAAAGCACGCTGCGCATGGATTTGACGCTGAGCACCGACGCCTTCAAAGGAACGCTGAATTACTCCACGTTTCGCGACGCTCTGCAGGTTCTCTTAAGTCGTTTTCACGACCACATTACAAAAGAGCAAGCGGTCACGGCTTTTCGAGCCCTCGATGAGTCCGGCGAAGCCACTCTTGAGCGACGGCTTTATTCTATCACCGGACCGATTGTCTCGGGGGCGGAGATCAATGTGTTGATGCTGGGTGTCGATCCGCATCCAAGCGAGCCCGTGGTGCTACTGGAGCTGATGTTTGTTGACCCCGAACAGTTCGTTCAATCTGAATCGGCGAGCAGCGCTTCTTCCAGCAGTTGAATCGCCGGCGGTGGCACGATGGTGACCGTTTCTTTTTCGGTCGGTGCCGCGACCTGTGCCTCGCCTGTGGCGACAGTTTTGCTGTCCTGATTGGTAACGTTGCACTGCAGGGTAATCCAAGGTCGTTTGTGGTGCTTGTCTGAAACCGTCAAGGTCACGGTTAGCGCGTCACCGAGCAGCACTGGCGCCTTGAATTGAATGCTTTGATTGAGGTACACCGACCCCGGCCCCGGTAACTGCATGGCAATAGCGGCGCTGATCAGTGCCCCGGTAAGCATACCGTGAGCGATACATTCGCCGAATGCCGTCGTCGCGGCATAATCGGGGTCCAGATGCAGCGGGTTGTGATCACCGGAGACGGCGGCAAAGGCCTCCACTTCCCGGTTGGTGATCAAACGGGTGTAGGTGGCTTCGTCACCTACGGTGATTTCGTCGAATGTGAGATTCGTGATTTGCACCAGCGGGGCTCCCTGATTCTGTGGCGACGTTGCGGGAGGTTGACCCCGCGGCGCGTGATCCACATCATACCCAAACCCCCTGCATTACCCGAGATAAAGTCATGACGGAAACGGTCCACACTGCGATCACGGCGCAACTCGATGCCTTAGGCATACCCAATCGCATCGACACCGACAGCTATCCCTCCATTGTGGCGTTGTTCGAGGAGGCGCTGGCTACCTTTCGCACTGAAGCGGCCTGCAGCAGTGTAGGGCACACCCTCAGCTACGCTGAGCTTGATCGACTATCTGCCCAATTTGCCGGGTGGCTGCAATATGGTGCAGGCCTTGACCGCGGTGACCGCGTTGCCATTCAAATGCCCAACCTGATCCAGTATCTTGTGGTGTGTCTCGGTGCGCTGCGTGCGGGTATGGTGGTGGTGAATACTAACCCGCTCTACACCGAGCGCGAACTCGAGCATCAACTGACCGATGCCGGCGTGCGGGTTATGGTGGTGCAGGCGAATGTGGCACAGACCGCGGCGGCCGTCCTACCCCGCACCGGGGTAGAGCGGGTGGTCGTGACGGAAATCGCCGACTTGCACCCGCAGCCCAAGCGCTCGCTCATCAATTTTTTGGTCAAGTATGTGAAGAAAATGGTGCCCCCGTTTCATATTCCGGAGGCGCTCAAACTCAACGAAGTGCTAAAGGCGGGTGCCGCGACTCCCTTTCAGGCGGTGACGCTGGCACCCAGCGATTTGGCCATGTTGCAGTACACCGGCGGTACCACGGGGGTTGCCAAGGGCGCCATGCTCACTCACGGCAATCTGGTGGCCAATGTGTTGCAGAGCGACGCCTTTTTTAAGACCCACGACATGGAGGGCCGTGGCCAGACGATTTTGCAACCGCTGCCGGTTTATCACATCTACGCATTCACCGCGTCGATGTACGCGTTGCGCATTGGTGCCCACACGGCCTTTGTGCCCAACCCCCGGGATCTCCCTTCGGTGGTCAAGGCCTGCGCTGATTATCGGCCTGCGTTGTTCTGTGGACTAAATACTTTATTTGTGGCGCTGTGTAACAACGTGGCTTTTAGGTCTCTCGATTTTTCCAATTTGCAGATCACCCTCTCGGGGGGCATGGCGCTGACCCAAGATGCCGCGCGACGCTGGCAGGAGGTCACCGGTTGCGAAGTCTCAGAGGGGTATGGTTTGACTGAGACCTCACCGACGGTGTCGGGTAATCCCGGCAATAATCAACAGATCGGCACCATCGGCGTGCCGGTGCCGAGCACTGAAATTCAGATCCGTGATAACGAGGGCAACGTGCTGGGCGTGGATGAGCCGGGCGAGCTCTGCGTGCGTGGGCCACAGGTCATGGCAGGCTACTGGCAGCGACCTGAGGCCACTGCTGAGGCGATCGACAGTGAGGGCTGGTTTGCTACCGGTGATATTGCACTGGTCCAACCCGACGGCTACCTGCGCATAGTCGACCGGAAAAAAGACATGATCGTGGTTTCTGGTTTTAACGTTTATCCCAACGAGCTTGAGGATGTGTTAGTTGCGCATCCCGATGTGGTGGAGTGCGCGGCAGTAGGGATTCCCAGTGAAAGTACAGGCGAGGCGATTCGCATGTTTGTGGTGCGCAGTAATCCTGAGCTGACCGAAGCGGCGATCCGCGACTTTATGCGTGAAAGCCTCACGGGCTACAAGCTACCCAAATCGGTGGTGTTTAAGGATGACTTGCCCAAGACTGCCGTGGGCAAAATTTTGCGCCGCGAGTTGCGTGACTAATCTCCCACGCGAACGCCGCTGAATGAACACGCCCACACTGGGGCCTGAAAGGGCGGTACCGGAGCAGATTCATTTTCCAGAGCAGCTCCCTGTCAGCGAGCGGCGGGCTGATATTGAGGCGGCGATTCGCGATCATCAGGTGGTCATACTGGCTGGTGAGACCGGCTCGGGAAAAACCACCCAGCTTCCCAAAATCTGTCTTAGTCTGGGCCGGGGGCGCCGGCAACGCATTGGTCACACCCAGCCCCGCCGCATTGCTGCGCGCACAGTGGCGCAGCGTATCGCCGACGAACTGAACACGCCACTGGGTGAACTGGTGGGTTACCAGATTCGCTTCAACGACACCCTCTCTGACGCCAGTGCCATCAAGCTGATGACCGACGGTATTTTGCTGGCAGAGCTCACCCGCGATCGCGATTTGAGCGCTTACGACACGCTGATTATTGACGAGGCCCACGAGCGCAGTCTGAACGTTGATTTCTTGTTGGGTTATCTCAAGCAATTGCTGCCGCGCCGACCCGATCTCAAGGTCATCGTGACCTCGGCCACCATTGATGTGGCGCGCTTTTCGCAGCACTTCAACGACGCGCCGATCATCGAGGTCAGCGGCCGGACCTACCCCGTAACGGTGCAGTATCTGGGCGATACAGAAGATCGCGACGAGGGCGTGCGCCAGCAGATCGTTGCGGTGCTCGGTGATATCGAGCAAGGACAGTTCGGGCCGCGGGGCGATGCCTTAGTATTTTTGCCCGGCGAGCGCGACATACGCGAGCTGGCCAAGGCGTTAAGGCATAACGAGCGGCTCCGTGTGCTACCACTCTACGCGCGCTTGAGTCAGGCAGAGCAAAACAGGGTCTTTAGCAGTGGCGGTGCGGGGATGCGAGTGGTGCTCGCCACCAATGTGGCAGAGACCTCGCTTACCGTGCCGGGTATTCGCTACGTCATTGATCCAGGTGAAGCGCGTATCAGTCGTTACAGTGTGCGCAGCCGCTTGCAACGCCTGCCCATTGAGCCTATTTCCCGGGCCAGTGCGAACCAGCGTATGGGTCGCTGCGGTCGCGTGGCAGAAGGAGTGTGCCTGCGGCTCTATAGCGAGAGCGATTTCGACGCGCGACCGGAATTCACCGATCCCGAAATTCGGCGTACTAACCTCGCCGCGGTGGTACTGCGCATGCTCGAGCTGAGGTTGGGGGATGTGGCGCGATTTCCTTTCATCGACCCCCCCGATGCCAAAGTTGTCCGCGATGGATATCGATTGTTGGAGGAATTGGGTGCGGTCTCAGCACAGGGCCGCCTTACGGCACTGGGTCGGCAACTGGCGCGCTTGCCGGTGGATCCTCGACTGGGGCGTATGCTTTTGGCGGCCAATGACTCGGGTTGTTTGGCCGAGGTGCTGGTGATCGTCAGTGCCATGTCGATTCAGGACCCGCGGGAGCGACCCGCCGAGAAGCAGATGCAGGCCGATCAGGCCCATGCACGGTTTCAGCACCCTAAGTCCGACTTTCTCGCCTGGCTCGCCCTGTGGCGCCACTACGAATCACAGCGGCAGGCGCTCAGTCAGAACCAGCTGCGCAAGTTGTGCCAGCGGGAGTATCTGGCGTTTATGCGCATGCGCGAGTGGCGCGACATTCACTCACAACTAGTCATTGCTTGCAGACAGTTGGGTTTTCGTGTGCGCCCACAGTTGCCAGAGGAAGAAGCTTACGAGGTCATTCACTGCGCACTGCTAACGGGCCTTCTCGGCAATGTGGCGCAGCGGGACGAGGGCAAACAGTTCAATGCGACGCGCAGCCGCAAAGCGCTGGTATTCCCGGGCTCCGGCCAATACAAAAAGCCCCCGCCGTGGCTGGTGGCGGGGGAGGTGGTGGAGACCACCCAAGTGTATGCGCGCCAGTGTGCCGCCATTGAACCCGATTGGTTACTGCGAGTGAATCCCCAGGTGCTCAAGCGACATCATTACGAGCCCGCGTGGCAGCGCCGCAGTGGTCGGGTAATGGTTAAAGAGCGGGTGACGCTTTACGGCTTAACAATCAGCGATGGTCGACGGGTTCACTTTGGTGAGATTGATGCCCCCGCCGCACGGGATGTTTTTATCCGAGATGGACTGGTCGCGGGAAACGTCATGAAGCCGCCGCGCTTTCTCCGTGACAATCTATCGCTTATACGCTCGGTAGAGGAGCTGGAGTCGCGCACTCGACGCCGCGATCTTTTGATCGAGGAGGAGGCGTTGGTGCGTTTTTATGACGAGCGTCTGGGGCCCAAGTGTGTGGGTATCGCGTCGCTCATCAAATGGCTCAAACAGGATCGCAACCGGGAGCAGCACCTTTTGCTTCAGCGTGAGCAGATTCTGGTACGCGACCCCGGTGCCGAAGTAGAGGCACAGTTCCCCCCCACCCTGCACTGGCAGGGCGTGGATTATCAGCTGCGGTACCAGTTTGAGCCCGGTCGCCAGAATGACGGGGTATCGATCACAATCCCGCTGCCGCTGCTCAATCGCGCGCCGCGTTACCTGTTTGACTGGCTGGTGCCGGGCCTGCTTCGGGACAAATGCATTGCGCTAATCAAGGGGTTACCCAAGGCGAGTCGTAAGCAGCTGGTGCCCGCGCCTGATGTGATCGACGCCGCTTTGACGGCACTCACGGTAGAGGACACGGATCTCTGCGCGGCGCTGGGTCGCGTGCTCAAGCACCAGCGGGGGGTTCAGGTAAGCCCGTCAGAGTGGCAGCCGGCACAGCTCGAAGATTTTTATCGCATGAATATTCGCGTGGTGGATACCGCGGGTAAATTGCTGGGGCAGGGCCGGGACATGGCAGCACTCGTGACGGAGTTCAGAAGCGGTGAGACGACTGCCACGACATCCCGAGCCGGTTCCCCCGAGCGCCCTGCTGTGGAGCGTTGGGATTTTGGCGACCTGCCCAGGGTGTGGAAATCCCAGGCCGCCGGACTCGAGGTAATCGCCCATCCTGCATTGGTGCCCGAGGCAGATGGTGTGGCAATTCGCCTGCTCGATTACCCCGGTGAGGCTGCACTAGTGCACGAGACGGGCTTGGTGGCGCTGGCGATTAAACAGGCCAGTCAGTTGGTCAAGTCATTGCGCAAGTCGCTGCTAGCGGGAAACGAACTTACGCTGGTCTTTGCGGCGTTGGAAGTCGACCGTAAGCGGCTGGTAGAGGATATTATTGCGGCGGTGGCGCATCAGCACCTGCGAGGTGCTGACTCACCGCGTAACGAGGCGGCTTTCAAAACGTGGTTTGATGTGCTGCGCAACGACTGGCATGCGGAGACGGTCACGGTCGCAGGACAGCTCGGAGAGGCACTCAAGGCCTGGGCGGCTGCCCGCACGGCAGCTACCCGACTGGGTAGTCAGGATTATCTCGATAGCCAACAGGACTGCTGGCGCAATATGACGACGCTTTTGGGGAGTCACAGCGTGCGTCATGCCGGCACCGAGTGGCTCGCGCAGTATCCGCGTTACGCTAAGGCAGCGGAGCACCGTATTAGCAGGCTGAATGGTCAGTACCTCAAGGATCAGAAGGCACTGCAGTTGCTGTCCTTATGGATAGAAAAACTGGATGCCGCGACCCAGCACTACCCCGGTTTGATTCGCTCGTCCAACGAGGCATATGAGTATCGATGGATGCTCGAGGAATTTCGGGTGTCACTCTTTGCGCAGCAAATGAAGACCCGACTACCCGTATCCAGCAAGCGCCTCGAACAACAGTGGCAACGGGTGCAGCACTGGATGGATGAACATCCCCGTTGAAGCCCCCGTGACCCGCGTGCACAATAGCGTTACAGTTACGCCCGAAGAGAGCCCAGAGCGCCTCGGTATGTTGCGGTACGCCACAAATTGTTTCCCCAATTCACGCGCCTCGTCAGCGGCGATAGCCGCGTTCGTCTGCGCGTTTCGTGTCAGGCGGCGAGCGTTATTCTCGCTCGCCCAAGCAGCGGCCAAAATCTTCACGTTGGCGTTGGCGCTATGGTGCGCGCTTTTACCGGCCCATGGACAGGCAGAGACCGATCCTTGGGAGGGTTATAATCGCTGGATGTTTGGCGCCAACGACGGCTTGGATCGTTACCTTGTTAGGCCGGTTGCCAAAGGTTACGACGTCATCATGCCCGAAGTCGGTCGTGTGGGAGTCAACAATTTTTTCAGCAACTTCTATGATTTTAACAGCGTGCTCAACGCGGCTCTGCAGGGTCGGTTTGAGCAGGCGCTGAACAATACTTTTCGAGTAATCACCAACACGACGGTGGGGATATTCGGTCTGTTTGATGTCGCGAGCAAGGCGGGTATCCCGCGCTACGACACCGACTTTGGCCACACGCTACACCTATGGGGTGTACCCCGAGGCAATTATGTTGTGTTGCCCCTTCTGGGACCCAGCACCGTGCGCGGCGCCACCGGCACGGCTTTTGATGCCTTCGCATCGCCCACCGGACAGCTGATCAACGACGAAGTCTTCTGGGGTTTGCGCTTTGTCAATATCATCGATTTACGCGCCGGGCTTCTCGACGCCGAAGCGGTGATTACCGGTGATCGTTACGTTTTTTATCGCGACGTTTACCTGCAAAATAGGGCGGTGCTTGAGTCGGGAGGGCAAGTGAAGGATGACTTCTCTGAATTTGACAACGACTGGGACGAGGAAGCGTTTTGATTCCCCACCGCTACTGGTTGCAAAACTGCTGACATGACCCAGATCGGGGCCGTGTTAGTCGTGGACGATCAGGAAGCGCGCGCAGCCGCGTTGATCGCCGCGCTGGATGATCCCTGCCACCGTTATGAGATTACACCGCAAGCCCCTGACATTGAGGCGGTGCTGGGTGCTGACAGCCCGTGGGATTGCGTGATCTGTCACGTCGAGTTGCTGCATGTGTCCTGGGCCTCAGTGCGTCGTGCCATGCGCTCGTTTGATGTGCAGGTGCCGGTGCTGGCGGTGAGTGACCACCGCGACATGGGTAGCATGACCACCGCGCTGGGTCTGGGTGCGGCCAACTTTTTTGTGAACCCCGCAGAGAAACCGGGTCTGGTGCTGCGCGCCATCGAGCGTGGCGTGCATCACCGGCAGCTGCAGCGCGATCTGGTGGAGTCCAACGAGAACCTTGAGCGCGCCAATGCCGAACTCAGTCACTCGCTGCGGATACTGGAGCAGGACCAGGCGGCGGGCCGACAAGTGCAAAAGGCAATGTTCCCTGCGCACTCACTCAAGGCGGGGGATTACTGGTTCAGTCACCGTATTCTGCCGTCGCTCTATTTAAGCGGCGACTTCACTGACTACTTCAGGGTGGGGGAGCACCAGGCGGTGTTTATTCTGGCGGATGTATCGGGCCATGGGAGCTCGTCTGCGTTTGCCACTGTGCTCCTGAAAAATCTCTTTGCCCGGAAGCGCTCTGACTACCTCCGTCGCGACGACAAAACCGTGACCCAGCCAATTGAAATGCTGACCCTCGCCAACCGCGAGCTGCTTGAATTGCACGTGAACAAATACGCCACCATGGTGGTGGGGTGTCTCGACTTTGAGCGCCACACCCTGCAATACTCCGTCGCCGGTCACCTACCCAAGCCCGTTCTCATGACCCCGGGCCACATTCAGTATCTGCCGGGAGAGGGGATGCCTGTGGGGCTGACGCCCGAGGCGACCTATGGCCTGGATGAAATCGCTTTGCCCGAGACCTTTATGCTGGTGCTGATGTCTGACGGCGTATTGGAAACCATCGACGAGGTGGATCTGATCGAACGCGAGAAAACTTTGTTGGCGCGACTCAGTGGCTCTCTGGAAAAACCGGGTGATCTGATTCGCCGATTGGATCTCGGTGACATCACCTCAGACGATTTGGCGGACGATATCGCAGGGCTCTTTGTGAGCAGGGGGGTGAGGTGAGCGATTGCCGGATTTGTGCGGCGTCCAATGATGGCGCTCACGTTCTCAAGTTACAGGGGGATGTCCGCCTCACTATGTGTACCGCACTTGATCAGTATTTTCAGGGCATGTTTGCCGAGCCCGATTTCGTGAGTGTGTGGGTGGATGTAACCGAAGCCGATGGCCTCGATAGCACCACGCTGGGCATGCTTGCCCAGTTGGCGATTCAGACGCGCGAGCGCTTTCATTTTCGGCCCGCGATCTTCAGTATCAATCCCAGTATCGATCGTCTGCTCGATACCATGGGGTTTGATCAGCTCTTTGAGCGTCGTAACGAGTGCTGCAACACCGATGCCAGTATCAAGGAGATTCCGGCCGTTGCCTGCGAAGAGGGCGAGGTTGCAAAGCAGGTACTCGCCGCGCACCGCACGCTCATGTCGATCAGTGACGAGAACGCGGGCGCATTTCGGGATCTGGTGACGACCCTTGAGCGCGCAGAGGACATGCAGCCAGCGCCTTGACGCCGGCTGGCGAGTGAGTAGCAGTAAGCAGAAGCGGTGAGTTAGTCGCCTTCGGTCAGTGCGTACATTTTGTCGATAACCGCCTCGACCTGAAGCTCCAGAGAGGCGTAATCCATTTCGGCCACCAGCTCCAACTTGAGTTCGTGGAGCAGCTCTATGACTTCTTTGAGTCCTTCTTCGTTGGACATGGTATTCCTCGGTGTGTCACGTGTAGAGGCATTATAGAAAACAACAGGGTGGCCTGCCTATTAGGTGCAATATCTATCCTGATACCACTGCGCGCTCCCGCGGCGCCGAACAAAACGCCATGGCTTCGAGCAGGGTGTCCGCACCCGACTCGGTCTTGTGGGACTGTTCACTCAGGTGCCGGCGGTACTGCCGCCCACCATACTGGCCCTGATACAACCCCAGCATATGCCGGGTGACGTGATGCAGCCGGGCCCCTTTTGAGAGCTGCTCGGTGATGTAGGGCAGCATTGCTTCAATGGTCGCTTCGCGACTGGCACTAGCGCTATCGGTGGCGTCAAACAGCCCCTCGTCGACCTCGCTTAGGAGCCATGGGTTCTGATAAGGGGCTCTCCCCAGCATCACGCCGTCGACTCGATCGAGGTGGCTGCGACAGGCATCGAGTGTGTCGATGCCACCGTTAATAACAATGGTGAGCTTGGGAAAGTCCTGCTTTAACCGATACACCCACTCATAATTGAGTGGCGGGATCTCGCGGTTCTCTTTGGGGGATAAGCCCTGCAGCCAAGCCTTGCGCGCGTGCACAATGAACACCTCTGCCCCCCCCTTTGCCACTGTCCCGACAAAGTCGACCAGCTCCGAGTAGCACTCTTGATGATCTATGCCGATGCGGTGCTTTACGGTGACCGGAATGTCGCAGGCGTCGCGCATGGATGCCACGCAGTCGCGCACGAGCTTGGGTTCGGCCATCAGGCAGGCGCCAAAGCGACCATTCTGTACTCGGTCAGACGGGCAGCCGCAGTTCAGGTTGATCTCATCATAGCCCCACTCTTCACCGAGCCTGGCGCAGGCCGCGAGATCGGACGGCGAGGCGCCGCCGAGTTGTAAGGCCACCGGGTGCTCTTCGTCATTAAAACGCAGATGCCGCTCGACATCGCCGTGCAGTAGTGCTCCCGTCGTCACCATCTCGGTGTAGACTCGCGCGCGGCGCGTGAGGGTGCGCCAGAAGCGCCGGCAGTGCCGGTCGGTCCAGTCCATACAGGGCGCTGTATTGAAACGCCAAGGGTTGTGCCGAGTGTTGTGCACCTTCAGATCTGTCACCAAATGCCACCCGTAAGAGATTGAAAGACGATAGCGCTTCTTGTGATGCTACGCAGCGGCGCGTACTTCGTCTTAAAAGGCGGGTAGGATACCGCCTCCCGCCGCAATCTCTCAGAGCTCGGGTGCGGTAAAATCACCGCCGTTTGCCGAGATCAGGCGGTTTTTTTTCAACAGGATGTTGGCTTTGCGTATACCGCTCTGTATTACTTTACTGTTTATTGGCTTACTGCCGCTCGAGCTGGCTTTCGGCGACCAGGCAGTATCCCGTGACGCGGCAGCCACCGGTGGGAGCATGTCGCCCGGCAGCGCTACCGTAATCATGGCCGATGAGGCGGTGCTGACCAGCGAGGTCGTGCCGCCAGACGAGCGCTTTATCGATCGCGCCAAGCTGGCCTTTGAAGAGTCTGAACTGGTCTTTGTACGCTCCCTGAACAACGCGCCTTTTTTGCCGGTGGCGTTTTTGGGCAATACCTATTACGGCGACGCGATGGTCAGCGAGGAGGGCGGAACTCCCGACACCGCCGGCAAGCGCTATAGCTTGAACTCGACCAGCCAGTACGCTGGCGTGCCTTTTCTGCTCAATAAGCGCAGCGCGCTGGTGATAGGTGAGTACCTCTCCTACACCGATTTCAGCGTCGAGAACGGCGAGGATTTTTCGCTCACCAGCGCCACACTGGCCGCGGGGTATCTGTATCAGATCAATCCAGACTGGCAGGTAATCGGTGCGATTGTGCCGTTTTATCATCACTCCAGCTTGGGTGAGCGCGGCGAGGATTATTGGCAGGTCATGGGGGGAGTGGTGACACGCTACACGCGTAATGAACGTCTGTGGTGGCTCTTTGGTGTTGCGTTTGATGATTCGGATTTTGGCACCACCTGGATACCTTACGTGGGGGCATCACTTGTTCTTAATGAGCGATGGAGCGTGAGCGCGCTGTTGCCCTGGCCGCAGGTGATCTACGCCCCGAGTAAGGACTGGTTTGTGTCGGCCGGCGCCTCTTACTCTGGCAGTAGCTGGGCGGTAAATAGTGCCACGGGGTCGGTGGGCCTGAACCTGAGCGGGTTCGATTTTGGTTTTGGTGGGGGTATGCGACTGAAAGGCCCCCTGTGGCTGGAGGCGACTGCCGGGGTGGGAGGACTCCGTGGCCTCACCATTACCGACGGCGATGTGAGCGGTCCGAGCATCGATGTGAGTAGCAGCCCGTTTATTAACCTCAGCCTGACTTTTCGGCCCTCCTTCGCTGACTGAAATCGTCGCCGGGGTGCCCGCCGGGCGAAAGCCGATACGTGCTGGATCGCTCTTGATTGTCGTCACGCGTTGGTCATAAAAATCCCCCATACTGTGCTCTACTTGGCGATGACCTGACAGAGACCTCCGATGCCCATACCGCTCCGACGCCGCACACTCATACACGCCACGGGCGCCTCCCTGGGCGCGCTGTCGCTGCGAGGGTTTGCTGTCGATAAACCCGCCGCCGCGCACTTTACCCACGGCATTGCCAGCGGTGACCCGCTGGCCGACAGGGTGATCCTCTGGACGCGGGTATTGCCCGGTAGCGGCAACTCAGCAGTGGTGCCCTGCACTTGGCAGGTTGCCACCGACGCCTCCTTCAAGACGGTGATCGCCAGCGGCGAGGCGGTTGCCCGCGCCGAGCGGGACTACACCGTCAAGGTCGACGCCACAGGCCTCGCCCCCGGCCAAAGCTACTGCTACCGATTTATGGCCCATGGTGTGATCTCGCCCGTGGGGTGCACCCGCACGTTGCCCGTGGGCGCGGTGAGTGAATTTAAAATGGCCGTGGCGTCATGCTCCAATTACCCGCAGGGGTTCTTCCATGCTTACCGCGATATTGCCAAGTCTGAGCTTGATGTAGTCCTTCACCTCGGGGATTACCTTTACGAGTACCCGGTAGGCG
>JADHNP010000038.1 GCA_016779445.1 Luminiphilus sp. | reverse complement strand
GCATGCCGCCCGCGCAAGATGGCACATTTTATTTCAACTTTATTGCCTCTCACGATGGCATTGGGTTGCGACCGATTGAGGGACTGTTGGCGCCGGAAGAGGTCGACACGTTGCTGACGACGATGGAGCGTTTTGGCGGTAGGGTTTCATGGCGTGAAGCGTCAGAGGAGTCCGCCAAGCCTTACGAAATTAATATTGCGTTGTTTGATGCATTAAAGGGCACGATTGAAGGTCCCGATGACTGGGGTCAACAGCGGTTCCTGTGTGCGCATGCCATTATGCTGGGTTTGGAAGGGGTGCCCGCTTTTTACATTCATTCCCTGCTGGGTACGCGTAATGATATCGACAGGCTTGAGCACACCAGCCACAACCGGGCTATTAATCGTCATCAATGGCGCCTTGAGGATTTAATGGCTACCCTTGGGGACGCCTCTTCTTTGCATAAACAGGTTTTTAGTGCCCTAAAAAATCTGATTATGATCAGAAAGCAGCAGCCCGCTTTCCATCCCAATGCCACGCAATTTACCTTGCACCTTGGGAATGCACTTTTAGGATTCTGGCGCCAATCACTGGATCGCAGGCAGAGTCTTTTTTGTGTTCACAATGTTTCCAATGTGCGGCAGGTACTTCCACTTAGCAGTCTCAACTTGTTGGTCAATCAGCCTTGGCGCGAGTTGCTCTCGGATCAACCGATTGAGGAAAGTTTGTCTGAGTGGCTACTCGAGCCCTATCAAACGCTGTGGATTACCAATGTTTGATTGAATGTTAGCTGGGCCTACGGGCGCGTTTACGAGGCACATCGTACTTTTGAGTGGCAGATCGACTCAACTGAGCGCCGCTCATGCTTGCTGTAGTTCTTGAATCTACCTCGATAAACATGTCAGCCTCGACCCATGGCAAAGCTAAGCAAAAAACCGATGATATCTGGTGGTCACTCCCGTCGGTGGTGGGGTGGATTTTTGTTTGTACTCACGGCTCCCGCTTGGGGTTGGTCTGATCATGCGAGTCTAGTTTGGCCGCTTTTAAGAGAACAGCCCGACATCGTCACTCGCAGCGTGCCGGCAGAATCGTTGCGACAGTTTCTAACCGCAGAACAAAACGCTATTGCGCAAACGCTGGACGATGTTGAGGTATGGGCGGCACAAAATATTGCGCATTATCCGTTGACGCCTGCATCACTGTCATGGCGAAACAGCTCGGGCCCCATCGTCGAACGCTTCCTGTCTGCCATTCGTGTGAACCCAAGCTTGTCTTATCCGCTTTATGTGGGCCCGTCTCCTGAACGGTCAAATCCGGTGGTAAAGCCGTTGCCTTGGTCTTCGCTCAGTTTTTTGGGTGGCGGGAGTGCCCAGCAGGCATCTCGATACTGGTCCCTGACAGAAGGGGAGTCCGTATCGGTTGCCGAGGTGCTGGCTACTGCCAGCGATGAACCGGATTTGGGGATGGATATTGGTCTCTTTGATGACAACGGCACGGCCTTCGGGCAGCGTTATGGCTTTGGTCGGCAGCCTTTTGGTAATCCCAATCTTGACTACGGATCTCAAGCCCCTTTCCACATGGGTTTTTACCATCTCGATTGGTTAGCTCGCGTGGCGCAGCCCGATTTACAGAGGACCTATCCGCTCTGGCGGATCGCGCTTTTTGGGGAGTTGGCCGACGTGGCTTTTCGTACCGGGCATCCTTACTGGGGGTGGCGTTTTTTGGGGTGGGGGCTGCACTATGTCGGTGATCTCACGCAGCCATATCATGCAGTCCCTTTGCCGGGAGTGAGCACGTTGCAGGCGCTTTGGTCGGTTTTGCAGGGAAAAACATCGGAGATGGTGCAGCTGGTATCGAATCGTCATGGTGTCATTGAGTCCTATCAGTATCAGCGGCTCAAGGCAGCGCTGGCTGCCGAAGAATGGTCTGCGCCACTATTGCGGGCCGTGGCAGAGCAGGGAAACACCGAGCCGCTGGAATACACCTCGTTTGTGATGGATTTAACGCGAGCCTCTGTGGCGGCGGCTAGTGAATTTGATGCTGTCATCGCGACCCATGTGTCGCCGCGTTTCGTGAGTGATCCCAATTTCGAATGGACGGGCTCCGGTTTTGAAGTCGGTCTGGTCGACACCGTGCGGCGGGAGCGTGGCCAAGCGGCAGTCACACAGCTGGATGCCGTTGTGGCTGAGCAGCTTGAGCGATTTTCGAGGGTGGCCAGCCAATGGATTGCGCGCGGTCATCTCCCTCCCGAGGAAGCTGCCAAGCGCGTTACGCAACAGGAAGCGGTGATAGCTAATGAATAATCTGGTTGCGATAGCGCTGTATGTTTGAACTGGCCCCCCAGCTTGAGGCTGATACCGTTCTGATAGGAAAGACGCCACTCAATCGAATTCTGTTGATGAACGATAGCCGTTTCCCTTGGTTGATACTGGTTCCAGAGCGGCGCGAAATCACGGAGCCCTTCGATCTCTCTGATCATGACCAGAGCCTCCTCTGGCAAGAGTCCATGGTCGTTGGAAAAATGATGAAATCCTTTTTTAATGCGCAAAAACTCAATATTGCTGCACTGGGAAATCAGGTATCGCAGCTGCACATTCACCACATTGCTCGGTTTCGAGCGGACGCTGCCTGGCCTCACCCAGTTTGGGGGGCGGGTGTGGCTGAGCCATATGAGCGCGATGCGCTTCGCAAACGCCTCTTCTCCCTGCAAGAGGCGCTATCACAACAACTGACCTTTGAGTTCCCGCAGGCGTCATGACAGTAAGAGTTCTGTTTGTCTGTATGGGCAATATCTGTCGCTCGCCGACGGCCCATGCGGTGTTTCGGCAGCAGGTGTTGGTGGCGGGCCTGGCAGACCAATTTGAGATTGACTCTGCGGGCACGCATGCCTATCACATAGGCAATCCTGCCGACGCCAGAGCCATTGCAACCGCCCGTCAGCGCGGCATCGAGATGAGCGACCTACGTGCCCGTCAGACCAGTGCAGCGGATTTCACGCATTTTGATTACATTCTGGCAATGGATGGTGACAACCTGCACCTGCTCAAGGCTTCTTGTCCCCAAGAAGAAGAGCATCGGTTGTCACTCATGCTCGAGTGGACGACGGGTTGGGGGAGTGAGGTGCCTGATCCCTACTATGGGGGCGACACAGGCTTTGAGCACGTCTTTGATATGTTGACGGATGCTTGCGCAGCTCTCCTAGGCCACATCCAGTCGCGTCACGGTTTGCTTGTCCCTCATGCTGAGTGATATCCGTGGATAGCATGCGATGAAGTTCCTCCGTTCATGAAGTGTCTATTGCAGAGAGTGGCGCAGGCCTCCGTAACGGTAGATCAGGGAATTGTCGGAGAAATTCAGCGGGGCCTGCTGGTTTTTGTGGGGGTAGAGCCCGGTGATACAGATCAGTCGGTACTACGCATGGCAAAACGTATAGTGAGTTACCGGATCTTCCCGGATGATGCGGGAAAGATGAACCTCAATGTGCAGCAGGCCGGCGGGGCCATTTTACTGGTCTCGCAGTTTACTCTGGCTGCCGATACGACCACCGGCAACCGCCCCAGCTTTTCATCTGCTGCACCACCTGAGCAAGCCGCGCGATTGTGCGAGGATCTCGCAAAGGCACTGGCGATTGATACTCTTCGTGTCGAGGTCGGTCAATTCGGTGCCGACATGCAGGTCGCACTCGTCAACGATGGCCCGGTGACATTCCTGTTGTCGGTATAGTGCGGCCGCCTGCGATATTAGGGCGTTTTAGAGAAGCGAATATTATCGAGTCGGAAGCGATGGTCGTTATGTCCCGTTGGCCAAGTGACCTTGCCAGCGTTTTGCGGGTAACTGGGTCAAAGTTCCTATGAGCGGGGTCGGCACGCTTCCCTTCACTTGCCTATTCTATTACCACCTGGTCCGGTTTGATTGATTGTCGGCGAGGTGGCAGTTGCAGAGCGTGTCGCGGACAGCACCGCTTCATTGCGATGTGCCAAGATCAGTCGCTCTAAAATGAAGACAAGCCGTGGAGTCGCACTGGCAGTGCGGAGTAGCCCCGCACAAAATTGGACAGCACACGCTCGGGTTCCCCAATCACCTCGACTTTGGAGAAGCGCTTGAGGATTTCCTCCCAAAGTACCCTCAGTTGCATTTCGCCCAGGCGATTACCCATGCAGCGATGGATACCAAAACCGAAGGATAGGTGATAGCGCGGATTAGTGCGATCAATAATGAATTCATTGGGCTGGTCAATGGCGGTCTCATCATGATTGCCCGAGAGATACCACATTACGACCTTGTCACCTTTGCGAATGGTTTTGCCACCCAGCTCAATTTCGCGCGTCGCGATACGTCGCATATGCATCAGTGGTGTTTGCCAGCGGATGACTTCTGACACCATGCTTGGAATCAGATTTAGATTGCTTCGTAGTTTTGTGAATTGATCCGGGTGTTTATGGAGAGCCAGAACCCCACCAGTAATCGAATTTCGGGTCGTATCGTTGCCGCCAACAATGAGCAGAATGAGATTCCCAAGGTACTCTAGCGGGTCATCCACCATATTGCGCGTGGCGGGGTTAGTGGCCAGCAAACTAATCAGATCCATCGTATCCGGCGGATTATTTTTGCGCTGGTGCCACAGCTCAGTGAAGTACGTCAGACATTCCTGCAGGGCAACCGTTCGTGCGTCCACGTCACCATCGCTGCCAGTTGCATCGGGTAAGGATGTCGCCATATCTGACCAGTATGGCAATTTGTGGCGGTCCTCAAAAGGAAAGTCGAAAATTGTCGCGAGCATCTGAGTGGTCAGATTGATCGAAACTTTTTCAACCCAGTTAAAGGTTTCCCCCAATGGCAGGCCATCAAGAATATCGCCAACGCGCTGCCGGATCAGGCCCTCTAGCTGAGCGAGATTTCTGGGAGCCACTACACCTTGTACCGCGGCGCGCTGCACATCATGGATTGGTGGGTCCATAGCGATGAACTGGGTTACCGGAAGATCGTCACCATAGTCGCCAATGGTGATTGCGGGCACCGAAGAGAAGGCTTCATGATTACCGTCCACGGCAATGATGTCCTCGAAGCGGGTCACTGACCAAAACCCGCCAAAGACGTCGTTTTCGCTCCAGTGCACCGGATCTTCAGCTCGTAAACGAGCGAAGTAGGGCCGCCAGCTATCTTTCTGATAGAGCGTCGCATCGCTCACATCGATCGCTTCAAGTGGGATCTGAGCCACGTTGCTCCGCATCATGTGCTGTTCTTGAGACGTCATATCGTCAGTTGCCTATCTCTCTTCTCCGCATTGTTCCCTCGCCGATGTTCCGCTTATTCAGCAATCGCGTCAAAAGCCGCTTGCAGGAGGGGAATAATTTCGCGGCGAACCAGCCTGACGGGTGCGTCAGCATCTAGGCGCCTGTAGTCATCGATAGCAACATAGCCCGCAAAACCCCGCTCGGTGTCGACAAAGCTGACTGAACCAAAGGCTCCGGGGTCGTCGTAGACACCAGAATTATCGGTGCTGATCCACCACCCCATCCCGTAGGGCGTAGGGTCTTTCTCGACAACGCCGCCCCGATCCTCTCGCATCTTGCTCAGCGCGGTTTCACTCAGCACGCGGGTTTCGCCACAGAAGCCACCATTTAAGTGCACCTGCAGTAGCTTTGCGTAGTCGGCAAGATTGGTAATGGCGCCACCTTCAATATTGGGGTTGGACTGTCCGAGCAAGCTAGCAGCGCTGCCATCCCACAGTGTTAAGTCCTCCCACATATTGCCGAAGGTAAATACCTCCAATTGGCAAGGCGTGCCGAGATACTGGTCGACCAGTTGATTCCAGGTGGCATTTGCCGAGATGGCAGCGGTGACTCCCGCCAGTTGCCACTGACTGCCGCCATAATCAAATATCGAACCTGCATCATGGCTGTCAGGCAATGGCACGCTCAGTAAGACCGCGCCACAGCTCTCGAACGTTACCGATGTATTAAAACTGAATTGGCATAGATGCGGTCCATAGAGCGCAAGCTGTCTAAGACCTGGAATGCCTGAGGTATTGCTCACCAATTGGGTAGGTGTCCGGTTGGCATAGACCCCTTCGAAAGGGAGTACCTCACCGATGGACTGGTCCATATCGAAAGTGGAGTCGGAGTCTTCCTCTAGTGCGAGTAATGTCATGACGGCAGGAACCTTACTGGTGGAGGCCAGTAAGACGACGGTGTCGACTGTGTGATCGCCGAAGGTTGCGGTGTGGAGCGTCTCCTGTGCATCGACTATCACATAGCTGATGCCATCGAACACTGCGCTCTCGTCGATGAAGGTTTGAAAAGCGGAATCGACTTCGTCGAAGTTAGGTGTTGGGTCAGGCGCCTGGGCCGAGCCATCATTATTGGGGGGTGGTGTTGGGCTTGAACTGGAACCGCCGCCGCAGGACATCAAAAGTGTTGCCAGGATGCTCATGCAGCTGAGCCTAGAAAAGTGCTTCGGGCGTATCTGCATAGCGAGGCTCCACAGCTTTTGCGACATCCTCCTTGATTCATTTGAGAACAACAACCCAGATCCGGCTACTCCGAAACGCAATGCTTTTCTCTGCAATAACCGGTGTTGCATAATCGACCCGATCACACATTATTTTTGTTACAATCGTTGCGGATTGGATGTCCGTATAGTTAAGCGACTGTAATTTGTCTTAACTTATGTGGAGGTCCTTTATGAGTTTAATTAGAAAGTACACGGGTAATTTGTTGTTGATGGCGGCGGCAATCACCGCCAGCACAAGTTCATTTGCTGCCGATACGGGTGAGCAATTGGCACTGTGCAAAGGTGCTTTAAAAGAGCTTTACGGGGAAGGGACTCGGGTCAGAATGTATGGCACCAAGTCTTATAAGGGGATTTTGACACTTAAGCTGAAAGTCACGCCCGAGGATGGCGATCCCGTGACTTTGCAATGCGTTGGGGATGCTGAAGCAGAGCAGCGTGTGGTGTTGAAAAACAAAGAGGGCGAGGAGATAGCTTCCTGACGGAGCTGTCTGCTAGCGGCATCTATGAAGAGCGCGCCCTCATCTGTCAGGCCTTTCAAGGCTCGGAGACTAAGGTATATGGATTGGGACGATCTGAAGGTGCTGCTGGCGCTGTCGCGTGCGGGTTCAACCCGCAAAGCAGCTGCGTTACTGGCTGTGAGCAATACCACCGTGATGAGACGTCTGGAGTCCCTCGAGGAGGGCATTGGCGGACGCCTCTTTGACAGGACCCCTGATGGCTTTCGCGAGACGGTATTAGCGGAGCAGCTTTTACCGGCCGCCCGGCAGGTGGAAGAAATACTGACCGAAGCAGAGCGTCAGGTCAGTGGCAAAGATGCAGAGCTTTCGGGACGTATTAAACTGTCTCTTCCCGCGGTGCCGGTGACGTATCTCTCCGAGTCGGTGGCAGAATTTGGTTTGCGGTATCCCAAGATAGAGTTGGATATCACTGTGAGTGATCATCCTGTGGATTTGGCGCGCAGAGAAGCCGATATTGCGGTGCGCGGCATACCCAAGCATAAGCGGCCGCCCAAGGATATTGTGGGTATCAAGTTGGGTCGTATCTCCATAGGGTACTACGTCCATCGGGAGTTACTGGGGGAGGCGCATCGTGGGCTTCGAGAGCTCACCATAATTCAGGCCTCCGACCGCGCGCTGTCCTTGGGTGACCTACCCAAAGCTGAGGCTTTGGATTTGAAGACGCGACACTTAATTGACGGTATTACGCCCCGAACCGTGGCAGTGACGAATAAATTGGGTGTGGCTGCCTTACCTTGCTTTCTTGCACGACAGAACCGAGATCTCGTTTTGCTCCCCGGAGTGCCCTCCTGTCATTGGGGTAACACCTGGTTGCTGCACCATAAGGACCTCCGTAAATCGGCGCGAATCAGAACATTATTTAAACACCTCGCCCAGTTGGAAGCACGGTGGCCTCATGCCTGGGACACTACTTCCGAGGCTGCTACCGAGGCGGCATGATAGATAGCGCTGGAGCTGTACTCATCCGGTGCTAGACAGGGTTATTCCCCCACGGTATTGATTGGCGTCAGCTTCCATGGCTCGCACACAGCCACCCCTGAATCGTTCGACTAACCATGAGTTGACGCCGGTACCGTATTGGGCGATCGCGCTCAGTACAATTCAATTTTTCACGTTAAGCGGTGACTAGTGCAATTTGCGCGGCTGTCGTTACCCAGTGAATTTAAATTTGAGGTTGCCCCAATGCGCGCTAAGAAAAATGGCGAAAACGTGGGTAATTAGCTGCGGTAAGCACTTCCTGCCTTGACATTTCCTCGGACAAACGCTATCAAAAGACATAAAGATATAATTAAAAGCCTATTGAGGGTGTCCGGTCGAGCCCTCGAGAACAACAAGGGAGTCTTATCCATGCGTAAATTCACGAAGAACCCACTCACTTTCGCCGTGGCGATGTCAATTGCGGCGACGATCCACATGCCGGCGGCCTGGTCGCAAGACGACGAAATGGCACTTGAAGAGGTCATGGTGACCGCTAGAAAGCGGGAAGAGTCGCTTTCTGAGACGCCGATAGCGATTACCGCTATTACTGCCGCCGACATTCAGGCGGGGGCCTTTAAGAGTATTGTTGACATACAAAAGACGGCGCCTGGCCTATTTATCGAGTCGATGAATAACGAAAATGCCAGAACCGTTCTGATGCCTAGGTTTCGGGGCGTTACCTTTGATGCCACCAGCCCGCTCCAACGGACCAGTTCGGTGTTTGTGGACGGTTTAATTGTGACGTCTGGTCTGCACAGTCTGCCGATAACGCAGGTAGAACGCATTGAGGTGGTGAAAGGTCCTCAGTCTGCACTTTTTGGTCGAAATACCTACTCAGGTGCCATCAATATTATTACCCGTAAACCGGGCGATGAGTTCAAAGGTGGTATAGAGCTGGACTACGGCGCGAAGAGCAAGTCTTCCACGACAGGGTACATTGAGGGTCCTATCACAAGTAATCTTGGTGTAAGAGCCACTTTTAGCTACACCGACAAGGAAGGCCATTACGACAACGCCTTTGTAGAGGGTCAGCGGCTCGGTGATGAGGAGACGCTCGCCTACGGCATCATGCTTGATTTCAATCCCAGCGATAATCTGAACATCATGTTGAGAGCGTCCTCATATGAGGATGACGATGGTCCGGGTGCTTATGCTGTTGCGGGTGGCTTGGCAGAGCATAATTTTTGTGCCGAACCGACTCCGGCGATCAACAGCTTCAGTTGCTTCTTCGTGAACGGGTTAGAGTCCGCGTATCAGGGCAAGGTGAATATCCCAAACAGTATCGGTGCTTCTTCTTCAGCTGATGTATTCACTAAAGCTACCGGTCAGTTGAGAGACGCCAACGGCAACTGGGCGGGCGCATCGGGTGGCCCGGGTTATGCGCCGATTGGCGACCATTCCTTCGACGATCTGTCACACAATGGATTTGGTAAAGCGGGCGATGGTGAGCGGTTTGGTGCGATAGTCTCGTGGGATCTCTCTGATTCCCTGAATCTCAATCTGGCCTACGGCAAGAATGAGGACGATTATGTTCTCTTTCACGATTTCGACGCGGCAGGTGGTTTTGGATTCCACGTCTACAATGCAAGAGTGACAGAGGACGAGACGTTTGAAGTCCGCCTATCTGGCACCACCGATCGCTTTGACTGGTCGATCGGCGCTACTCAGGTCGAGATGTCCTCCAAGGCTCACGGTGGATTCTACGACCAATATTTCGGAGACATGTTTGGCGGCACACCGGGATACTGGTTCGCCGACATTTATAATCCAACCACTGCTGCGGGTCTCATTGAGGCAGACACGTCTGGCGTCTTTGCGTCCGTAGACTTCAGGATCACCGACAGCCTTACGCTCATTGCTGAGGTCAGGCGGCAAGAGGACGAAATCAATGACCCTAGCGTGAATGCAGCGGCCGGGAAAAATCTCTCGCCTGCTGAATTCTCGTCAACGCTGCCCCGTGTGGTTCTGAAGTACGAGCTGAATGACAACCATATGTTTTATGTGAACTACAGTGAGGGGACTTTGCCGGGGGGCTTCAATCCTGAAGTTGCGTCTAAGTTGACGACTCCAGAGCAAATTGCGGTCTTTAACGCTGATACTCCCGGGATCGGCGAGACGTTTTCGGAAGAGACACTCAAGAATTTTGAGGCGGGTTGGAAGTACTCCTCCGATAATGGACGATTGGCCATGAATCTCGCGCTCTTCCATATGGAAAGATCAGATCAGGTCTACTCGGGTTTTGGCGTGATCCCGGCGGATGTCACCTGCTCGGGTGACAATGATGGTGACGGCGTCCCCAATACCGAGACCTGTACAGTTTCCTTTAGCGGCAACGGGACCTCGAGTGATATCGATGGCTTCGAGATTGATATGAATTACCGGGTTATCGATAATTTGTCACTCCAAGCTGCAGTGGGCTACACCAAAGCGGAAATAGCAGGTTTCCCCGAGAACGGTGACTGCGGGGATTTCAATGACGTCTTTGGGCCCGGTTTATCTTGTGTGGGCCAGCAGGCAGCGCGATATCCCGAGTGGATTGGCTCGTTAATTGCAACCTACGATTTTGATACGCCAATCGGCGGTGCCTATGCCAGAGGCGAGCTCTTTTATACAGGTTCTTATTATGACGAGGTCACCAATCTGACTGAGATTCCAGATGCCACTGAGATTAATATTCGGGCGGGTGTCAGAATGGGCAACGGTATTAGCTTGGAAGCTTATGTTTCCAATCTTACAGATGAAGATGCGCCTACTGGTGGAAACAATATCGCCGATACGAGTAAGTATGTCCGTGATACCACCTTCGCTTATAACTTTGCAGTAGAGAGTGTGCATATCCATCTGCGCGATGAGCGGGAGTTCGGATTTCGGCTCCGCTGGGATTTCTGATCAGGACATATCTATAGAGGTGTCTTAGTAAAACGCCTTCGTGTAAAAGAAAAAAGGCAGCCTGCAGGCTGCCTTTTTTTCTTTGCCTCGCCGCGAAGATTCGCCGGCAAAAATAGGCAGTGGTTGCAGATTGATGCACTAACATAAGCAGAGGAAACGACAACAAATGAATGTCAGAACAGTCAAATTTGTGCACCGTTGGTTGGCGTTTATTCTGGGCATATTTGTGGTTTTCCAGATTATCTCTGGCAGCATCGCCGCCGAGAGCCGATTGCTAATGCAATGGTTCTATCCAGAAAAATATCAGGTACAGGTCACTGGTAGGCCTGCAACGCCAGCGCAGATTCAATCAACGATGCGTTCCCTCGCACCTGATTTCAATATCGCCCATGTCATGGTTCCACCACCCGGCAGAGTAGATACGGCTTACATCCTCATGGGAGGGAGAAACCCCGATAATCTCCATGAATCCAAGACCATGGTGGACTTCGATCAGTATCGGCAGCGGGTGATCAGTGAACACCCCTTGGTTGAATCGGGTTGGGTTGGGGCGATGACGGTGCTGCATCGCTGGATAGTATTTGGTAAGTCGGGTTTTTATGTGGTTTCCGTGTTGGGTCTGGCGACGGTGCTCATGTCGCTATCCGGTTGTTACCTCTACGTCCAGACAAGAAAAACGGCCCGGCAACTTCCTCTCATCAATCGTTGCCACCGTACCTTGGGTGTGATGGCATCACTTTTTCTGATAGTGACATCGACGAGCGGCATCGCCATGAGTGCCGTATATTGGGGTGACCGCGAGGAGAACCTATCGGTATTTGCCAATACGATGAAGCCAGGCGCTGTATCCACTCAGACTGCCCACAGTCATACCCTGATTGACCCGGATGCAGCTTTCGACATCGCACAGGCAACGCTGCCATCTGATTACTATTTGAGTGCCTATTCGTATGCAAGCTCCCATTCACCTAATTATTGGTTCGCTTTTTTTGATCCGCGTTTGTTCCGCCAAGACGTGGTCATAGACGGTTTCACCGGGGAGGTGAAGGGCGTCTATGCGGCGGGTAAAACTGAGCGGGGTGACGGCTTCAGAAATCTGCTTTTACCAATCCACAGTGGAAAGTACTTCGGTTTCCTTGGCGGTTTTTTGATGACGTTCTTCGGCTTTATTTCGGTGTTGTGGTTGCTCTCGGGTATTGCGATGTACATCCGTTCAAAACGGATATCTCTCGCTTAAAACCTCACCACTTTCGACGCCACCACAAAATGGGACCTGTCACGACCATTAGAATACCCATCACGGTCAGTACGTCACTTATCCACCGGAACTCTTTATGAAAGACATTGCCGGTGTGTATCTCGATCATAAACAGATAGAGCGTTGCGGCCTCCAGATCGGGGTGGTTCAGTGAATCAACTTCGAAGGCATATTGGCCTTTTTCTTTGAAAAACCCTCTACTGTTCTTCACGAACAGACCGGCGTCGGTGAACTCCGCATCGTAAACAATGCTGGGCAAGCCACTCATCGTGTCCCAGCTTTCTTGGTTCCCTCGCCTCACATAAAACTGTCGTAAATTGGTGCTGTAAAAAATGTGCTCGCCAGAACGAAACAGCTGTCCTCTCTGTGCTCCGAGGGGCTTTTCGGCTGACCACGTCGCGCCACCGTCTAGTGTCTCCAGCACCCCAAAGCGGGTCGAAATGAGCATTCTTTCTGGCTCACCTGAAAAGGCAACTACCTGGTCTATTTCACCTTCTAGCGACTGATACCGCCAAACAGGTGGAAGACTTTCTCTTCGCACCTCTCGTGCCTCGCCCCATTCGATAAAAGTCAGAATGTGATTAAAGAGGATGCCCGTAATGGACAGATACAAAATCGGAACGATGCCAAGAATACCGATTACCGGCGCGTGACCGCGGTAAAGGCCGGTCATAATAAGTCGACGGCGTGTCGGCTGAGGCGGCGTTTTCGTACGGCGCCATTTCCGTTTCAGGTACCAGGCCAGGAATCCCGTTAGGGACAGAATGGCTACTGCGAATCCTCCGAAGTCGTTAATCCATGTTGACCATTCTCGCGAGAGCAACCCATACCCAAAATGCAGGTCAAACAAAAATTGATACAAAGTTACTGTATCGGGGAGCCCGGTAATATGTGGACGATCGAAGTCATGCATCTGTATGACTTCCGGTTGATCTACATTTAGGGAGAACACGCCAGTAAAATCATCGACACCAATAATGGAACCCGGATGCGCCCCTGGTGAGATCATATTGATGAAGTGGCCCTCGAGAGCGAGTCGCGTGATTGAACCGCCAAAGTTGCGCATGGCCCAGAGACCGTCATCGGTAGCGATAACGATAATCGGCTTGCCATCTGCACGTATCTTGGCAAAGCGTAAAACTTGAGGATGTCGGTTATTGGGAAAAAGCAGCTTCTCCCAAGAAACGCCTCGATTATGAGTCATCCAGAGCCCCCGCTCTGAGCCGCCTATCCATCTATTTTCGTCTGTCGGGTCAGAAGCGACGTAACGCATCACCGTTGCGGGCAAGTAGCGCTTCATCGAGGGAGAAAGCCAGTTTTCAGGCACTTCTACCTGACGGAGCCAGCGCCACTCATCATGGTCAAGGAAAATCCCGGTGACGCCAAGCGTCAGTAACCAAAGACCCGCGATGAGTCCAAGCCAGCGATGTAGCGCTAGTAAAATGCGTCGATTCACTGGTGTCTTTTCTCCAGCGCTGTTATTTCATTTGCCGAGAGCGCTTGGTGGTAACTGCGCTCCGAGGCAGCATGCGTAGATATGGGCGTGGTGAACATGTCCCGTTATTTACCGGCATCAGTATTGGTCGTTTCTCCCATTTTACGAATGGGTACTTTGTCGATTGCTGTGATCGTCGCTTTCTCTTCGGTGAAAAACTCAGCGGCCTGGCGGGGACCGTCACGGCCAATACCCGATTCTTTGAACCCGCCAAAAGGCGCCCGCAAATCCCGCGCCAATGGTGTGTTGACCCATAGTGTTCCCGCATCAACTTTCTGTCGAAATGCTTGCGATCGAGCCAGACTGTTCGTCCAGCAATAGCCAACGAGTCCGAAGCGGCTGTCATTGGCTAGAGAGAATGCCTCTTCATCCTCATCAAATATCTGAATGCTTACTACCGGTCCGAAAACCTCCTCCTGACACAGTGATAGCCGATTGCTGTTGACCTGAAAGACGGTGGGAGCAACAAAATAGCCGTCACCGAGCTTCGTCAGCGGCTCGCCACCACAAAGTAGCGTGGCGCCCTCTAATTTGGCTTTTGCAATGTGATCGAGAACGCGTTGCCAGTGGGTTTTGAATGCCATGGGGCCGACTTCAGTTGCGGGGTCCAAAGGGTCTCCCACTTTCAGCGCTTGCGTTCTCTCCACGAATGCCGCAACGAACCGCGCAGCGATACTCCGCTGTACGAGTATTCGCGACCCGGCAATGCAAATTTGTCCGCTGTTACTGAAGATATTGACCAATGATCCGTCCACTGCCCGATCGAAATCGGCGTCATCGAAGATGATGTTGGCGGACTTTCCCCCAAGTTCAAAATGGACAGGTGTGAGCTGGTTGGCGGCGGCTGCCATCACATGACGCGCGGTGCTGCTGCCGCCAGTAAAGGCAATTCGATTGATATCGGGTGAGCTGGCAAGCGCTGCACCGGTCACAGTTCCGCTGCCGTTAACGACATTGATTGTGCCGGGCGGCAGGCCTGCTTGCTCGAGCAGGTTTACCATCTTCAGAACAGACACAGGGGTGAACTCCGAGGGCTTTAGCACGCAGGTGTTACCAAACGCTAAGCAAGAAGCGATTTGCATACTTGCCAGGGCCAGCGGCGCATTCCACGGCGCGAACAGCGCCGCCACTCCCGCGGGTTGCCGTGTCACGCTGGTCTGATACCCGGCCAGCTGCTCAAAAGTCTCTCCCGCCATGACGCCAATATAATCGGCAAAGAAATCGAGGTTGTCTGCCGCCCTGGGAATCTGTCGAGAGGCGAGATGAGAAGCGGGGAGCCCGGCGCAAAGGCACTCCATTAAGGCCAGTTCCTCAGCGTGCTCCCGAATCAGTGTTGCAGCGCGGCGGAACACAGCCTGTCGACTGCTAGTGGGGGCGCTGGACCAGTCGCCATTGTCGAAACTGTTTCTGGCACAGTGGACGGCGTTGGTTACCGCCGTGATGTTATCTTCTTGAAGGAAAGCGATCCGTTCACCTGTGCCAGGAAAGTACACAGCGTGCCGGTTGGCTTGTGGGTCGATGGCCACTGCAGTCCCCCCAACGTGACCTGTAATGACTTCGGGCAAAATTATTTCCCGATCGGCAAGTAACTGTTGGATCTCAGTCATAGGCTTGGTCTCACTCGATAGTCTGCTCGCGCTCGCGTGAGCGAATCATAGCCGCATCGAGTAGATAGGCGCGATGCCGCTGGGGATCATTCACCGTATTCTGAAGTTCGTTCCAAATGATGCGGCGCTTTTCTGGTTCAGTCTCACGGTGCCTGGCGTAGTTCTGTGCAGAGAGGCGCTGTACCTCCTCAAGCGCGATGGTACGCCGCCTTCGATCATAGCGCTCTAACAAGCGGGGGTTGTGCCCCCGTAATACCGGCAACAGGTGATCAGCCAATGAACGAGCATCATGAATGCCACTGTTCATACCCATACCTCCCGCTGGGCTGTTCAGATGAGCTGCATCGCCCATGAATAAAATACGTCCGTGACAAAACTGTTGCAGGCAACGTTGATGCAGCGTGTAAAAATTTCTATTGCGAATGGTTGCGCCTGCGGCACGTGGGGACACTTTCGCAATGTGTGATCGTGCCACGGCATCGCTCAACGCGGTTTCGACCTCCTGACCCTGCTCAGGAGAGTAGGTGAATCGCCATGAGTCTCGAAGTCGCATCAGGCTGTAGTGTCGGTCCGGCAACCAGACATAATTAACGCCAAGGAGATTGGAGATGTCCTCCTCAAAGGGATGTTCCAATACCAAAGTAATAGAGGTTTTTGGAAATACGTGCCCTGTAAAATCCAATCCAAGCGACTTGCGAACTTCACTGCTAGCGCCGTCTGCGGCGATCACCCAGTCACTTTCAAGCTGATGCTGTTCACCCTGAGAGAGGTAAAGGGTAGTGACTCCTCCTGAGTGAGGGGTGGCGTTCTGAAAGGACGCATTGAAAGACAGCGTACAGAGAGGGTGCTCGGCTAATTTGTCAGCTAACAGTTCAGTCAGCTGGAATTGCTCGCACTGCAGTCGAAAGGGATGGGCGGTGACCTCATTGAGGCAGGCCATATCGAAAATTGCACGTTCCCCGGTTTCATGAATCAGGTATTGCCACTGTGACACCACCGTACCACGCTCGATTAACGTGCTTGCGAGACCAGATGCTTTGAGCAGGTCGAGTGTTGCCGGGTGAAATGTCGAGGCGCGCATATCTCTTGGGATGGCAGGTTCGCGCTCCAGTACGGTGACCGGCACCCCGTCTTCCACTAGCCACCACGCCAAGGTCAATCCAGATGGCCCGGCGCCGACAATGGTGACTTTCTGATTACCCATAATACTGACTCGTTTCATGGATCATAAACCCGCACAACCATCGATGGATGCTGCAATGTGTGTGCAGGGTCGCATGCTATATTGCACTGCGTCGTTAAAGTGAAAATCGAGGAACGCACATGGGCGACGGGAATTACGGTCGGCACGGTACGCTGGGCCTCGCGACTCCCCAAGCTAACCCCACTGCGGAAACCGAGTTTCGGGCATTGATGCCACACGGTGTAGCCTGTGCGACGGTCCGCATGGTGAGTGAAGAACCTGATCCCGGGGCCCGACTGCGCAGCTATTTTATCAATATCTCTGAAACGCTGGCCCGCTTCGATACGCTTGCAATGCAAGCCATAGGGTTGGCATGCACGGGTTCCACTTATCTCCTTGGCCATGATGCTGTAGAGGCGAGCCTTGCTAATTTGAGTGCACACCGGGGGCAGCCTGTAGTCTCGGCAGCAGCAGCGATTGAACGTGCACTCGCTCATATTGGCGCTCACTCTATTGCCCTGATTTGCCCCTATCCCGACTGGCTCCTTGCTGCGGCCGATCAGCACTGGCAGGCACGGGGCTTTGAGGTCATCGATCACTTCTCGCTGGACCCTGATCAGGGAGACACCCGCGCAATTTACGCGCTGTCGCCTGAGGCTGCATTGGAGCGTATCAGGGGGCGATGGCAAAATAGGGAGGCAGATGCCTATTTGATAACCGGAACCGGACTTCCCACCCTGCGGATCATTGCCCAACTTTCTGAGACGCTTCCGGGCCCAGTGTTGTCCTCGAATCTTTGTCTGGCCTGGGCTACCTTGCGGGAGGCAGGTATCGATCTGGGGGAGCGGAAGCCGGCCGCATCGATGCCGCTTCTGGGCGGTTGGCAGGGCGACATTGAAAGGCTCTAGCCTCACGGCTGTTGCAGAAGCCACTCGCCGAGAAGCTGGGTCTCTGTTGCGGTCAAGTGATTAACGTAATTCATGGCATTGTTCGGCATGGCGGCGTCAGGATCTGATAACCACGCGAGCAGTGTCGGTAGTGTCCAGGTCCACCCCGAGTTGCTCAGGGCTTCGGAATAGCGATAGCCCTGAATAGCGCCTGCCTGGCGGTTGAGAAGTGTGCCAAGAGGCGGTCCTATACGATGGTCGGTACTGGTTCCCAGGCTGTGACAGGCACCGCAGGCGGCATCATAGAGTGCCTCCCCTGACAGCGTATTTGCCTGAACACAATTGCCTATCAGTATGGTTACTGCCATAGAGAGGTAGGCAAGGTAGACCGAAGGCCTCATGCCAGTAGCCTCATAACTTCCAGCGCAGCGCGCTCGCCCGATTCCATTGCTGCTTCCATCCCACGATAGGCTTCCGCTGTGTGTTCCCCGGCAAAGAATAGCCTTCCTGCCGGGGTGCGGATGGCTTCGTGTGCTGTCGCCGCCTGACCCGGTCGCCACAAGGCCCAGGCGCCGCCGGCATAGGGGTCAGTACTCCATCTCACCAACTGTCCTACCGACGTCACGTCCCGTGCACTCGGCATGAGTTTCCACAATGCCTGAGTAAGGGTCTCGATACAGGTCGCGTCGTCCAGCGAATTCAGCGCGTCACAATCATCGCCATTGATCCAGACCGTCATATTGTGGCGGGTCGTGCCCAATATCGGTCGGGTAAAGACTCGTCCCAATAGGCCGTCGGTCCACCACGATCCACTCCAACCGGAGGACTCCCAGAAGGGCTCTTCGACAATACAGTGGAGTTGCACCACCTTGTGATAATCGATGTTCTCCAGCAGCGCTTGTTGTGAGGATGGCAAAGTGACCTCGATTTGGCGCAGGGCCGGCAAGGGCAGGGCCAGCACCACTGCATCGGCTTCAAGAGTCCTGCCCGATTCGACTGTCACTGTGACCAGTGAAGCGGATTGGTGGATGGCGATCACGGGTTCACCCTTGCGCACCGGTTGGGTCAGGTTCATGGCCATCGCCTCAGGCAGTCGCATATTGCCCTCGGTGGCTTCTTTTACCGACAGTGCGGGTCCAGACAAACGCGCAAATTCGCCCATGATGCGATATAGCGTCATCAGGCTAGTCTCGCTTAGATTGTTACCATAACTGTTGTTGCAGCCAATCAATTCAATGGCGGCGTCAGGAAAGTCTAATGCCCTTAGCCCTGTAGCAGCAGATTGGTCGCCAGCCATTAGCACTGGGTCGTGCCAGGCCCGGGTTCCCAGAAGCGGATTAGTGATGTTCAACTTGCCCAACAAGCGATCCGGAGGAATGGTGCGCCACGCTTCAGGGAGGGGGTTTGCTGATGACGTTGCCCAGCTATTTCGCGCAATGCGCTGATCGCCAATAAAATAGTCTGCGGGGAGAGTGCGGGGCGGTGTCCGTAAGGGTACGTTCAGTTCGTGGGCCATGTGAAAGACCCTGCCATAATTAGCGCCCATGATGTTGCCACCGCCCTCGGGGGAGCCCGGCATGTGATCCAGAGTCCATAACCGACCCCCGACACGCGCTTTGGCCTCGATAACGCGCACTTCGTAGCCCCAACGTTCCAGTATCAGTGCCGCATTGAGGCCAGAGAGACCTGCACCCACCACTACTACGCTCCGACCTGATCCCGGTTGCGAGCAGCCGCTACTCATGCCTCCCAGGAGCCCGGTAATCGCGCCTTCTAGAAGGCGTCTGCGCGAGAGTGTCAACGTCACGGTCTTAACACCTCAGGTGGTGTGGTTCACGAAAGAGTATATTGTCATATGTTTATATCTTTTCTCAAACGGGCTATGCTCTGTGTTAAGGCATCGGATTCAGGAGATTTCATTATGCGTCTGTTTTCACTCACAACCCTCGCTTCTAGCCTCATTCTTACTGGGTGGCTGGTGGTGCCCGCTCAGGCAGAGACGATCGACGCCGACTCCGCTGAAGGGTATGTC
>JADHNP010000037.1 GCA_016779445.1 Luminiphilus sp. | reverse complement strand
TCTTACGCGCTCCAGATAACCCGATCGCACACGCTCATAAAACGCCATAGGTTCACGCTCAAAACGATCCAGCTCCCCTCTGGCGCGCGCTCTCTCCAATCCAACCTCGGGCGGCAAATCGAGCAAGATTACCTGATGGGGCTGCAATGCTCCCTGAACCATTTCTTCGAGCTGCGTGATGACCTCCAGAGACATGCCCCTTGCGCCGCCCTGGTAGGCGTAGGTGGCGTCAGTGAAGCGATCACATATCACCCACTCGCCTCTGTCCAGAGCCGGTTTTATTACGTTCGCGATGTGTTGCGCCCTGGCAGCAAAAAGGAGCAGTAGCTCTGCCATCTCGACCGGGATCTCCCCGTGCGGGTTTAACAAGGTCTGCCGGAGTTCCTCGGCCAGTGGCGTTCCCCCCGGCTCTCTTGTCAGCGTGACCGACAGCCCCATAGATATGAGTTTGTTAGCAAGGAACTTTTGGGCGGTCGATTTTCCTGCCCCTTCTCCTCCTTCTATTGTGATGAAGCGTGCCATTATTGTCGACGCTGCTTGGCGCTGTCAGGTGTGGAACGATAATCTGAGCGTGGAACGAGTTGGTATCGACGTACGTTCTCTTCATGTTCCTCCAGCGACGCGCTAAACGCGTGCGTGCCATCACCCTTGGCAACAAAATAAAGCGCATTGGAGTCGTCCGGATTAAATACAGCTCTGAGCGCGTCCTCGCCCGGTAAAGCGATAGGTGTGGGCGGAAGTCCTCTAATCACGTAAGTGTTATAAGCGTTTTCGGGATCTCGCAAGTGGGTGCGCCTGAGGTTGCCATCATAAGTATCACCTAAACCATAAATGACGGTTGGGTCAGTCTGCAATCTCATTCCTCTCGCCAATCGACGCAGGAACACACCGGCGATCTGGCTTCTCTCAGAGGGCGCGGCTGTTTCACGCTCGACAATAGAGGCCAATATGAGCGCCTCATAAGGGGAGGCCAATGGCAGCGACACCGCTCGTTTGCCCCATAGGCTATCCAGCAGCTCTCGCATAGCCGTGTGTGCGCGACGGAGAATATCGGTATCGGCATCCCCGGCAGCAAAGGACCAGGTTTCAGGCAAAAACCACCCCTCAGGAGATATTGCGGGCGAAACCCATGCTGCCAGCGCAACATTCAACTTATCGCCGGCGGTCGCAGCGAGTTTGGGGTGTCGCTCCAAGAGCGCAATCGCGGCGCTAAGTGTCACTCCCTCGGGAATGGTTATTTGATATTGGACGACTTGACCGGTTGCGAGGTGCTCGATCATTTGTCCCGCGGTCATACCATTGGCAATTCGAAACTCGCCCATCTGAATTTTTTGATCCAACCCCTGCCAGCGTGCAATGCGACCTACCCAGTTCGCGTCCGTCAGCCATCCTTGAGTCTCTGCTCGACTGAGCACCTGATGCAGGCTTTCACCTGAATTAATAGTCAGTACTCTCGATGATTCGTCGAGCGTGATCGCTTGCTGCCACAGACCCTGCAGGTAAAAATAACTGCCGCTTAAGGACGCGATAACCAGCATTGCGGTGAGTAAGAGATGCCGATAAGTCAACTGATGTGCTCCCCCAGCTCGTCTTTTATGGAGCAAAAAGAATTTTCATACCCTAAGTAAACATGTTGATTTACGGACTTCACTGCAACTGCACCCACTACGGTATTGCAAATCATTAACGCATCGGCGGTGAACACATCACGGATGGTGACTGGACGCACATCTACCCGATATCCAAGCTTGGGGAGGACAGAGCCCACCAGCAATTGGCGGCGGGTTCCCTCGATACCAGACCGATCAAGCAAGGGGGTCAGAATCGTTTTTCCCTTGAGCAGCAAGATATTGCCCCGGCTGGATGAAATGACTCTCTCTTGATCATCTAACATCAGCACATCGTCCCAACCCTGCGCGGCCGCCTCTTGTGCTGCCAACACCTGCTCTGTGCGAGCCAATAACTTTAAGCCCGCCAGCTGAGGTTGATCTTGCCACTTTGTGGTTGCGATACCACAGCGCCAGGGAGCAGATTTGTGGTCCGGGTGGGCTGAAGCTGTAAGGATGTATCGCGGAGTGGCCGAACGAGAGGGCGCATAACCTCTTGGTCCTGACCCCCGAGTTACAGTAAGACGGGCGATGCCACTATGTTTGACTCGGAGAAGGCATTGCCCGGCCTCCTCGAAAACCTGTTGCGTCTGTAGCTGTGGCGCCTCGAACTTCAATGCCAAAAGTGCCCTGCTGAGTCGCGCCTCGTGAAGCGACAGGCAGGTGATATTTCCATCGCGGCATAGAAGGGTCTCGAATGCGCCATCTGCATAATTAAGGCCACGGTCATCCACCGGAACAACCGTTGACAACCTGCCGTCTACCCAGCTGTGGCGCATCGTTTCGATTTCAGTCAGGTCATACGGCTGAAAATCAGAGACCCGTTGGTACCGCCAAATCCGAAAGAATTTGATAGTGCGTGTTGCATGACACGCTCCTGCGCAGTGTGCGGTACATAATTGAGGTCGCAGCCGGGGCTCGGTTTATCCAAATTAATAGTGGGCGGCGCTACATTGTCTCGAAGGGCCAAGATAGTCAGTATTGCCTCAACCGATCCAGCGGCACCCAGTAGATGGCCAATCATAGATTTCGTTGAGCTAACAGCCAAGCTATGCGCATGCGATCCAAAAACAGTCGTAATCGCCTGTGACTCGGCGAAATCCCCAGCCTCTGTCGACGTCCCGTGAGCGTTGATGTAAGCCACGTCCTCTGGAGCGATTTCAGCGTCCTTGAGCGCCTGTCGCATGGCCGCCGCTGCGCCACGCCCGTCCTCTGGCGGTGACGTCATATGGTAGGCGTCCCCGCTCATTCCAAATCCCGTTACCTCGCAATAAATTCGGGCGCCGCGCGCTACCGCCACGTCGAGAGACTCAAGCATTAACACCCCAGCGCCGTCTCCCAGTACGAAACCGTCGCGCCCTTCGTCCCACGGACGAGATGCGCGCTCAGGGTCGTCGTTTCGAGTCGACAGTGCCCGAGCGGCCGCAAATCCGCCCACCCCGACGGGGGTGGTCGCCATCTCGGCACCGCCTACCAGCATCGCGTCAACGTCCCCCGCCGCAATCAGTCGAGCACCGAGGCCAATATTGTGAGTCCCTGTGGTGCAGGCGGTGACAACGGCAAGATTGGGGCCCTGCAGGTTGTACATGATAGAGAGGTTACCGGCGATCATATTGATAATTGCCCCGGGGACAAAAAAAGGTGAAATCCGCTTTGGGCCCTTACGATCAACCAACATGGCGGTATCTTCAATCGATCCGATACCGCCAATACCGGACCCTATTGCGCAGCCAATTCGGGTAGCGTTCTCGTCTGTGACAGCGACTCCCGAGTCTCTGAATGCCTGAATACCGGCGACCATGCCATATTGAATGAACGGGTCCATGCGGCGGGCATCTCTGGCTTCGAGGTAGCCCTCAACACTGAAGTTTTTCACACTCGCACTGAATTGTGTCGAGAAGCCTTTCGCATCGAACTGGTCGATCATCGCGGCACCACTTTTGCCAGCACAGATGCCTGCCCAGGTACTGGCTACGTCCAAACCCAGAGGCGTCACTGCCCCGAGACCCGTCACTACTACTCTGTTGCCCTTCATGCTGTGCTCCTGCTGCCCCTGCGGAACGCATTTGGTATGAGTATTAATCTATGTTCTGTATCGCGATAGCGCTCTGTCAGGCGCCGTATCATTCACTGGATGCCACCCCAAAAAAGACAAAGGGCCGCGCTGCTACAGCAGGGCGGCCCCTCTCCGGTCCGATACTGGATTTAAGAGAGGTTGTCGTTGATGTAATCGATCGCAAGTTGAACAGTAGTAATCTTTTCAGCCTCTTCGTCGGGGATTTCTGTCTCGAACTCCTCCTCGAGTGCCATCACCAGTTCAACGGTATCGAGGGAATCAGCGCCAAGATCGTCAACAAAAGACGCCTCAGCCTTCACTTCCTCTTCCTTGACGCCCAGTTGCTCGGCGACAATCTTCTTAACTCGATCTTCGATATTGCTCATGGTGTACTCTTTGCTCCCCGGTTTGTCGTCAGACTTGAAGTCCAGACGCGGTGGATTTTACTTGTTTTTGCCGCGAGTAAAACCCTTTTTGACACGTGAAAAATCCTTGATGCCGTCATTTATCCCATGTAAAGGCCGCCATTTACATGAATTGTCTCGCCGGTTATGTATTGCGCTGCGTCACTTACCAAAAACGCCACAACAGCCGCAATATCAGCGGGCTCTCCAAGCCGCGACAGCGGGATTTGAGCCGCAAGAGCTTGCCGCTGGACCTCATCTAGCGCTTTGGTCATATCTGTATCGATAAACCCGGGAGCGACACAATTGACCGTGATTGATCGTGACCCCAATTCCTTCGCCAATGACCTCGCCATACCCTCTGCTCCCGCTTTCGTTGCGGCGTAGTTGCTCTGACCAGGATTCCCCATGGAGCCCACAACCGAGGTAACGTTGACAACGCGGCCCCACCGAGCCTTTGTCATCCCACGCACACAGGCCTTGGTGAGTCGGAAAAGCGCATTGAGATTGGTGTCGATAACGTTATTCCACTCGTCATCTTTCATGCGCATCAGAATGTTGTCCTGTGTGATGCCTGCGTTGTTGATCAGGATTAGAGGATCTCCCATCTCTGAGCGGACCGATTCCATTAAACGAGCAATACTGTCGGGGTCTGTCACGTTAAGTACCCTTCCCACTCCCCCTCGGCCCATTAACTTTTCGCTGATCATATTAGCGCCGCTCTCGCTGGTTGCGGTGCCCACCACATGACAACCATGATCCGCCAGCGCGCTCGCTATAGCAGCACCAATGCCGCGGCTGGCTCCGGTTACCAAGGCAATCTTGCGAGTCGCATCATTCATAACTTTTAGCCCCTTGCGGCTCCGCGCAGCGTGTCCGGTTTTTCAATGGGCGTGCACGCTACCAACTTATCGATACGCTTGACCAGGCCGGTCAACACCCTTCCGGGTCCGCACTCAATGAAATTCTGACACCCCGCCTGCAGGAGGGTGCGCATGCATTGGGTCCACATAACGGGTTCGGACACCTGGCGAACCAGCAGCCTTCTAATTTCGACAGCTTTGCGACGTGGTTGAGCATCAACATTACTGACGACGGGAATTTTTGCATCGTTCAGTGCCACGGACTGAAACGCCTCAGCCATGACTCCCGCCGCCGGCTGCATCAAGGGGGTGTGGAATGGGGCGCTTACAGGCAAAGGTATTACCCGCTTGGCACCTGCCTCTTTCATAACCGTTGATGCGGCATCAACGGCGGCGGCGTGACCGGCAATTACGACCTGTCCGGGTGAATTGTAATTAACGGCGCCGACATAAGCCTCGTCGTCGCAGTGGGTCACGCAAACCTCGTCGATTACTGTGTCACTGAGCCCCAAAACGGCCGCCATCGCCCCTGCTCCGGTCGGGACTGCCGACTGCATTGCCCTCCCGCGGGTTTGAACCAACAGCGCTGCATCTCTCAACTGAAGAGCTTCGGCCACCACGAGTGCCGAGTACTCCCCCAAGCTGTGTCCGGCCACAAACTCAGGGGCGGCACCCTGCTCAGCCTGCCAGCATCGATGCAAAGCCACGCTAGCGGTCAAGATCGCGGGCTGAGTGTACTCCGTCAGGGTAAGCTGCTCTTCGGGCCCGTCTGACACTAGACGCCACAAATCGTAGCCCAGCACGTCACTGGCCTCAGAGAAGGTCTCTCCAATAATGGGATACCGCTCTGACGCGTCCCCCAACATGCCGACTGCCTGCGAACCCTGCCCAGGAAATAGAAAGGCGAGTCCAGACAAGGAGCGTTACTCTTCGCTGCCGGTATCGATTACCTTTTTGCCACGATAAAAGCCATCCGCACTCACGTGATGACGACGACGCGTTTCCCCTGAAGTCTCATCAACTGTCAGATTAGGGCCCTCGATGGCGTCATGAGACCGCCTCATACCCCGCTTTGATCGGGTTTTTCGATTTTGTTGAACAGCCATATCTGGCCTCCTTAATCAATGATCCCCGTCAAAACGTGTTCTGGCGGGACTTGCCACTCAGCTTAGGTACGGCCTAAAACCTAATCAGGTTCTCAGCTTTTCCAATACGGAAAAAGGGCTCTCCTTATCCGGCTCTGCCCCCAATAAGGGCTCTTCGTCGGGCGCATAGCTCCGTCGTTCGGTTATGCAATCCTCATGGTGTGTCGGAGAAACAGGCACCGCAAGCAAGATTTCTTCTTCCGCGATCTCGTTCAGATCGGCCAGCTCCTCCACTAAAAGCGGCTCTAAACCACTGGGCAGTGTCTCCGCCTCTGAATCACTCCACACACATGCCAAGCGCGACCCCGTGGTGAGAGGCAGTACCATTTTTTCGAGGCACCGTTGGCAAACCAACGTCAAACTAGCCTTAACGCTCGTCTCAACTAGGTAACGCGCTTCTTCGTCCCGACTAAAACGGAACTCGCCAACTACCAGCTGCTCCAACCCGATTCCCGCCTCACATAAGCGTGGCAGTGCCTCAATAGATGCGGTACCTTGGATTGTCACGCCGCGCGAAGCAAGGCCACGAAGATCGAGATCTTTTGGAAGCGGGCCTATTTTCATGGCGGCGGATGATACGGCTGGCGCCAGACGCTGTCAAAGCGCAATACCTCTTCGTATCGCCTTCGGGGCCAAGAGAGGTATTTTCACCAAAAAATCATAGCGAATCGAGTATGAAGCTAATCCTAGCATCGACCTCCCTCTATCGTGTCGCCTTGCTCAGACGACTGCGAGTGCCCTTCGACATTGCCGATCCCCAAGTTGACGAGACGTTGATAGAGGGCGAACTACCGCAGGACCGCGCGCGCCGCCTTGCATCCTTGAAAGCTGATTCCGTATCAGCACAGGGCGTCTTGGCTATCGGCGCTGATCAGGTAGCCTGCCTGAATGGACACGTTCTTCGTAAACCACACACCATAGAGGCAGCAGTTGCGCAGCTACTCTTGTGCTCCGGGCAAGTAGTCCGCTTTTGGACGGCCGTATCGATAAGGAATACCGCATCGCTGTGGTGCGGTGAGCGCCTTGTGCCCTGCGACGTTAGCTTGCGTGAAATATCAGGGCCAGAAGCAGAGCGCTATGTTCAGTTAGATGACCCCCTCAATTGTGCGGGCAGCTTTAAATGGGAATCGCTGGGAATTTCTCTATTTCAGTCAATTGACACCGACGATCCGACCGCACTGGAGGGGCTCCCTCTGATTGCAGTTTGCGACTTATTGCGCGAGGCCGATGTGCCGTTACCGTTGCTGTCTGAAAAAATCTAGTATCGCCTCCAACTCTGCGGAGAGTGGGCACTCGAGAGATATGCTCTGTTTCGCCAGCCTAAAGCTGATGGCGCTGGCGTGTAAAAAGAGTCTTTTGATGGGAGCATTCGCGCAACTCCGGCGGGATAGCTCTGTTTCGTATTTAGTGTCACCGAGAATGGGATGTCCACTATGAAGGGCATGAACACGAATTTGATGGGTTCTACCGGTAACCGGCTTGGCCTCTATCAGCGTGGCACTGCGGAACCGCTCTAGCACCCTAAACATTGTCTCAGCCGACTTGCCGCCGACATCAACTTTAACAATGCGCTCTCCGGAGCCGGTATGGTGTTTTGCCAACGGTGCCGCTACGGACCTCCGATATGCGGGCCATTTCCCTGCCACCAAAGCCCAATATCGCTTATCAACGCGATCATCACGCAGCTGTTGATGAAGCTCCCTCAAGGTGCGCCCATTCTTGGCCACGAGGACCAGCCCGGAGGTATCTCTGTCCAAGCGATGCACTAGCTCCAAATATCGCTCATCAGGAAACAAGCGTCTGAGCGATTCAATCAACCCTAATCGGACACCGCTGCCGCCGTGTACGGCGAGACCTGTAGGTTTATTAATGGCCAGGAAGTCATCTGTTTCACAAACAATACTCTCGCGGATACGCCGCTCCCACGCTAGAGAGGGCTTGTCCGCTGATTGCGACAACACTTGTGATAGTGGGGGTATTCGAATCTCATCGCCTCCGACCACTCTGTAGTCTGCCTTCGTTCTGCCTTTATTAACACGTACTTCTCCCTTGCGGATTGCCCGGTATATCCGTGTTTTTGGGACTCCGTGGGTATGACGGAGCAAAAAATTATCCAACCGCTGGCCTGACTCCTCGGTAGTCACACACTGCAGCCGAGCTCTAGCTTTCTCGAGAGAAGTCATAAATTAGCTACTTTCTACACAAAATCTATTCATTGAATCGAGCGCCTCTTGGTGCTAAGTTTCGCGCGTCGGGTCAGGAGCGCCCTGGCGGCGTTTGACAGCAAGCGTGACATGAGAGCTGTTAAAAACCCTCTGCCTCCTTATCAGCGCCCTCGTTTGGTGCTGCGAGCGAAGTCCTTGTTGGTCTCGCTTTCTCGATGTGAGATTTAAGAGTTTACCTTGTGAACCCCTCCGGACCCAGTGTCTGTTAGAGCGGAGCAAGGTAGACACCATACACCCGCGACATTGATTGGCGCGGTGCGAATTGCGAGTCAGGCCCGCAGTAGAAGTTGTGCGAGGCGCCTGTGACCAGACAACGGGGGTCAGTAAACACTCCCCATGATGATCACCCGTTTTTAGCTGACGGGAGCGCAGTACAGGAGGCAAATGGACCTCCGCACCGCCCAGTTGTGTCGTCAACTGGACTATTTAATGAAAAAGATCTTAATTAACGCAACGCAAGCTGAAGAAGTGCGCGTGGCCATGGTTGATGGACAAAAACTGTACGATCTCGATATTGAGAATCGGCAAAGAGTGCAGACCAAAGCCAACGTATATAAAGCGAAAGTTACTAGAGTAGAACCCAGCTTGGAAGCCGCTTTTGTCGACTTTGGCGCCGACCGGCATGGCTTTTTGCCGCTGAAAGAAATCTCTCCGAATTACTTCCGCAGCCGAGCCCCGGAGGGGGAAGGCAAGGTTCGTATTAAGGATGTGCTCAAGGAAGGCACCGAAGTTATTGTTCAGGTTGATAAGGAGGAGCGCGGCACCAAAGGTGCGGCACTAACCACTTTTATTAGCCTCGCTGGACGCTACATGGTCTTAATGCCCAATAATCCGAAGGCCGGCGGTATTTCTCGTCGAATCGAGGGCGAGGACCGGAGTGAATTAAAGGACTCTCTCTCCCAACTGAATCTGCCAGACGGCATGGGTGTCATCATTCGCACTGCGGGTGTGGGCCGGTCCACAGAGGAATTGCAGTGGGATCTGGACTATCTCCTGCAATTATGGGACTCGATAGCCAAGGCCAACGACGAAAATAAAGCGCCCGTGCTGATCTACCAAGAGAGTGACGTCATTATCCGGGCAGTCAGGGATTACCTGCGAGATGATATCGATCAGGTTGTCATTGATGATCCCGCTGCTTATCAACGAGCCGCCGATTTTGTTGGCATGGTGATGCCGAAATACAAAAATCGGCTCAAGCATTACGAGGATCCGCTGGCGCTTTTCAACCGCTTTCAAATTGAGGGCCAGATCGAAACGGCATTCCAGAGAGAGGTGCGTCTGCCCTCTGGCGGATCTATTGTTATTGACCCCACCGAGGCACTGGTGTCGATTGATATTAACTCTGCCCGCGCGACAAAGGGCGGTGATATCGAACAGACCGCCCTGCAAACCAATCTTGAGGCCGCTGAAGAAGTTGCCCGTCAGTTGAGGCTGCGGGACATGGGCGGTTTGATCGTTATCGACTTCATCGACATGTCCTCCAACCGCAATCAGCGGGCGGTCGAAAATCGCATTCGGGAAGCCTTGGAGTTAGATCGGGCGAGAGTTCAAGTCGGTCGTATCTCTCGATTTGGTCTTCTCGAGATGTCTCGTCAGAGATTGCGACCCTCTCTTGGCGAAACGAGTGGCATGGTCTGCCCCAGATGCACCGGACAAGGAACGATTCGCGACACCAAATCGCTGGCCCTTGCCATTCTCAGGTTAATTCAGGAAGAGGCATCAAAAGAGCGCACAGGTGAGGTTCAAGTCATTGTGCCAGTGGATGTCTCGGCTTTTCTGCTCAACGAGAAGCGCTCAGAAATCAACGACATTGAATCTGGGACGGCTGTGAGAATTGTGGTCGTAGCAAGCCCATACCTGGACACCCCACACTTCGAAGTCCGCAGACTCAGGGATGACGAGGTGGATCAATCCCGACGACTCAGCTTCGATATAGAGATGCCTTCTCCATCAGAGCCCGCTTTGGAGGCGGCCACTGAAGCCCCTGCCAGCGCGCCTGAGGCACTGGTGAGGGATATCAAGCCGGAGGGGCCCGCACCAGTTGTCGCTGCTGATAAGAGAGAGTCTCAGCCGAATAAAAGGAAACGACAGCAGACCGACTCAAGAAATCGTACACAAAAACCCCAGCCGGGCCTATTGGCGCGCTTGTGGGCCATGCTGTTCGGCGAGGCAGCACCCGAGAAACGATCGGACAAAAATAAGAATCGGCGCAGTGGCGAACAACGGGATAATCGCTCAGGAGGCCGCAACCGCAATAACGACTCACGAGCTAGGGGATCCAAGGGGCCCGAAGAGAGACGAAATCGTGATGATCGGAATAGCCGGCGGAGAAAATCCACCCGCAATCCATCTGACGAAGACGCATTGAAAGGGGAAACCGCTTCTGAACCAGCTATGGAGCAGTCCGCTACGGAAAGCGGCAACGACGAGCAACCCAAACGTGGACGTCGGCGCCGTGGCAGACGGGGAGGACAGCGCCGCGGTGAAAATGGACCAGTCGAGGCGATGGATTCGAACGCCGATACGGATATCGTCGATGAGGGGAATGAATCACCCCCTGCCAAAGAGGAAGATTCGCATCGACGCAGGCCCGCAGACAAGCGGAGTGAGGGTCGCCGCCGCAGACAACGTCGCACCTCGGAATCTTCGGTTGCCGAAGAAGCCGTTACTGTTACTGAAACGGCATCCCCAGAACCGGTAACCACGGACGTTGCAACTGGACAACCACTAGAAGTAGCCTCCTCCGAGGCTCTCAGCGCGGCGTTCGAGGCAACCTCTCCCACAAACAGTGTCGAGGCAGAATTTCAGGTGGAGCCACCTGCTCCGGAGACGCCTGCGCAGTCTGCCGACGTGCAAAAAGCCGCACCGGCGCCAGTAGAGCCTAGTGATACCGTTACTGACCAGACAAGTGCGGAAGTGATCGGTAACGTCATTGGCGCATTGGTTCGCGACACGAGCGGCATGACTGACTCAGGTCGAGCCGTGAATGACCCACGTATCTCACCCAAGCCAATCACTCAAACGCAGATCGTCACTGAGCAGGCACAGCTCTTCGCGCTGCCCGAGGGACCTCCTGTCAGCATCATTCGACAAGATATCCCGAGGGCCGGTAACGATCCCCGCGGCCCTCGAGCTCAAATGGCAACCGCGGAGTAACTTGATTGCGCAGTGCGCGGCGATATAATGCGCGCTCTTTGTCGAGGGAATCCTCGATACACTTTTGGTGGGCTGGCTGAGTGGTCGAAAGCGGCGGTCTTGAAAACCGTTGAGGAGTGATCCTCCGTAGGTTCGAATCCTACGCCCACCGCCACATCCTAGAAAAACGCCCGCATTTGCGGGCGTTTTTTATACGGGAGTTTTCGTACTCCACTGCACAATATCGCTGAGAAATACTGCCACGTGATCAGGTGGTGAAGCGATCCGGCACCACGACCCGCAGCAGAGGCACGCTACAGTTCTGTTCAGTCCGGGTTGGCCTCGTATACCGTGTTGGCGATATAACTCCTGACGAGAGATACGGCACCATCAACCTCTACGCTGTAGGCTTGGAACTCAGGCGTTAGGTAAAACTTTTCCAAAAAGTTGAGCGCCTCTACGGGAGAGTCAAAAGCCGTCCAAATCTGGTGGGTAGCCCAACCCTGATTGCCAAGGAGCAATGTCTGCAGCCCATAGGCCTTGGATGCCCAGGGATACGCTTCCATCGCCTTGCTGAGCTTTTGCCAAGCGGGCACAAAGGTTGCCGGATCAGTGACATTAACTGTCCATGTGACCATGCTGCGGGTACCCCGACTATCACCTGCGACGATACTGTGGGTGGTGAGGGTCTGCGCTCGATTCTCAACGCCGACGCTCGCCCCAGCTTTCATGAATTCCTGAAATGCCGGCGAGGTGGCAAAAGTCTGGCCAGCCTCAAGATAGCGCTCTGCGCTCTTGAAATAGAAAGACACCATATGGGTCGATTCATCCCACCCGTTGTGACCCAGCGCATATAGCGTAACTTCGAAGTTTTTATCCGCAACATCGGGTGATGCCATCATTTTATCGAAGGCGCCGATACAGGCCGCAGGCTGAGGGCAACTAAAGTAATAGTTAGATTGGAATTTGGAGTAATTAGCTTCCGAGTGATTGTCGGCATGGGCTACGCTTATGCATGCCCAAGCCAGCGCGGCTATCACGATCTTTTTCATTGTCATCACCTAGTTATATCATCGTTAAAACTCATTCGAGGTATTGAAAACCTCGGCCTGCCACTATTATATCCTCAGTCCATTCCAAAGATGGCGTTGCAAAATGCGGGCTTGATGGCGAGGAGTTGCAACACGGCGATTGCGAGCCCGACATTCCGACATTTTTGCGGCGTGTTTATGTCTCTTCACAGGGCCTCGAATAGGTTCACGACAGCTAAATTCTGATAGGGTCGGCAGCCTCCTACCAGCATTGCAGATTATGACCGACGCCTTGTTTTCCAGCTTACCCCTGTCCTCTCCTCAACTCGCTGCGCTAGACGGACTCGGATACGCCGAGATGACCCCTGTGCAGGCACAAAGCTTGCCGGCGATTCTTGCTCGTAAAGACGTCATCATTCAGGCCAAAACTGGTAGTGGCAAAACTGCCGCCTTCGCAATCGGTTTGCTAAACCACATCAACCCTCGACATTTTGGCGTGCAGGCGATGGTGATGTGTCCGACTAGAGAGCTTGCAGAGCAGGTGGGCGACGCCATACGGCAGCTTGCAAGTCGCATGCCCAATATCAAGGTCGTGATGCTATGCGGAGGAAAGCCTTTCGGCCCACAGCGCGACTCTCTCGAGCATGGTACACACATTGTGGTGGGCACTCCTGGACGTATTCAGGACCATCTGCAGCGACGCACTTTAGATCTGACCGGGCTCACCACCTTCGTTCTAGATGAGGCTGACCGTATGCTGGACATGGGGTTTGCCGACGTGATGGCCAGTATCACTGCGAGCCTGCCCAAGGCGCGACAAACACTGCTGCTATCGGCAACGTTTCCTGACGACATCAAAAAAATGAGCCGGTCTATGCAACGAGAACCTGTGTCGATAAAAGCCGAAACAGTCATCGCCCAAGACCAAGTCACGCTGGAACAACTCTTTTTCGAGATTCAGAAACATGAGCGCGAGACCGCTTTGATTGCGCTGTTTGAGCATTACCAACCCCAGAATGCGATGGTGTTTTGCAACACCAAAAAGCAATGCGATGACGTCGCGCGCTTCCTACAGACAAATGATATCGAAGCGGCGGCCATACATGGTGACCTCGAGCAGCGACAGCGGGACCAGGTGCTGCTTCAATTTGCGAATGACTCCTGCCCGGTTTTAATTGCGAGCGATGTCGCGGCGCGGGGGCTCGATATTCCCGCGCTAGAAATGGTGGTCAATTTTGAGCTCCCTCGCGACGCTAACACGTACTTACATCGAATTGGTCGCACTGGCCGGGCCGGGCAATCCGGCAAGGCTTTCAGCCTCGTCACGCCAGCCGAAGCGCCGCGCATGCGCGTGATTGAAGACCATCTCAATATCACGGGTATTTGCGATCAGCTAGCATCGCTAGACCGCGATCCGAATTACGGCTTACGAGGCGCCATGGCCACAATACAAATTGATGCGGGCCGTAAACAAAAGATCCGCCCGGGCGATGTGCTCGGCGCCCTCACTGGTGATGCCGGGCTGGATGCCGGGTCGATTGGAAAGATCACCATTGCGGATAACGTGAGCCACGTAGCGGTTACCCGAGCGGCGCTCCGTCAGGCAATGAGCTACCTCTCTCAGGGAAAAGTAAAAGGCCGCGCCATTCGAGCGCGCCATGTAGGGTCTACTGTGCCCCCGTCTCACCCACGACAAAGAGACGCCAAGAGAAGTCGATCGTAACCAAAAAATTAGATTGCGCCTGCAGCGCTGCACGGCTTTCCCGCCGCCCCCTAAAGGCGAAGGGCGTGGCTGCAAGCAGCGCCCGCAGCAGGTCGTTATCCAGCGTTCTGCGATAGCGAACTTCGCCCTCTTCTAGGAGGCCTCCCCCCACCATTTTGCGTCTTAAAGGTTTGTGTTCCCGGGGCTGCTCGTACAGCGTGCTTTTTAGTTGCCAAAGATGCTCGGGGCCTGGCCCGATCTCGAGGTAAAAGCCGCCGGGCCGCAACACCCGGCTAATTTCTGCATCATTGGCAGGAGAGAAAACACACAGCGCCATATCAATCATCGAAGTCATGACAGGCAGATCCCTTGAGCTTGCGACGGCATAGTGGTGGTGCGGGTAGGTTTTAGCGGCCAACTTTACTGCGGGCTTCGCCACATCAACACCATACAGCGCCAGATGCGGTAATCGGCTCGACAGCACCCCTGCGTAAAACCCCTCTCCGCAGCCAACATCCAGTAGCGTCTTGATCTGAGGTTTAGCGGCCGCTACATCACCTAGCGCCTCTGCCAGAGGCTGATAAAGCAGTGCCTCGTGTACTGCTCGCCGGCCCAGCACCATCTCGAGACTGTCTCCCGGGCGCTTACTCCGCTTTTTTTGCACGGGGAGCAAGTTGACGTAGCCCTCTTTTGAGCGATCAAAGCTGTGATTTGCGGGGCACAGCAAGCGGTCATCGCTATCCTCAAGCGCCTGCCCACAACTCGGACACCTCCACACCATGATGTCGCCCCCGTCTGTTCAGCAAACCAGCTCATCATGCTCTAAGATACCGCATCGCGCTGAGGCACTCGACGATCTCCGTCGCAAGTCCACACTGCCGCTGTCATCAGGAGCTGGCGAATATCGAGACCATCGTCAACATTACGCGGCGCTGGATCAACGCTTTTGTCGTTGACCTCAATCTATGTCCGTTTGCCCGTCGAGAAGTCATGCGTAATAGCATACGCTTTACGGTCTTTGAGGACTCAGAACCAACGAACATCCTTCACGCTTTGAGTGAGGAGATTACTCTCCTACACAACAGTCAAGATATTGAAACGAGTTTTCTCATTTTGCCCGCCGGCATGCCGGATTTTCGCGACTTTAATGATTTTCTCGACACCGCCCAGAGCCTGATTGAGTTGTTTGACTGGGAGGGCATCTACCAGCTGGTGGGATTTCACCCACTATACCAATTTGCCGACACTGAACCCGACGATCCGGAGAATTACACCAACCGCTCGCCGTTTCCAATGTTGCATATCTTAAGAGAATCAAGCGTCAGCGATGCCGTTGCAACAACTCACGATGCCGCGTTAATCCCCCAGCGGAATATCGCCACGCTTGACCGCTTGGGCACGATCGCTCTGAAAGCCCGATGGCGGAGTTGCTTTGCAGAGCATCAGGCAACTTAACATCAGCCGCCATCGGATGAGGCGTCAAAGCAGATGCGACACCATCATCCCGTAGCCCACCACCCCCACAATCCAGACCAGACTGCGGATGTACTTGATACCTGCAATATAGATGGGCACATACGCCACTCTTGCCCAAAACGCGATCTGAGCGCCGAGCAGCACCTCTGCGTCCAGTCCCGCTAAATGCGCTAACAAGGCAAGCGGAACGAAAAAGACCGTTGCCTCTATGGCGTTTTTCGCAGCGCGGTCAGCCCGCCCACCCATTGGGGTCTCCGTCTTGAGATTATCGCGATTGCCCAGCCCGATCTGACGGCCCTCTTTGGTCCACTCTTGGTTACGGATAGCCGCGCCGAGGACCACGGTTACAAATGTTAGCAACGTGAAATACATCGTGATTTCGAGTAATGGAGTCATCAAAATTCCCTTCTTTTTATGAACGCAAAAGGTTGCGCGGACCGACTGCACTATACCCCGACGTGCTCAGCTTCGCTCGCGCAGCAGCGCTGAGTTTAAGCAGTGCGGGACTGGAATTGGTTGCTCGCACCAACTAATGTAACGCCTCGTGCGCCCTGGTGGCGAACTGATAAAGCCGTTTCGCACCGCAGACGCGGCTAGCCAAATCTTACCGTCCCTAAGCCAAAGGAACCGAAATAATGCAGCACGCCACCCTCACCGAACAGGCACGTCACTGGGCGACGTCTCAGCCCGAGCAAGTCTGGATGCGTGATCTGACCGAATCAGGGCCCACAGACTACACCTGGGGTTCTGCTGTCGCTGAGATCGACCGCGTTGCTGCCTGGCTCGAGGCGAAGTTTGGTCACGGTGAACGGATGGCGCTGCTGTCGAAAAATCGAGCCCACTGGATCATGGCCGATATGGGGATCATTCACTCGGGTAACATCGCGGTACCACTTTTTACTACTCACGCCCAGACAACCGCCGAGTACATCCTGAGCTTTACTGACGCCAAGGCACTTTTTCTCGGCGAGACTGAAAATTGGCACGGCGTGAAAGCGGTCCTTCCGGAGGGCTGCGTGCTGATCACCCTGCCGGGGGTTGATTGCGACTTGCCCCATACAAAATGGGAGGATGTCATCTCCACCGCTCCTGCCGAGGCGCCCTCCTACGAGCCCGGTCCCGATGACACCGTTTCACTGGTATTCACTTCAGGCACAACCGGCTTGCCGAAGGGAGTCATACAGACCCACGCCACCAATTTAATTCCGATGCGTCGGTGCCAATACCTTTTCACGCAGCGTGAGCAGCCAAGATGGTTCAGCTACCTGCCACTCTCACACATCGCTGAACGCCAGATTGTTGAGTTCTCATCGATCAATACGGGGGGCGAGATCTGGTTTAACGAATCGCTGGAAACGCTCGCAAGGGATCTTCCCCAATGCCGGCCGAACATCTTTTTCGGCCCTCCCCGGGTCTGGGAGCAACTCCGGCAGTCAATTACTGCCAAGTTTGGTGGCGCAGAGGCACTGGCAACAGCCCTCGCAAGCGATCAAGCCGGAGTGCAGGCTCTTGTGAGGGGTGCGCTGGGAATGGATGAGGTCGAATATTGCCTGACCGCCGCCGCTCCCACCCCACCCTCTTTGATTGAGTGGTGGGATGAAGTGGGCGTGAGACTATGTGAAGGTTTCGGCCAAACCGAAGCAATGGGGCTCATCATTACCGACCCCGAGAACCGACGCATCGGCTCCATCGGCAAACCCGCCGGAGAAGTTCAAGTCAGAATTGGGGACAACGACGAACTCTTGATCAAGGCAGAAGGCTGCACCCCCGGATACTACAACCGTCCTGAGAAGACCGCAGAGCTCTGGCAGAATGGTTGGCTGCACACGGGCGACAAAGTGCGTATTGATGACGATGGCTTTATTTTCATTACCGGGCGGGTCAAAGACTACTTCAAGACCATTCAAGGCAAGTTCGTGGCGCCACCGCCGATCGAGGGTCGCTTTGCCGACAACCCACACTCTGAACAACAGTGCCTACTAGGCCGGGGTTACTCGAAAACCGTGATGGTCACAGTACTTAACGAGCCCGCTCGCGCTCTGCCCAGAGAAGAAGTAGAAGCCGCTGCTTTAGCGACAGTCGACTCTATCAACAGCGAAATTGAAAAACACGCGCGCATTGGCGCAGTGATTTTCAGTAGGGAACCCTGGACCATAGAAAACGAGATTCTGACCCCGACCATGAAGATTCGTCGCGAGCAGATCGAAAATAAATTCGGCGAGTCCGCAGAGCGCATCGCCCGGAAAAGCGCCGAGGCGGGGTCGATTCAGCTTCACTGGTTCGACTAACAAAATGTCCTAAACAAGACTGGATCCTGCGCAGCGATCAAGGCATTTCCGACTCGTATTCCTCGACAACGTAGCTACGAATAAGCTCACGGTCGAAAAGATGCGCCTCATCGGCGACGATTTCCTCTTGTGCTGCCTCGGACGCTATCAAGGCCATTGCGGCATCCATTCGGCTCTGATCGGGAAACCAAATCTCCATCAGCACGTCAAAAGGTAGTTCTTGCGGGGCGTGATTAGCCGAATCGGCAACCTGCAGGTACCGACGCTGGTACTTCACCGCGTATCCGGCGAGATACTTCTCACCGATTTTTTTATGGTGAGTCTCGTAATGTTCAATGAATGCCTCGCGAGACATCCCGGGTCTTTTAGTCAGCAACGTAACAAGTTTGATCATAGTGCTCCTTTCTCTAGCGCCTTTAATCACCTTGGCCAACGCGGGCTGATTAGTTAGAGAATGGACGTGTTGAGCGTCACATCCGCGAACTGCCACAGCGTCTGAAATCGGTCGCGCACCTTTTTCGCTCCCGCCTCGTCACCCTGGGCGATCATCGCCTCGGCCAAACCAAACGTAGACCAACCATTCATCGGATACTGCTCCAAGTCTGCTTCGAACACCGCCTGCGCCTCTTCAGCCCGACCATCGGCCAACAGTGCGGCGCCGAGCGACTGCCGCGTCGGGTAATACCAAAACGGTGGCTCGGTATAGGGCAGCGCGTCCTGAAGCGCCACCGCCTCAGCAAAGTGCTCGACGGCCTCTGCGGAGCTACCCTGCCGGTAAGCCAACTCCCCCCGTAACAACGCCTTGGCGATACCCAACAGATCTTTAGCCGGGTAAACATTACCCATAAAGATCTCGTCTACCTCTGGCTCAAGGGCCACGATCGCGCCCAGCTCTGCCATCGCCAATTCGGGCTGCGCGGTCGCAGCATAGGCCACACCCCGTCCGTAGTGCCATATGGCTCGAGCAAAGGCAAAAGGCGCGTGGGGCTCGGGTTCCCTGAGAATCTCTTCCCAACGCGCAAACCGCACAAGAGAAAGCATGGGCACCGTGCGGAAAAACTGGATCGTCGGGAACTGCTCCACCTGCTCAATGCGCACATTCGCCACGACCCGTCGCGCACTCTCCAGTGACAATGCGCTCTGGCCCTGCATCGTGGCCGATGCCCACAAGAAATGAATGTTGTGCGGGTAATACAACGCCGGATAAAAACCCTGTGCATTGCACTGCGCAATGTAGGCCTCGTCTACATCGGCTGCACGAATGTTGGCCAGTGCAGCGTCTTGATATCGCCCGACCCGAAAGTAAATATGGCTGGGCATATGCACCAGATGACCTGAACCGGGCACCAGATCAGAAAGCCGATCTGCTGCTGGCTCGGCCTTTTGTACATTCGACGAGGCCTCCAAAGCATGGATGTATAGGTGTAGCGCAAGGGGATGGTCGGGG
>JADHNP010000036.1 GCA_016779445.1 Luminiphilus sp. | reverse complement strand
CTCAACATTTCATAACCGACCATATGTTTTCGTACCGAAGCGGATCTCAGTAGAGGTGGGTACACATGAGCGTGCAGCTGCCAGTAGGGTACGGCCGCAGCACCGGGAGCACCATGCCACCCCATGGTATAGGGGCAGGGAGTGTCAAAAAGCCGGTCATATGCACTCAGTAGCTGCTTCAGCATACTCGCAAGGGCATGACGCTCCTCAAGGTCGAGGGAATCGAGATGGTCTATTCGACGCCGAGGCATCAGCAGTGTTTCGAAAGGCCAGACAGCCCAATACGGCACGACCGCACACCAGTGCGCGTTACAGGCAACCAAACGCTCACCGATTGCCTCCTCTTGCTTTCTATAGGCTTCCAGCAGCACCTCGGCGTTGGCTGTAAACCATGCGGCCTGATGGGCAGATTCCCGGCAGGCTTCATTGGGCAAGGTATCCACCGCCCATATTTGCCCATGAGGGTGCGGATTGGAGCACCCCATCATCGACCCTTTGTTTTCGAATACCTGAACCCACTGATGCGCTCTCCGCAACGCGGCAACCTCGTTAATCCAAAGCGCAATCACCTGTTGGATCTCCGCCTCGGGTAGCTGCGATAAGGTCCTCGAATGATCCGGGCTATAGCAGACCACACGGCAACGCCCAGTAAGCGTCTCGGATTGAAAGAGATCGGTGTGCGCAAGGGGCTCGCTTAGTGCGCTCCCAGCAGGCACACACTGCGACTCCCTCAGTACAGCAGGAAAATCATTATCAAATGCCCATGGTGATTGGTAATCCGGATTCTGTTGACCACCGGCACGCACATTACCGGGGCAGAGGTAACACTCAGGGTCGTGCGTCACTATCGTCTCGGGTTGAGTAGGCGCTTCTTCTCCCTGCCACGGCCGCTCCGCTCTCTGCGGCGACACAGTCACCCAATCTCCCGTCAGCGCGTTACGACGCCGATGCGGCCTGCGTTTAAGTGGTTCATTCATACTGACGTATTCATCTTCCGCGCTCCCGCAACGGCATCTACCGTGAAACACTGAGTGGGCTTGCCGGCATATTCGGTATAGCGTCGACAAATCGCCTTCGCGGCGGCATCAACCACCTCGCTGCGAACCAAAACAATCACGCAACCCCCAAAACCACCTCCCGTCATTCTGGCACCCAAAACGCCCTCCTCTGCTTGCGCTAACGCCACCAATCGATCAACCGAGTCACAGGACACCGCAAAATCATCGCGCAGCGATTCATGGCTCTCCGATAACAACGCGCCTGCGCAATGCTTATCTCCGGACCTGAGCGCGGTGACCATCGCATGCACACGGCGGTTTTCTGTCATAACGTGGCGGGCTCGCTTCATGAGAACCGGGTGATCACCCAACGCGTTAATATGATCAGGCTCTAAGAACCGAAGACTACTCAAGCCCAGTTTTGTCGCGGCCAACTCACACTCCCCTCGGCGCGCCGCATACGCTCCGCTGGCCAGCGAATGTGTCACCCCGGAGTGGATCACCAGCATAGAAATGTGCGAGCCCAGACAAGGCACATGAGAAAAAATCTCATCCTGACAATCCAATAACAAGGCGTGCTCCGCGCGCCCCAGCTCTACTACGGTCTGATCCATGATGCCGCACGGAACACCTGCATAACCGCGCTCAGCGCTGACACTCACTGCAATGCGCTCCTCCGAGGTCATCGTCTGCGCCGTTGCCGCCTCGATCAAATGTGCGGTAGCAAGTGCAAGTGCTGCGCTACTGGACAATCCGCCACCCATAGGCAGACTGGATACAGCGACGATATCCATCTCTTTGCACATCACACCGAGGTTGCGGTATTCAGTAATCACCCCCTCTACGTAACGCATCCAGATCAGGGGGTGGCGGCCATCTCCACCCGCCAGCGGCAAAATCGCCTGTTCCCCCAATGAAGCACTGAACACCCGAATCGTATTGGGCACGGTGCCCGGCGCCGCCACCAGCACCGTGTAAAGATCAATCGCAATGGGCAGCACCCAACCCTGATTGTAGTCAGTGTGCTCCCCGATCAGATTAACTCGACCCGGTGCAATACCCATCCACGTGGGTTCAGTCCCGAATTGCAGCCTGAGGAGTTCCCCAGCCTGCTCAATCAATTCATTTAACGATGGAGTGGTTTCGATCATTTTGAGCACATGCTTTTCTTTAAAAGTTGCCGACGTAGCGGACCCTGAAAGCCAGTGCTTGCGGCCCGCTGGCCAATCCACCATCTCGCGATAAGCGTACACCAAAAGTCCTCTCCTCTCCGAGTCCACATGCGCCATCTTCACTGGTTCCAGGCTGATTTGCGGCTAGCCGACAATCCAGCACTCCTCAGCAGCTGCGGCGCCGAGTCACTGTTATGCGTTTACCTACTGCCCAAAGCGCGTCCGTGGTGCAATCTGACCGGAATCGGGCCGCAAAGAGATCGGTTTTTACGGGAGTCGCTACAAACGCTTCGTATTTCTCTGCAATCGCTCGGTCAGGACCTGATGGTGCTGGAGGGCTCACCTGAGTTGGTCATTCCGCAAATCGTCGAACGCTTTGCCATCGATACCGTGAGCACGTCGCAGACACCCGGTTGGTACGAGTCGCAAGCAATACACTTTTTAGAAGAAAAGCTGTCAACGCCCTTTTGTGTTCATCGAGGCAATACCTTATTTACGCCGGATCAGTTCCCCTTTGATTGGGGCGACTTCCCCGACACATTCTCGCCCTTTAGGCGAAAAACCGAGAAACTCAGTATCCCGTCACCGTTGCCATCACCCGACACTTTACCGCCACCTCCCGCCGCTCAGTTCGATGCCATACCCAAGGCAACCGCACCCCCTCATCCCGGTTTGCCGCTACCAGGTGGACGCGCCGCGGGCTTAAGGCGGCTGGATCAATTTCTTTTTCACGAAGAGGGTATTGTCGACTATAAAAATACGCGGAATGATCTTAACGGCCTGGCAGGCTCCAGCACCTTGTCACCCTGGATCGCCCACGGTGCGATATCAGTCAGGGAAATTGCCCACGCTATTTTTCGGTTTGAAAAACAGCGCGTTGCCAATGATTCGACCTACTGGCTTTACTTTGAGCTGCTCTGGCGAGAATTTTTTCAATGGCGTGCCGTTGTGGATGGGCTTTCACTTTACCGACAGGGAGGCCGTCTGAATCGACAATTACTCACCACTTATGATCCTCGGCAATTTGCCCGATGGTGTGCGGGAGATACAGATTACCCGTTGGTGAATGCACTCATGCGCCAGCTGACCGCTACTGGCTGGATGAGCAATCGTGGCCGCCAGATCGCCGCCTCGTGCCTGATTAACGAACTGGACCTCGATTGGCGCTTCGGCGCTGCGTTTTTTGAGCAGCACCTCATTGACTATGACGTGAGCAGTAACTACGGAAACTGGCAATACATTGCCGGGGTAGGGAGCGATCCGCGGGGTGGTCGACACTTCAATCTCGAAAAGCAGGCGGCGCAGTATGATGGGGCCGGCGTCTTCACTCAAAAATGGGATGGATTTCGCGCCCTCCAGCCAGCGTATGTTGTCGACGGCGCCGACTGGCCCATTACAGAGCCTCGCTGATGGCTCACCGAAAGAAATCGGACCTGCCGACCAAGGTCTGCCCGGTTTGCGATCGGCCGTTTACCTGGCGGGCACGTTGGAAGCATCAGTGGGAGCAAATCGTTTACTGCTCGCGGCGTTGTAGTGGACAGCGCCAGCGTAAATCGTAACGATGGGGAGCAGCGCGGCGACTAGAGGCTGGGTAGCCGCTTAAGCACCTGCTCACCCCACTGCACAATGGCTTCACGGTCGCTCGATGCGCGCTTTCTCCACCCCCCCATAATCAGACCCATGCGCGGGTTTTGGCTCAAAACGTCCCTGTGCCGATCAATAAAATGCCAATACAAACTGTTATACGGGCAGGCTTGATCACCAGTGACCTGCTTGGGATCATAAGAGCATGACTTACAGTGATCACCTTGCTTCTGAATGTATTTGCCACTGGCTGCATACGGCTTGGAAGCCATAATGCCGCCATCAGCAAACAATGCCATGCCGAGCGTATTGGGCAGCTCCACCCACTCAAAGGCATCAAGATAAACCGCGAGATACCAATCACATACCGCCTCGACATCAAGCCCAGCGAGCAAGGCGAAATTACCGATGACCATCAGGCGTTGAATGTGATGGGCATAGCCCAAATCCAGTGACTGCTTGAGTGCGCGTGACAGGCAACGCATCTGTGTCTCGCCAGTCCAGAACCAATCGGGTAACGGTCGCGTCGCTGTCAAAGCATTGCGTTGCCGATAATCTGGCATATACAACCAGTAAATCCCTCTCACATACTCCCGCCAACCCAACACCTGACGGATAAACCCCTCCGCCGCCGCGAGACTGCAGTGACCCCGACGATACGCGGCTTCTACTCGCTCACAGACCGGCAGGGGCTCCAACAGACCACAGTTGAGGTACATGGAGATCAAGCCGTGGAATAGCCAGGGTGAAGCCTCCGCCAAAGCATCCTGATACGTTCCGAAGAGAGGGAGTGCATGCTCACAGAACCAATCCAGCTCTTGCTCAGCTTCCTCAGCGGTAACCGCCCAACGGAATGTGGACAGGTCTCCCGGATAGTCCGGGAAAGCCGTCGCCACCTCGGCGATAACCTCCTGAGTCAAGGCATCCAATACAGGAGCAGATCTTTCCGGGATGTCGACTTGCCCGCGCCAACCTTGGCGGTTGTTGGCATCGTAGTTCCACTTACCGCCCTCGGGCTGGTCGCCCTCCATTAAAAGACGGTAACGCTTGCGCATGTCGCGGTAAAAATACTCCATTCGCAGCTGCTTTCGACCGCTGGCCCAATGAGCGAAATCTTCTTTCGAGGATAAAAACCGCGTGTCTTCATGCAGCGTGACAGCAATGCCCAACCGCTGACCCCAACCCGCCATCTGCTCGCTCAAACGATACTCGCCAGGCTCACAGACATGGAGCGCAGTTAAGGACCAAGCGTCACGGGCGCGCTCACAAGCGCTCAGTAAAGAAGGCACACCCTCTTTAAAGCGGGAGTACGCCACAGTAAAACCGCGCGCCTCCAGCGCTTGAGCAAAATGGCGCATAGCGCTGAAGATAAGCGCTATCTTGTGTCGATTGTGTCTTACGTAGGTCGCCTCCTCTGCCACCTCAGCAAGAATAACGACGACGTCGGTCGGATCAGCGCCCACGAGCACAGGGTGGTGCCAGCTCAACTGATCTCCGAGAACAAGGATGCCGGTCTTCGAATTCATAACGCTAACTACGGCTGAGTGTCTGGCGCAGACCAGTTGCTCCCTGGCGCCAAAACGAACAGACTCGGTGCGCCGCTTTCTCATACTCCCAAAGGAGTGACCATGAAATGGCTGACGCGATTACTCACGCTGCTGGCATTCTTATCTGTATTCCTGACTGCGGCCTTTTTCGGATTAGGTCCGCAATGGGTCGATCGTGCGTCTAATCGGGTCGTTGGTGACCCGGGTCGCATACCCACGTTGGAAACCCTTGCACTGCACAAGGAATTGATTGTCGGTGATCTCCACGCCGACTCTGCCTTGTGGGGAAAAGATTTACTGGTTCAGAACAATCATGGACAAGTGGATTTACCCAAGCTGCTCGAGGGCGGTGCCACCCTGCAAATGTTTACTACCGTCACCAAATCACCCCAAGGTCAGAATTATGAGCACAATGCCAGTGACGCGCCGGACAACATCAGCATACTCGCTTTAGCACAACGCTGGCCTGCCGAAACACAGCACAGCTTGTTTGCACGAGCCATTTTGCAGGCTGACCGAGTACTCGCTGCCGTTCAGCAGCACCCGCAATTGACGCTGGTTCGATCTCGCTCTGATTTAAGTGCCCTCTTAACCAAACGCCAAGCCGGAGACATTGTAGTGGGCGCACTGCTGGGAACAGAGGGCTCTCACGCTCTGGATGGAGATGTGGGCAATATCGAAAAGCTTTATACCGCTGGCTTCCGCATGATGAGTCTGCAACATTTCTTCGATAATCAACTGGGCGGCTCATTACACGGTGAGTCACAGAGTGGCCTGACTTCCTTTGGTCGCGAGGCCGTAATTAAGATGCAAGCATTGAATATCATGATCGACGTGTCTCACAGCAGCGAAGCGACCGTTCGTGATACGTTGGAAACAACTCAGGGCGCCGCACTGATAGTGAGTCATACTGGCTTTCAGGGGCACTGCCCCAGCCCAAGGAACATCAGCGACGAAACCATGGAAATGATCGCTGAAGCGGGGGGCCTGATAGGCGTCGGATTCTGGGCAGACGTGACCTGCGGCAAGGATATTACGGCAATTACAAACGCCATTCGCTACGGCATCGATCGCTTTGGATTGGACCACATCGCTCTCGGGTCCGACTGGGACGGCTCCGTCACTACGCCAATCGATGCCTCCCAGTTGCCCCACCTGACGCAGGCCCTTGTCGACGCCGGTTTCACCGTCGCAGAGATTCGTGCCGTCATGGGGGGCAACCTAGCGCGCTTTCTGGGCGAGCACTTACCCCCTCTCTAACTCCACATCTAGACCATAAATGGCCAACCAGAGGGTTGGTTAATTAACCGTTCTCTTCATTATCCAGTAGCAGTGCCGCCAACCGCTTCCGGTGATGGATAGCGCCCCCATACATCTGTTGCGCCCATTGGGCACGACGTATAAATAAGGTCGAGTCACACTCCCACGTGAAGCCAAACCCGCCGTGGAACTGAACGGCGCGATCACCGGCGTAGACCATCACATCGTCTGCCGCTACCTTGGCCATGCGACAGGCCACCTCAGCGTCAGACGACAAGGGCTCGTCAGCCACAATCGTTGCTCCGTGGTAAACAAAGGACCGCGCATTTTCCATTCCTACATAGATATCGACCGTTGGATGTTTGAGTGCCTGATAGGAGCCAATCAGCTTTCCGAACTGTTTACGCGTCTTGAGATACTCGGTAATGCTGGACAAACACCGGCCGGCAGCACCGGTTGTCTCTGCGGCCGTCAGTAAGGCACCCAACAAAAGTGTGTCCCGCAGAGCACTAGCCACTGAGTCACCACGGACAACGTGGGCGGGTGTTACGCCGGTGAAGTCCACATTGGCGGCACGTTTGGTCAGATCGATCAATACATTCTCTGAGAGGGCGTCGGATGCCAGCGCGTTGCGCTCTACCAGCGCGAGTACCGGGGTCCCGTTCTCATTGGCCACGACCACAAAAATATCTGTCACTCCGGCATCGGCAACAAAGTGTTTTCTCCCGCTAAGAGAGCCAGTTTCATCCAGCTTCAAACCCGTATTGGGCACACCCCAATCGGCGTGATCAAGTAGGGCAATCGTCCCAATTTGACCCCCACAGAGACGGCCCAGCCAATCGGCGGCTTTTTCGCCCGCGGCGCGCCAAATCAACTGCCCCGCTATGGTCGTGCTCAAAAGCGGCGTGCCCAGCAACCCACCGCCAAGCGCCTCAAAAACAGGCACAGCAGACCCGATGCCCATACCGGCTCCGCCTACCTCATCGGGGAGCGATATACCTGTCCACCCCATCTCAACCATACTCTGCCAAATGCGGGATTCGTAACCCGTTTCGGTCTCGAGCTGCGCACGCACCGCCTCGATGGGGGCCTGATCACGCACAAATCCCCGTGCGACATCCAATAACATGCCCTGCTCTTCAGTGAGGCTGATCGCTAAGTTTTGCGGATAACTGAACATTCTCTAGCCCCCTTACTTTGGCAGACCGAGCACATGCTCAGCGATAATGTTGGCCTGCACCTGGGTGGTACCACCCCCAATAGTGGCGCCGAAATTGCTGAAGTAAGCCCGCTGCCAAAACCCGCCCCGCACAGCGTCGGCGTCACCCACATACAAGGCGCTGCGAGCGCCCTGTTTGCTCGCAGTGTACTGTTTCATTCGTCTCTCATATTCAGTGCCGCGATACTTCACCGACAACGCAAGCCCCATGGGGTAATCGGTATTCAGGGCCGAGACTGACATTCTCCGCGCTGACAGCGACAAGGCCTTGGCCTCCATCATAAAACCGACCAAATCGTCACGGACAATTGGGTCAGACAGCAGTGCCTCACCGTCTTGCTCAAGCGCCCGGAGTTCATTAATCATGTCATCAATTTGTATGGTCACACCCCAGTGGCCACTGGCCTGTCCGGCGGTCACACCTCGCTCGTATTCCAGTGTTTTCATCGCCACTTTCCAACCACCGCCCTCCTCACCCATCAGGCAACTCGCTGGAATACGCGCATCGGTGAAAAATGTTTGATTAAAGCCGTACTCGCCCGTGACCTTGCGAATAGGATGAGCTTCGATTCCTGCAACTTTCATCGGTGAAAGGAAAAATGATAAACCGTCATATTTGCGTTCTGCTGCGGGGTTAGTGCGCGCCAGCAAGATCATGTGGTCGGCATAGTTACCCAATGTGGTCCAAATCTTGGAGCCATTCACCACATACTCATCGCCCTCCTTCACCGCCCGGGTTTGGACAGCACCCAAGTCGGACCCGTGATCAGGCTCTGAGAATCCCTGACACCAGATCTCCTCAGCAGAGAGGATGTTCTTGACGTACTGTGCTTTTTCTTCCTCGGTCCCCATATCCAATAACAATGGCCCTACCCAGTTAAGTCCAATGGTATTGAAGATAATGGGCGCGTTATGCCGACTCAGCTCTTTATCTACAATAAACTGGTACGCCGGATCTGCGCCTTGACCACCGTATTCGGTCGGCCAATGCATTCCCAAATAACCTGCACTCCAGAGCTGGTGCTGCCATTCACGCAAAAAATCGAGCTGTTGTTCGGTGCCCACCTCAAGAAAGGTCAGGGGTAACAGAAATCCGGGATCAGCAGGCACGTTTTCCGCCATCCAGGCCGCCACCTCGCCACGGAAGGCTTTCAAAGCCGCTTTACTATCTGTCATCTTTTCGCTCCTGCACAATATCTTGTTGAAATCGCAGCCTCGGCAACCATTATCGTGGCGTCCCTGCGGCGCAAGAGCCGCTCTCTGCCCAAGGCCCATTGCGAGCCCGCCAGCGCATCTGTTCCTGCAACCACATTACCGGTTTCGCTGAACACCGCAATGACCTGGCTGAGGCGAATCAGAGGCCGTATTGGCGTGACGCCAAATCCCTCATGATCTCCTCAGACCCTCCGCCAATCGCATTGACACGCACTTCGCGATAAATACGCTCGACACGATTGCCCCGCATGTAGCCTAAACCGCCCAAAATTTGCATAGCCTCTCTGGCGCAGAACTCCATCACTTCGCTTGCCTGCACCTTGAGCAAAGCAATATCGCCCGGATTTGGTGTCCCCGCCTCAATCGATTCGTAGCAAAACCGGATATAGGCCTGTGTTGCATTCAGCTTTTGCTTCATTTGCGCTATTTTATGGCGAATCACCTGATGATCAGCCAGACGCTTACCAAAGGTTTTTCGCTCCCTCGCCCAGATCACCGCCTCTTCGAGACAGACGCGACCATAGGCCTCCATTGCCGCCGCCATGCCCATACGCTCGCTGTTGAAATTGGTCATGATGACTTTAAACCCCTCATTTTCCCGCCCAATCAGATGACTCACGGGAACGCGGACCTCATCGAAGTAAAGGGTCGCCGTATCGGACGCCCACCACCCCATCTTTCGGTCAAGCGGTGTCCGTGAAAAGCCCTCTGCATCCGTCGGGATCAATAGCATCGAGACGCCACCCGCGCCGTCACCGCCGGTTCGCACAGCGGTGGATACCCAATTGGCGCGCATACCCCCCGTGATGTAGGTTTTGCTACCCGACACAACATAGTGGTCGCCGTCTCGCACAGCTCGTGAAGACAGGCTGGCCACATCTGATCCTCCACCGGGTTCTGTGATACCCAAAGAAATCCATTTCTCTCCCCTTAAGACCGGCGGTGCGACCTCTGTTTGCATCCACTCGGGTCCCCAATTGAGAACCGGTGGCAAACCAATACCATGCACCATCAATGAGGCTGACACACCACCCACTCCAATACGGGACAGCTCTTCGTTGACTATCCAGGCATACCAGCTGTCAGCGGGCACCCCTCCAAACTCCTCGGGGTAACCCAAACCCAATAATCCCACCGCTGCCGCCTTTGGCCATAAGGCATCGGGTATGGCGCCCGCCTCATCCCACTCATCGGCATAGGGCATAATCTCGGTATCAATAAACCGTCGAAGTGCCGCCCTCCAGGCAATGTGTTCCTCAGAGAAATTCGGATTAGGGAGCCTGGCACTGTCAAAATCGAGACTCATCTATCAGTCCTGCAGAGATAAAAAGAATTGGGCAATGAAAGCCCGATCGGACATCGTTTGTACGCATTGATCAGCCCAGAGTCAATTGACGTATAAGATACACTCACACACCCGATCATTTGACGCTCAAGCGCTGTGATCACGACGCATAGTGTTCAGGAAGCCAGTATGAAATATGTCGGCCAGTCCGATTACCAGCACTCATCAGAGCCCCGCATCGGTGTTTTGCTGACCAATTTGGGCACACCCAAAGCGCCCACTGCCAAAGCACTGCGACCCTATCTCAAGCAATTTTTGTGGGACCCGCGGGTAGTTGAGGTGCCGCGTCCCATTTGGTGGCTCATTTTGAATGGCATCATCCTCAACACACGGCCAAAGCGCTCCGCCGAGGCATATCGCGCGGTGTGGACCGAGCGAGGATCACCCTTACTGATGCATCTGGAGGATCAAGTGGCGGGCGTCGAGCAGCGCCTGGTATCTGAATTTGGCGACCGCTTTATCGTGCGCGGCGCCATGCGCTACGGCGCTCCGGCAATCCACACGGTACTGAATGAGATGTTCGATGCGGGGATGGAGCAATTGGTTATCCTGCCGCTTTACCCCCAATACGGCGGCCCTACAACCGGCTCGACGTATGACGAAGTCAGCACCGCGCTGACGCGCCACCGATGGCTACCATCGCTACGGTTTGTCAGTTCCTATCACGATGCCCCAGGCTACATTCAGGCGGTGGCGCAGAGTATCGAAGCTCACTGGCAAGCACATGGTCGTGCGGACAAACTCATTCTCTCCTACCATGGTATGCCCAAGCGCTACTTGACCGAGGGCGATCCCTACCACTGCCAATGCCATAAAACCTCCCGGCTGATTGGCGAGCAACTCAATCTCGGTGCCTCCGAGATGATCACGACATTTCAATCAAGATTTGGTCGCGAAGAATGGCTGCAACCCTATACTGACGAGACACTGCGGTCCCTGCCCGAACAAGGCGTAACATCCGTACAGGTGGTCTGCCCCGGTTTTTCAGCGGACTGTCTCGAAACGATCGAAGAGATCGGCATGGAAAACCGAGATACCTTCCATGAAGCCGGCGGCACCCGCTACGAATACATTCCCTGCCTGAATGCCGAACCGAATCATATTGAGGCGCTCACCGGCCTCGTAAAGGGAGAATTGGCTGGCTGGCTGCAACAGCCGATCGATCGCCAGACTGGCGCAGGATTGGCGCACAAGATGGGCGCACCTGACTGAGGTGAATCAGTGAGTGGGCTCTAACCAGCCGATCCCAACGGCGAGCCCCACACCGAGTAAAAAAAGCGCTGTGAGGCGGATTCGGTCATGGCTATGGAACTGCACCTCAGGCAACAGATCTCCCAGCGCGATACAGATAAAGGCGCCTGCAGCAAACGCCAGGACCGCAGGAAGCCACATGGTAGAGAGCATGGGGGCTATGCCCAGATAAAAACCAAGGGCGGCACACGGGCACAGAAGGGCAAAACTCACCGCGGCCCACCAGCGCGTCGAGGAGGACCAGCCCCCTGTTGCCATGACGGTTTCAATAGACAAGGCGTCGAGTGGCTTGTGCAGTAAGATCGCCATGAACACCCCGACTCCCGCCATAGGCAGTGCCTGATCAGTGAGCAATACCGCCCCCAGTGCAATGCCGTCGATTACGGTGTGCACGCACAGCCCAAAAAATAAGCCCAGCGCCCCTAACGTCCTCTCCGGAGGGTGGGCATGGTCATGGGCATGCGCATGATCGTGCGCGTCGACTGAGGAAATTGCGCAGTGATCCGCCATCTCGCCAAAATCATGCTGATGAAAATGAAACAATCTCAGCATCAGCAACATGAAGATGAGGCCCGCCAGAGCCCAGGCCATCATCTTATCGATCTCATTGGGAGCAGCAGCGACACTGTGGGGAATCAGATGCAACAAAGCGACGCCAAGCATGAGCCCCGACACTATACTCAGCACCATTTGAGTGCGGGTGTGAGTCATGACCATCTGCCGCGGCAACCAACTCCCCAACAGGGACACGATAAAAAGACTGGCGCCGTAAAACAGTAACAACGATGAGCCCGACATTTACCTACCCTGCCACAAGATTGTCACGATGGATCATTTCTTCCTCACCGCAATAGCCCAGCGTCGGTTCGATGTGCACTGATGCTTTGCCCACCAACGCCTGTGCCTCACTGCTATTGTAATTCACCAAGCCACGGGCACGTTCCCTGCCCTGACTATCGATACAACTGACCAGATCGCCCCGCTCAAACTGCCCTGACACCGCGGTGATCCCGATGGGCAAAAGCGATCTTCCCTGCTCAACAATTCCTTTAACGGCACCGCCATCCAATGCCAACTGACCCTGAGCATGAAGCAGGCTCGCCAACCACTGCTTACGTGCACTTTGTGGCCGACGCTGCGTCTGTAAAAACGTACCCAGTGACTCGCCCGTAGCGACGCGATTGATAATATCGGGTACCCGTCCGTTGGCGATGACGGTGCCGGTGCCCGAGCGGGCGGCGAGCCGCGCGGCACTGAGTTTGGTCGCCATGCCGCCTCGCCCCAGCGTACCGCTGGGTCCCGCCATCGTGTCCAAAGTGGGGTCATGAACGTCTGCAGAGGTAATGACTTGAGCACTCGACACCTGACGGGGATCACTGTCCATCAAGCCCTCTTGATCGGTCAAAATGAGCAGCACCTCAGCATCGACCAGATTGGCGACCAACGCCCCCAAGGTGTCGTTATCACCCAGCCGAATTTCATCTGTCACCACGGTGTCATTCTCGTTGACGATTGGCAGTACCCCCATGCCGAGCAATGTACTCAGTGTGCTTCTGGCGTTGAGGTAACGATCTCTAGCTCTGATGTCTGCATGACTCAGCAGAATTTGCGCGCTGGTGACGCTGTGAGGGCTGAGATGCTCTTCATAGGCGCGCACCAGCGCTGACTGACCCACAGCGGCAGCCGCCTGAGAGAGGTGCACTTCATGTGGCCTTTCGGCCAGGTTCAAACGGACAAGCCCTGCGGCGATCGCGCCGCTTGACACCAACACCACGTCACAGCCGGTTTTGCGCAGCGCCACCAGCTGATTCGCAAGAGACCGCACAACAGATGCATCTAGGCCGCAGCCATCGTTAGTGAGCAGCGCACTCCCCACCTTCACCACCCAGCGGCGCGCAGCCACCAATTGGCTCCTGTCGGGATGAGCTTCAACCGTATTCAATGCCGGTACTCCACCTCAACATCGCCATCGTCCTCCGCCGCTGCATTACCCGCTCGGGTCTGCCGCGCCTCGGTGCGAGCCACCTGCAAAGCGGCGATCCTGTCACGCGCCTCCTGCTGCATCTGTTCCTGCGCAAATCGCTCTTTATCCGCCGCCTCGGGGTCATCACGGAAAAGTACCTGTTGCGCCTCCAGAAAGGTCATCAAATCGCCGCACAGACGCTCGGTGCCGCGCCCCGCCACTGCCGACACGCTGTAAACCGGTCCGCTCCAGCCTATCGCCTCCACGATCCGGTCACGAGACTGGGAAAGCGTGGCCTCGTCCATCAAGTCGGTTTTATTGAGTACTAGCCAGCGCGGCCGCTGCGCCAAGGTAGGGCTGAATGCCTCAAGTTCGCGGATCACGGCACAAGCCGCCTCCGCGGGGTCGCCGCCATCGAGGGGTGCCACATCCACCAAGTGGAGCAAGACGCGATTACGGGTAAGGTGCTTGAGAAAGCGGATGCCAAGCCCTGCGCCCTCAGAGGCGCCCTCTATCAAGCCGGGAATGTCGGCCACAACGAAAGAGCGATAGGCGTCGACCTTGACCACACCCAAATTGGGAATCAGCGTCGTAAAGGGGTAATCCGCGACCTTGGGTGTGGCAGCTGATACTGCACGGATCAACGTCGATTTTCCCGCATTGGGTAGGCCTAACAGGCCGACATCTGCCAGTACTTTCAGTTCAAGCTTTAGCTGACGGGATTCGCCCTCCGTACCGGGAGAGTTCTGGCGGGGAGCACGATTGATGCTGGACTTGTACCGCGTATTACCAAGGCCATGAAAGCCACCTTGGGCAACCAAGAGTCGCTCACCGTCCTTACGAATATCGCCAAGGACTTCGCCCGACGCTTCATCCAGGACAGTGGTGCCCAGTGGCACAGGCAACACCAGGTCATTACCCGATTTCCCCGAACAGTTGCGGCCACGACCTGCCTCACCACTCTCAGCGCGGAAACGCCGAGTGTAACGATAGTCGATCATGGTGTTGAGTGCGTCATCACCCTCCATATAAACCGAGCCTCCGTCGCCTCCGTCGCCTCCATCCGGCCCACCTCTGGGCACGAATTTCTCCCGGCGAAAGCTGACACAACCATTACCGCCCTTCCCAGCGGTGACTTCTATTGTGGCTTCGTCGACAAATTTCATGGTGTGCTCTGCCTTGGCAAAAAAAAACCTCGCCAGCTGACGAGGTTTTTAGAATCTCTGGCCGCCCGGGTCAGGCCGTTACAATACGAACCTGTTTGCGATTTTGCGGGCCACCGCTGAAAAATTCCACCTTGCCCTCTGCTGTTGCATATAGGGTGTGGTCTTTACCTACCCTGACATTCTCTGCCGCATGAAAACGGGTGCCCCGCTGGCGAACAATGATGCTCCCCGCAGAAACCGCCTGCCCACCAAAAACCTTGACGCCAAGACGTTTACTCTCTGAGTCTCGGCCGTTCCGGGTGCTTCCGCCTGCTTTTTTGTGTGCCATGAGTAGGGTCTCCTGTCAGCCGGCAATCGCTGTGATCTTGACTTCGGTATACCACTGACGGTGTCCCGTCTCCTTGCGATAATGCTTGCGTCGGTTGAACTTCACAATACGAATCTTGTCGTGGCGACCATGGGCGACGACCTCTGCCGTTACCTTGCCGCCCTCTACCAGTGGCGCGCCAATCTTGACGTCGCTACCCGCTCCTACCATTAGAACTTGATCAAACTCAATGGTATCGCCCGTCGCCGCCTCGATCTTCTCGAGCTTGATCTGCTCGCCTTCTTCAACACGGTGCTGTTTGCCGCCGCTCTCGATTACTGCGTACATTGTTTTTCCTCTCAGTTAGCCTGCTCGCATATGAACCACCGCAATGGGGCAGAGTTCAGGCACCGAAATCTGATCGTATGACCAAACCAAGGGCGCGAAAGATACGCCTTCATGAAGTTGAGCGCAAGTGTGAGTATTTTGGGTCTGATTGATAAAGATTCGACTTACTTCGCTGATGCGGGGTTGAGGTTGGGGATCGATGGCGTGGCGGCGTGGGCTTCACCGGCCTATACTTCGCGGCGGAAGGGGGATGTGCAGTGGATGTCACAATAAAAGACGGTGTTGCAGCAGAATTCGCGCAGGTCGATGAAGTTATCGTATCCATGTTGCAGTCGGATGTTGAAATGGTGGAAAGCATTGGCCACTACATCGTTCAGGCCGGTGGCAAGCGGATGCGCCCACTGCTGGTGTTGCTCTCAGCCAAGGCACTGGGTGGCATAGACCCCTGTCATATTCGATTCGCCGCAGTGGTAGAGTTCATTCATACAGCGACGCTACTCCACGATGACGTAGTCGATCTCTCCACTCTACGAAGGGGCAAACCTACCGCCAATGCCGCATTCGGCAACGCGCCCAGCGTGCTAGTTGGAGATTTTATTTACACCCGCGCTTTTCAGTTGATGGTTGAACTCAAGCACATGCCACTCCTTGCCCATATGGCAGAGACCACCAACACCATCGCCGCGGGCGAGGTCATGCAACTGGTACACGCGGGTGACCCCGATACTCAGGCCGATCAGTACCAAGAGATTATTCGTCGCAAGACCGCTGCCTTGTTCGCCGCTGCCTGTCACGGCGCCGCCTTGCTGCATAACGCTGACCAAAAAATCGCTGAAGCGTTACACGACTATGGAATGAATCTGGGTATCGCCTTTCAGCTGGCCGACGATCTACTCGACTATGCGGGCGATCCCTCACTGACCGGCAAGAACATTGGCGACGACCTCAACGAGGGCAAAATTACGCTCCCGCTGCTGCACGCAATGAAAGTAGGTGATGAGCGTGACCGCCGCATTGTGGGTGAAGCGCTGCGCCATAAAGATGGCGGAGCTTTTGCTGAAGTGATGTCGGTTGTACAGCGTACCGGGGGACTCGATGCCACCCGGCAAGCCGCCATACAACACCAGCAACAGGCAACCCACGCCCTCGATCAGCTTGAGCACACTGCCGCGCGGGAAACCTTGCGCCTGATGGCAACGCAGGCAGTGGATCGCCTAAATTGACTGCGGTTGCATCCCCGCCACTTCACGAACGCCTCCAAGCGGCAGCGGCGGCTCTCAGCGGGAGGCGCACTGAATCGCTATTTGACGCTGAGCCACATCGAACCGAGCAGTTTCAATGTCGTGTAGACGGACTCGTTCTCGATTTTGCCAAACATCGCCTGGATGACGCGGCGCGGCAGACATTGCTTGAACTGGCAGATGCGCGGGGTCTGCTCGAAGCGTTCTCCGCGCTGATCAATGGCGAGAAGGTGAACACCTCGGAACGGCGTGCAGCGCTGCACACTCTGCTGCGCGGCACCAGATCAGAGACACAACCGGAGCTATTCGCGTTGGTCGAGGATACGTTGTCCAGAATGTCTGACCTGGTAGCCGCGATTCACTCGGGGGACGCCACTGGTTTCAACGGTCTACCTTTCACCGATGTGGTTAACCTCGGGATCGGAGGGTCAGACCTCGGGCCGCGGCTTATCTGTGAGGCGCTGAGACAGGCCGATTCGCCTCTGAGAGCCCATTTCGTCGCCAATATTGATCCTCACGATCTCGACAACACGCTGCTGGGGCTCGACCCTGCTCGCACCCTGTTCGTCATTTGTTCAAAATCGTTTACCACCGAGGAAACGCTCTCCAACACCGTCAGGGCTAGGGCGTGGCTGCAAGCCGCGGGAGCCACAGACGACACATTAGGGCAACATCTTATTGCCGTCACGACTCAGGTTGAGCGGGCGGGGGAATGGAGCGTGTGGCCTGAGCGATGTTTACCCATCTGGGATTGGGTGGGAGGGCGCTATTCCCTGTGGTCAGCAATCGGCATTTCCATCCCGCTGGCGCTGGGATGGCCTGCATTTTCGCGTCTTTTGCAGGGCGCCCGATCCGTGGATCAGCACACGGCAACAGCGGCACCCGCCGACAATCTGCCCATGATGATGGCACTGCTAGAACTGTGGCAAACCCACTACCTGAAAACTGATACCCACGCCGTTTTGCCCTATGCACAACGACTGGCGCGACTCCCGGACTTTTTGCAGCAGCTTACGATGGAAAGTAATGGCAAAAGCGCGACACCAGAAGGACAACAAGTTTCTCACCATACGGCCCCGATACTGTGGGGTTCAGCCGGCACAATCGGGCAGCACTCCTACTACCAGCTCTTGCATCAGGGAACGCGATCTTTCACTGCGGATATTATTTTGCCTCTCTCAGCAGATGAGGGTGATCACACTGCACGGCGCGCGCTGGCCGCGCACGCACTGGCTCAGAGCCGAGCCTTCATGATCGGGCGATCCGCTGAGGAGGCCTGTCGGCTCGGGGCTGAACGCGGCTTTTCTGCCGCCGCCAGTCGACAATTCGAATTAACGGGCAATCACAGTCATTCATTCATCACGATGAACAGCGTATCACCGGAGTCTTTGGGCGGGCTGATCGTTGCCTATGAGCACAAAACCTTCTTCCTCGCCGTGTTGCTGGGCATTAATTGTTTTGACCAATGGGGGGTTGAGCTGGGCAAGGCCATCGCCAGCGAAATGCAGGCACTGCTGCGCGGAGACAAGGCTACTGTGGCGTCAGATCCGGCTACGTTGGCTACCGTAAGAGCTTGGCAAGACGCCAATCCCACACCTTGATCATGCATCGATCAAGGATAAAAGCTCCCCTGTCTTTGCCATCATCAACGCCTGATCGCCCCGCGACTCTACATTGAGTCGCACTACTGGCTCGGTATTGGACATGCGCAGATTAAAACGCCAGTCCGCAAACTCGATACCCAGCCCGTCCAGCTTTTCGATCGACAAAGCCTGCTCGCGGTATCGGGCCTCGACAGCCGTCAGCAAGGCTGCGGGGTCCGTGACCTGACGATTGATTTCGCCCGAACAAGGGAAGGCACTTTCCCGGGCAGCAACCAGTTCAGAGAGTGTCTGATTTGTTTTAGACATTAACCCCGCAATCAACAGCCAGGGGATCATGCCGCTGTCACAGTAGGCAAAGTCCCGGAAGTAGTGGTGTGCAGACATCTCGCCACCGTAGACCGCATCCACCTCGCGCATGCGCTCCTTGATAAAAGCATGGCCCGTTTTACTGAGAACTGCCTCGCCACCCCCTGCGCGTGCTATGTCCTGCGTGTTCCATGTAAGGCGGGGGTCGTGCACGATTTTTTGAGGGCCCAGTCGCGATAAAAACGCTTCGGCCAGCAAACCCACAATGTAATAGCCCTCGATGAAGTGACCTGAGCTATCAAAGAAAAAGCAGCGATCGAAATCACCGTCCCAAGCAATACCCAGATCCGCCCCCTCCGCGATCACGCGGTCAGCTGTTGCAGCCCGATTTTCGACCAAAAGTGGATTCGGGACGCCATTGGGAAACTCACCATCGGGCTCGTGGTGTACTTTGATAAATTCAAAAGGCAGGTTTGGCTCCAGGGCGTCAATGACGGTGCCCGCACCACCATTCCCAGCGGTACATACGATCTTAAGGGGCTTCAGGGCAGCAACATCAACATAGGACAACAGGTGCTGTAAGTAAGCTGGCCGGGTATCAACTGCAATGTAGCCTCCGCGCGACGCGGCCGCCTCAAAATGATTGTGCTCCGCCAGCGCGCGAATGTCCGCCAAGCCCGAATCGCCAGAGATAGGGCGTGCCCCCTCTCTGACAAATTTCATGCCGTTGTAGTCCTTGGGATTATGGCTGGCTGTCACCACAATGCCGCCACCCACACCGAGGTGAGCGGTCGCAAAATAAATCTCCTCCGTCCCGCACAGACCAATGTCCTGTACCGCTACCCCCTGCGTCCGAAGGCCGTCAACTAATGCCCGCTTAACGGACTCGCTCGTAAGCCGAATGTCGTGCCCCACCACCACGGTGCCGGGCTCAATAATCTCGGCGTATGCTCGACCGATACGGTAGGCAATATCCTCGTTTAACTGGTCAGGAATGCGGCCCCGGACATCGTAGGCCTTGAAGCAATCTAGAATTTCAGTCATTGGTCACGGCCGTAATAATGCGCATACACATGCTGGGTCGCCTCCACAAACCCCGGCACACTGCCACAGTCAAAGCGCTGTCCCTGAAACTGGTAAGCGAGCACGCGTCCTTGACTGGCCTGCACTTGCAACGCATCGGTCAGTTGTACCTCGCCGTTACGGCCCGGGGGTGTATTGCGAATAATGTCGAAGATATCTGGGGTGAGAATGTATCGGCCAATGACCGCCAGATTCGAGGGTGCCTCCTCGCGCGGCGGTTTCTCCACCATTGCCGTTACGCGGGTCAACCCTTCGCGCTCGGGAGCCCCCG
>JADHNP010000035.1 GCA_016779445.1 Luminiphilus sp. | reverse complement strand
TCTGACGCGGCGACTGTTGCTCTCCTCCCGCCTTGAGACCACTCCGAAACTCCTCCAGAAGTGCTCTCTGCTCGCGGGTAAGGTTCACGGGGGTTTCCACCACCGCGCGACACAATAGGTCGCCCACAGGCCCGCCACGCACTGGCTTCACTCCCTTCCCTCGCAAGCGAAACATCTTGCCCGTTTGTGTTTCGGCTGGAATTTTCAACTTTACCCTACCGTCTAGGGTCGGGACTTCAAGCTCGCCGCCGAGTGCAGCGTCGGCAAAACTGATTGGCACTTCGCAGTAAAGATGGCGTCCGTCGCGCTCAAACAAAGAATGCTGGCGTACCGCAATCTGCACAAACAAATCACCGGGGGGTCCCCCCGCAGGTCCTGCTTCACCCTCACCACTCAAACGGATCCTATCACCCGTATCGACACCCGGCGGCACCTTGACGGAGAGCGTTTTGGTTTTTTCCACCAAACCCTGACCACGGCATTCGCCGCAGGGGTCCGAGATCGTTTGACCACGACCTCGGCATTTGGGACACGTCTGCTGGACCTGAAAAAAACCCTGCTGGGATCGGACCTGACCACTGCCACCGCAGCCGCCACAGGTCATAGGGGCGCTACCTGGTTTTGCCCCGCTGCCGTCACAGGGCTCACAGTGTTGTAGCGAGGGCACACGGATCTCAGCCGTGGAGCCTCGTACCGCTTCTTCTAGCGCAACTTCTAACGTGTAACGCAGATCGGAACCACGTTGTGGTCCCTGTCGGCGCCCGCCACCGCCGCCGAATATATCTCCGAAAACGTCACCGAAAATGTCGGAAAAACTGCCGCCCTGGAAGCCACCGCCACCCATCGAAGGATCGACACCCGCGTGACCAAACTGGTCGTAGCTCCCGCGCTTATCGCTGTCCGACAGGATCTCATAGGCCTCCGTCGCTTCTTTAAATTTACTATCTGCATCAGCATCATCCGGATTACGATCCGGGTGATACTTCATAGCAATGCGGCGATAAGCCTTTTTAATATCCTGCTCACCGGCCGCTCTGTCGACACCGAGCACCTCGTAATAATCGCGTTTAGACATATATAACGTGTGCGCCTATGGGGTGCGCTTCACTTCCTCCCTAAAAACAGACGCGGGCCCCATGATTTGATCACGGCCCGCGTCAAACAAACCTCCTACCAGAGGCGCTTCAGAACATCCCTATTCTGAATGGAGAACTGCCGTTAAGCACGCTTGTCTTCCTTGACTTCCTCGAACTCAGCGTCAACAACATCTCCCTGATCAGACTCTGGCTCAGCCTCCGCCGAATCACCGCCTGCCGACGCGTCCTGAGCCTGCTGCGCGGCATACATCTTTTGCGCTACCCCGCCGGTTGCCTCAGTGAGCTTCGTCGTAGCGGCTTCCATCGCGGCCGCATCGTCACCTTTAATCGTTTCTTCTGCCTCAGTAATTGCGGCCTCGATAGCACTGCGATCATCATCTGTCGCGTGCTCACCAGCTTCCTCCAGCGTTTTGCGCGCCGCATGGACCATCCCGTCAGCCGTATTACGAGCAGCCACCAACTCCTCGAACTTCTTGTCGGCTTCTGCATTCGCTTCGGCATCTTGCACCATTGACTCAATTTCACCCTCTGACAGTCCGCCCGAAGCCGTAATGCGGATTGACTGCTCTTTCCCTGTCGCCTTGTCTTTAGCGGAAACATTAAGAATACCGTTAGCATCAAGATCAAAGGTTACCTCGATCTGAGGCATTCCCCGCGGCGAAGGGGGGATGTCGGCCAGGTCAAAACGCCCCAGAGACTTGTTCTGAGTTGCCTGCTTTCGCTCACCTTGCACCACATGAATCGTCACCGCCGTCTGGTTATCTTCAGCGGTTGAGAACACCTGCGATTTTTTCGTAGGTATTGTGGTGTTCTTGTCAATCAGCGGAGTGGCAACACCACCCATGGTCTCGATACCCAGTGTCAGTGGCGTGACGTCAAGAAGCAATACATCCTTAACGTCCCCGGACAATACGGCGCCCTGAATCGAAGCACCCATCGCCACCGCCTCGTCGGGATTGACGTCTTTGCGCGCTTCTTTGCCGAAAAAATCAGCAACAGCCAGCTGCACCATGGGCATCCGGGTCTGGCCACCGACAAGTATGACATCGTTGACTTCACTGGGTGACAAGCCTGCATCTTCTAGAGCGGTCTTGACCGGCGCCAAAGAGCGCTTAACCAACTCCTCCACTAGAGACTCGAGCTTGGATCGGCTCAATTTGACCACCAAGTGTTTTGGGCCGGTCGCGTCTGCCGTAATGTAAGGCAAGTTGACCTCGGTCTGCTGCGAGCTGGACAGCTCAATCTTGGCTTTCTCGGCCGCTTCTTTCAGTCGCTGCAGAGCCAGCGGGTCATTGTGCAGATCAACGCTATTTTCCTTTTTGAATTCCTCGGCAAGATATTCGATCAGACGAAGATCAAAATCCTCGCCACCTAAAAAGGTATCACCGTTGGTTGCCAAAACCTCAAACTGATGCTCTCCATCGACTTCGGCAATTTCAATAATAGAAATGTCGAAGGTGCCGCCACCAAGGTCATATACTGCCACGGTGCGATCACCCTGCGCCTTGTCCATCCCATAGGCCAGCGCGGCTGCGGTTGGCTCATTGATGATGCGCCTGACCTCCAAACCCGCGATTCGACCAGCGTCTTTAGTAGCCTGTCGCTGGGAATCATTGAAGTACGCAGGCACCGTGATCACCGCCTCGGTAACGGACTCACCCAGATACTCTTCAGCGGTCTTCTTCATCTTACGCAAGACTTCAGCGGACACCTGAGGCGGCGCCATCTTATCGTCGTTAACCTGCACCCACGCGTCACCGCTTTCCGCTTTAACAATCTTGTATGGCACCATTTTGATGTCTTTCTGCACGACGTCGTCGTCGAATCTGCGACCAATCAGTCGCTTCACAGCAAATAAGGTGTTCTGCGGATTAGTCACCGCCTGACGCTTTGCAGATTGACCAACGAGGATTTCGTTATCGTCGGTATAAGCGACCACAGACGGGGTGGTTCTTCCGCCTTCCGCGTTCTCAATTACCCGAGGCTTACCGCCCTCCAGCACCGACACGCAACTGTTAGTGGTACCCAGATCAATACCAATAATTTTTCCCATATCTTTCTCCTTTGGCCCGACTTTGCCTTGTGTGGACCGATATGCCGATCTGCTTTCTAGGCCAAACCATCATGGCTGGCCTCTCTCCTTGTTTACCTATGTGGTGTCGATTCCATCAATTTCAAGCGCCCGCGAGCACAATTCCCTACTCCTACTCGCTGGGTGCCTTTGCCACCATCACCATAGCCGGTCGCAGAAGCCGACCGTTTAGTGTGTATCCCTTCTGCATTACACCGATGACCGAGTTGGGTTCGGCATCCGGCTGTTCCACCATACTCATTGCCTGCGCCGTCTCTGGATCGAAGGGTTCACCCATCGGATCGACAGATTCAACGCCATATTTCACCAAGACATCCATGAGCCCCTTGCGGGTAAGTTCAATACCCTCCAGCAACGAGGCAATTCCCTGATCGTCGCCCGCTGACTCCAACGCCCGCTCGAGGTTATCAACCACACTGAGCAGGTCTCCGCAGAATCGCTCCAAGGCAAACTTTCTGGCTTTCTCTATTTCTTGCTCGGATCGGCGCTGCATATTCACGGCATCGGCCTGAGCGCGCAGCGCCGCATCCTGCGCTGCCGCCAACTCCGCCTCAAGGTCTCTCTCAGCAGAGTGCTCTGCTGACCCGCCGTCCGTCTCTTCTTGCGCCTCACCTAACGTGGCCGCATCTCCAGGCACCGTTGCCTCACCTTCGGTCACCGCGTCTTCACCCTCGTGGTCGGGGTCGGTTTTGTCATCTTTCATGGGATTTCTCCGCGTAAACTTTACATAGCGGGGCCGATCGCTTCCGCTGCGGGTAATGTGGGGGTGTGCTATCCATTTTCAAGGGTTAAGACACCACCGAGTGACAGTCAGATCGCCAATACAACACGCTGTCACCGCTGGGGACCTCTGCACAAGCAATTGGAGGAGTTACCTAGCGCCCATGATGACGGATCAGGCCCATGGGCAGCCTGACATGCTTTAGGGTGTTAAATCCGGGAGATGAAAGGGCGCAGCGCTAACGGGAAAGTGCTGCACTCAACATGCGGGCGGTCACATCCACAATTGGGATTACACGCTCGTATGCCATTCGTGTCGGGCCTATCACTCCCAACACCCCGAGCGACTGGCTCCCTTGGGCATAGGGCGCCGTGATAACGCTGAAGTCGCCAAAAACATCGAAGCCGGCCTCTTCACCAATAAAGATCTGAATACCGTCTGCTCGAGAGCAGCGTTCCATGAGTTCCAGCAGGTCCCGCTTGCTCTCAAAGGCATCAAAGAGTTCCCGCAGCTTCTGCATATCTTCCGGAGACGCCTGATTCAGCAAACTCGCTTCTCCCGCTACCACCACGCCGTCTGTTGTGTCGGCGTTGTCGATCGCCGCACTGGCCAGCTCCAAAGCCGCCTCGAGATAGGCATCGATCCGCAAGCGCGCCTCCGACATCTCTCGCACAATCTGGCTCTTGACCTGCGATAAATCACGCCCCGCGTAGCGTTGGTTAATCAGATCGGCCGCCGCTTTCAACTGCTCTTCTGTCATGGTGTGCTGCACTTGAATAATGCGATTTTGTACTTCGCGCTCATTGATCACCATGATCACCAGCACCCGATCTCCGGACAGTGGCAAAAATTCGATCTGTCGCAGTTGACTGCTGGCAGGCTTAGGAACAGTAACAATGCCAGTCTGATAGGTGATTTGAGCGAGCAAATTGGATGCTGACTGAACCAGTTCCCCTGCGCTCCAATTGGGGTCTAAACCCGCATTAAGCGCCGACACGGCTCCCTGCTCAACGGGGCCCACCCGTAACAAGCTATTCACGAAAAATCGATATCCCTGAGCGGTAGGGACTCTCCCAGAGGAGGTATGCGGTGACGATAAGTACCCGAGATCCTCGAGCTCCGCCATAATATTGCGAACCGTTGCGGCACTGACAGAGAGCCCGCTCTCGCACTGCAGGCTTTTCGACGCCACTGGCTGGCCTTCGCGGATATGCATTTCCACCAAAGTTTTCAGAATTGATGAGGCGCGAGACGAAAGGGCTTCCAAGGCTGATCCCGTTGGCGGAAACTGAATCCCGTTTTAGCACAGCTCACGCTGATGACAAAGCCTCCCGACACCCCCCTTCATCCTCAACGGCGATTAAGCACACGTTGAAGCCTTCGCGCATTGTGTTCACTCTCACCGCAGTCTGCGCTATAAACCCCTTTCTAGGCTCAGGGAATCACAATGCTGCTCCATCTAGCGATTCAGGACTACGCCGTGGTCAACCACCTTGAACTCGATCTAGCTTCCGGAATGACCTGTATTACGGGGGAGACCGGTGCAGGCAAATCGATCATGTTGGACGCTCTAGGTTTGTGTATCGGTGATCGAGCAGACTCTAGGGCCATTCGTCCCGGCGAGACTAAAACAGACATCACCGCTTGCTTTGACGTCTCGAAAAATACCCGAGCAAAGATATGGCTCGCAGCGCGCGACTTAGAAGCAACTGGAGAATGTTTGCTCCGCCGCACAATCACCGCCGAGGGGCGCTCTCGTGCCTACATCAATGGCACGCCTGCCACGCTTTCTGACTGCGCAGACCTCGGTCAGCTACTTGTGGATATCCACTCTCAACATGCGCACCAATCCCTACTGCGCCGCCCAACCCAGCGCAGCTTGCTCGACAGCTATGCCGGCGCAGAGTCGTTGATTGTCGAGGTGAGCGATCTCGCACAGCAATGGCGCTTGCTCGAAGAGGAGCACGCACGGTTACTGGGCAGAACTGAAGAATCCGACGCTCGGCGAGAGTTGCTGACCTATCAAATTGCCGAACTAGCCACGCTCAATCCCCTTCCCGGTGAGCTTGCCCAGCTAGAGCAACAGCACAAACTTCAGACGAACGCGGCATTTATCATCGAAACAGCCAATGACATTACCACTGGCTGCGAAACACAACGAGACCAGCTCGCCCGGCTCGTTCAGCTTGCCAATGATGAGCGGATGAGCAGCGACTCTACGACCAATCTCCGCGAGCTACTGCAGTCTGCGTTAATCCAAATAGAGGAGGCACAGGCCGAGACAGCAGGCTTTGCAGAGGGAATTGAATTAGATCCTGAGGGTTTGCGTGCTTCCGAGGAGCGACTGGGCGCATTGTATGATCTCGCGCGCAAACATCGAGTTGCAGCGGATGCACTGCCAGATTTGCTGGCCACGCTGCAGATGGAACTCGACTCGCTTGCGGGCGGTTCAGCGCAACTGGTGCAGATAGAGCAGCAAATGTCGGATACCGCACTGACCTGGCGCGAGCGCGCCGCGCTGCTCTCGGCAAAGCGACGCGAGGCCGCAACCGCACTCGGTAAGCGAGTCATGGGAACCCTCGGTCAGCTCGCAATGCACAAATGCATCTTCGAAATAGCCCTAATTCCGTTTAGCGACGCACGGCCCGATCCCCGGGGCGCAGAAGATGTCGAGTTTTTGATTGCCACAAACCCAGGCGCATCTCCCGGACCATTGAGCAAAATCGCATCGGGCGGGGAACTGTCTCGCATCAGCTTGGCCTTGCAGGTGGTCGCCGCGGATACAGCGACGGCACCCACGATGATCTTTGACGAAGTTGATGTTGGAATTGGTGGCGGCGTTGCCGAGATCGTCGGCGAACTGCTTCACACCTTAGGCTCCCGTAGTCAGGTCCTCGCAGTCACGCATCAACCTCAGGTTGCAGCCAAAGGCAACCACCACCTGTTGGTCACCAAAGAGGGAGCTGACGAGGTCTACTCAACGCTCTCGCTGCTCAAGGGCGAAGCCCGCATTCAGGAAATCGGCAGAATGCTGGGGGGTGCCAAACTCACCGACAACACCCTGGCACACGCGCGGGAAATGTTGGAGCGAATCTAGGCGTCGTGCTTCTTGCGCACGTACAGCACCAGAGAGTGGTCGATAATTTCATAACCCTGCTCTTCAGCGATCAGGTGCTGCCTGCGCTCGATCTCCTCATCAATGAACTCAATGACCTCATTGGTGTCAACGTCGACCATATGATCGTGGTGGTGATCTGAAGCCATTTCAAAAATCGAGTAGCCGGCCTCAAAATTGTGGCGGATCACCAATCCGGCACTTTCAAATTGCGTCAACACCCGATATACCGTCGCGAGGCCAATATCTTCCCCGGTGTCACGTAAGCGCTGATAGAGATCCTCGGCGCTGAAGTGATCACTTTGTCCCGAAGCATCACTCAGCATCGACAGAATCTTTAGTCTGGGGGCCGTTACCTTGAGCCCTGCTTTCTTAAGTTCTCGATTCTCTAGGGACATGCCGGGAAGGTTCTCTGCGAGTGACGTTTAACGGTATCATGCCAGTCGCACTGCCACCTTGGAAGACAATGTGTTGAGAATAAGCTCCCACCCCCTCATTTGGCTCGCTATCTGCCTTTTACTGACATTGGCGGGTTGCGGTAGCAACTTCGGCTTTCCCGGTGTTTATAAAATTAATGTGGAACAGGGGAATGTGGTCACGCAGGAGATGGTGGAGCAGTTGCGGCCGGGTCTGAACCGTCGGCAGGTGCGCTACATTATGGGGACCCCTCTTATCGAGGACTCGTTTCATAGTGACCGCTGGGACTACCGTTACCTCTTGCGAAACGGCAACCAGACCGTCTCCGAAACACGACTCACACTATGGTTTGACAATGACGAGCTGATTCGTGCCGGAGGCCCTGACGCCCCGGACTGGGGTCGTCCTCAGTCAGAACCCGATGGGGACACGGAATCCTCACAGGACTGATCTGCCGCAGCGCGTGCTGCCTTGGCCTTGGCGGCCCTCGCCTTTCTAACGGCTTTTGGGTCAGCCTTTAACGGACGGTATATTTCTACTCGCTCACCGGCCTGCAATATGCGGTCACTGGTGGTCGACTTGCCCCACACGCCCAATTTCAGATCAGGACCCAGCGTTAAGTCCCCAAAGAGTGTCTCCATACTGCTTTGCATCACTGCTTCAAGGACAGTGGTGCCCTGAGGGACTTGCAACTTTATGATGCGTTGTTTTTCTGGCAAGGCGTATGCCACCTCTACCGATATCTTTTCACTCATGACATGCAAAGCTCAGATTTTAACGACTGACGTTGTGTTGAAGCGGCCAGACTCATAGCGTTTCCATTAAGATAACTGCAGACCGGCCCGGGTCACGACCGCGTCGACCAAGTCTACCGCGACTTTATCAAAGAGCCTGCCGGCTGCGACACTGACAAGCCCTCCTGCCATTTGAAACTCAAGACACAGTGAGACCTTGCAGGCTGATTCGCCCAGCGCGCGAAATCGCCAAGTGCCAGAAAAATGATCGAATGGGCCCTCAACCAAAGTCAGTTCCATCCTCTCCGGGCGATACAAAATATTGCGGGTGGTGAAGCTGTGACTTACCCCAGCGCGTGACAGCCGCAAGGTAGCAACCACGATGTCCGCTGCACGCTCATGCACCTCTGCACCCACGCAGCCATCCAAAAAGTCAGGATAACCCTCGATGTCGGCGACCAGATCAAATATCTGTTCGACGCTAAAGGGAATAAGCGCGCTGCGTTCAATGATCGTCATGTGAGGAGTGTAGTGCAACTCGCTGTCGCGGAAAGCCATTCACAGCAGACCTCTGATTAGCCATGCCGCGCAAACTGGCGGAACCAGCCACCGCAGAACACGCCACCATAACCAAAAAAGCCAAAGAGGCTCGCGATAGAGTTCACCGCGCAACACCGGGCGCGGCATCAACCAGCCTACAAACAGGCTCATGGCCAGCAAGCTGGCAGGAATCAACCAGTTGACTGTGAGAGTGGCAAGATTCGCCAATATTGCCGCATCGAAAAATAAACAGAACGCCACAACCAGCGCGATCAGTGTGTGAGCCAGAATCGATCCCCCTAATCGGCCAGCGCCCCAGTCTCGTCCGATCACCAGCACCGTGGGTTCTACAAGAATCACCGTTGCACCAGCGGCAATGCATGCCATGGAAAAGTAGAATAATGCCCCATAGGTTTCCCCCAGCGGCAGGTTTGCAAACGCGTAAGCCAGCCCAATAAACACCGTCGCTAACCCCTCGGCTGGCGCTACGTTCACCTCAAACAAAGCTGCGCAAACGATTACCGCTGTCACTATCATGAAAGCAGTGTCCAACACCGCAACCGCCAAAATGGAGCGCCCCCAGGGCAAGCCCGGGGGTGATTGAGCCCCTAGTGCCATGCCCACCCCGAGCCCGGCCCCGAGGGTGATGCCAGCCGAAGAGAGCGCGATCCACATTGCATCCAGCCGCCATGCGGATAGGTCGCGAGCAAATAAAAACTCACTGACCGAGCGCAAATCGGTATAGAGAAAAATAAAATCCAGCACCCCCAGAAGCGTAATAGCCACTATAGGCAGCACCACCCAGGCAAGAAAACCCATACCAAGGCGCACTCCCAGAGCTGACAAGCTACCGGTTATCACCACCAGAGCCAATGAGCCCAAGAACTGGCCAGGACCATCCTTGATGTGCTCGAGATAAATTTTAGACACGTCAATCGCGCTCGCTGCCGCCAGATCTCCTTCGAAAATGAGTACCGCCCAGCGAAAGCACCAGGCCGCCATCAGCGCCGCCATTGCGGCCATTATTAATCCCAAAAAAGCTTGCAGGAGTGCCAAGTGTCGCCACCGCGAGTCAACATTAGCGGCACTGGCAGCCCAATGCATTGCCAGCCCTGGCGAACCCCGGCCAAGACTTCCCAAAACGATCTCAGCGATAAGAATTGGCACACTCAGCAACATTACAGATGCTAGGTAGGCGAGAAAAAAAACGCCGCCACCATACTCGCCAATCAGGTAAGGCAGGCGCTGTAGGTTGCCTAACCCCACCGCCACCAGCGTCAACGTCAAGACCAGCGTTGTCCTCGCACGCCAGGGCTGGGGTACATTGTCATCCAGCAATCACATGCTCCTCTGACCGGTGCCTTTTCTGTAAGAATACCGGCGCGGCATAAAACCGGCACCCGTATAATGCGGTCATGGCAAAAACCAAACGTAAAAAGACAGCTGACAATACCATCGCGCAGAACAAAAGAGCACGCTTCGACTATCACCTGCTGGACTCTTTTGAAGCGGGCCTGTCACTTGCGGGCTGGGAAGTCAAAGCGCTGAGAGCAGGTAAAGTCCAGCTCACAGACTCGTATGTCTTGATGAAAGACGGAGAGGCTTACTTGCTGGGCGCCAGTATCACCCCCCTTGATACGGTCTCGACACACTTTGTGACCGACCCCATTCGCACCAGAAAGTTACTGCTTAACAAGAAAGAGTTGGCCCAGATCAACGCCGCTGTCACTCAAAAAGGTCAGACCTGCGTGTGCAGCGCTTTGTATTGGAAAGGGCATTTGGTAAAAGCCCGGATTGATCTTGCACAGGGCAAAAAGCTCCACGACAAGAGAGACACAGAGAAAGAGCGTGACTGGCAGCGGCAGAAAGCTCGGATTGTCCGGGACAATGTAAAGCAGTAACGCCTGCAGGCTCTGCCAACACCTCGCGTCAAAAGTGTTTATGTGTGACGCGGCTGACTAACGCTTGAAGAGATCACCGAAATCAGGCTGCAAACCATGTGTTAGAGATCAAACAAGGCCTTTGTCGAAATTGACAGCCCAATGAGAATGCACAAGCCCACCACGAAGGGCCTATAGGCTGCTCCAGCAAAGCGATGGAACGCCGCATTGCCCAGCTGGTTACCGAGCCACATCGCGGGGATAGCCACCAAAAGAAGCTGAAATGGCCGCGTCGAAACCAGACCAGCTAGGCTGAACATCACCAACGACACGATGCTGGACCCGAAGAAAAACATCATCAGAAATGCCCGCGACTGAGCAGGGTCTTTGAGTGTCGCCACTGCGTACAAAATGACCGGAGGGCCGGGTATGGCGAAAGCGCCGTTCATTAATCCCGATGCTACGCCAGTGCCCAAGGCCACGGTATGTGAAGCAGGCCTCTCCCCCGGGGTGAAACGCGCCAACGCCAACGATGCTGCCGCCACCAATACGCCGATCCACAGTTGAAACTCGAGCACGGACAAAGAGGACAAAAACCAGACGCCGACTGCAGTGCCGAAAAATGCTCCTGCCATCATGGGCAGAACAGGCGCTAACGGAAATAATCCCCACCAAGCGCGATAGGTGACTAAACCCAAGATGAGTGCTAACACCGCACTCAGCACCACTGCGTCTTTTGGCGCCAAAATAAGTGAAAACACCGGAACCACCAGCATGGCGAATCCAAAACCCGTAAAGGCACGGATGAGCGCGGCGACCCCTACAGAGGTAGCGATCCACAGAATCTGATCTGGCGGTAAGGCGAAGGCTCCCCACGCTGTCACAAGGTCGGCTCCGGTAATACAGCGTCTCCACAAGCGACGACGCCCGCTTCGATAATTCGGGCACAAAGCCCTCCATAACCGAGCATTGCGACCACGCCGCCCGAGCCCAATTCTTGTTCCATACGAGCACAGGGGTGGCAGAGCTGGGTCGCCTCGAACAGAGATTTCCCGACTCTGAACCGCTGTCTGCGCAGCGCATTAAGATTGATCCCCGAGACAACAATATTCCGGCGCAACCGAGCCGGCTTGATGCTAGGCAAGCCCATGTGCGCAGCGATTTGGTCAATAAACTCCTGCGAGATCAGCGTGACCTGCCGGCCCGAGCCGGGCGTTTTGCTCATTCGATGATCTCCTTCCAAGCCATGTCCCGCCACTGCATGCGCCTCCATCACACTGAGCAACGGCTCGCGTCGCGCCGGACGCAGTCCAATCCACTCGACAGTACCCGCTCCCACCTGATTGATGTAACGATCCAGCGGAGAATGTCGCTCGTGCATGATCTCACCTTTTAGTAGCCGAACAGTTTGTCCTCGTAACATGCGTCAAGCGCGATGGAACGCTCTCCCTAGTCTATCTGAAGGTGGCATGGCGAAGGCCGATGATTGTTGCTCGGCGAGGGGGCGCTGGATACCGACGAGCCGCCCGCGCTGACCCAATGCTACACAACTGGCCCCATCCAACTCCGCTTAGGCCTGAAACATGCGCCCTACGGTTCCCCCGAGACGGCTAAGTCGTTTTGATCAACAGAAACAAGTGATCCGGATGGTAATAGTTGGCGTAACTCGATTGTCAGTGTCTAAGGACCGCTCAGCCATGGTGTTAGGGCGGCCGCTCTGGGGATGACTCTGTCGCTTCGGGCATGCCGTATCGCCGGAACAATAAAGGGTGCGCAACCGAGAGCGGTCGGTATTTGTCCGGAGCTTTCGTGTCGGCGCCTTTCGATAGAGAGGAGGCGTTGTGACAAAACACGACGATAGCTGGGGCGTTCTGCAGTCCCAGCAAGACGAAGACCAAGCGCGGGCAAGCGCTGTTTCGGATCCCGCGGGCTATCACGCCAACATTGCGGCTAGAGAACTTCATTGGTTCAACGCCAGTGCAAGTCAGTGGCTGAGCCGCTGTGAGGGTGCTTGGCGAGGTTGGCACTCTCAGTCGGGAAGGCAATCTGAAGCGGACACAGACTGGGCCCCATGGTCAACGCCCCTAGATGATACCGCCGCACCCTTCTATCGCTGGTTTGCTGATGGTCGCACCAATGCCTGCTTTAACTTGCTGGACCGCCACGTGCTGTCGGGAGGAGGTAAACAACAGGCACTGGTCTTTGAGGGTGACCGCTGGGATCCCTCTAAGAACAGTGGCCGCGGAGGCCCTGTATTCGAGCAACGCCTGAACTACCGGGAGCTGCTCATTGAAGTCGCGTTGCGGGCACGTGTGCTGGATCGGCTAGGCTTGAGCTGCGGCGATCGAATTGCATTGAACCTGCCTAACATTCTGGAACAGATTTACTACATTCTCGCGGCCCAGCGTCTCGGAGTGATCTATACACCGGTGTTCGGTGGCTTTTCCGCTAAGACACTGTCTGACCGTATCCATGACGCGGGTGCCAAGGTCGTGATCACCGCAGATGGCGGCTACCGCAACGCCGAAGTCGTGCCCTACAAAAGCGCCTATGTGGACCCAGCACTGGACAATTACGTGCCCCGCCCCGCCGCATTAAAGGCGCTTTCCGAAACTTTGCATGCGCGACTCCCTGCCGAGGTAGCGACACGACTTGAAGCACAGGTGGCGGACGCTGTGGCTGGCGAGATCACGCTGGAGCGCGCCGATGTCATGCGCGAACTGGGCTTAGCACTTGAGCGAGAGCGCGATACCGCGCCAGAAATCATTGCCGAGCTTCGCACCACGGTCGCTAGCGAGCTGGCAAACGTCGGTCATGCAGTCGAGCACGTGGTTGTGGTTCGCTACACCGGTAACGACATCGTCGAGCATGGGCGCGACAGCTGGTCCCACCAAATCATCAGTGAGCTTGAAGCTAAGGCACTAGCGGATGCTGGCGTCGCCGACAGGGCGTCGCTCGATTCGTTGGACGACACAGCTTTGTGGCAAGCCGTTGGAGCCCACATTCCCGCCGTCCCGGTCGAGGCGAACTGGCCACTTTTTATCATCTATACCTCGGGCTCTACCGGCAAACCCAAAGGCGTCGTGCACACCCACGGCGGCTGGTTATCGGGTATCACCCACACCATGCGCACGGTCTTTAACGGCAATCAGGACGACTGCCTGTACGTGATCGGCGATCCGGGTTGGATTACAGGCCAGTCCTATCTTATTGCGGCACCGCTGGCATTTGGCATGTCAACTGTGGTTGCCGAGGGCTCACCGCTCTTTCCCCACGCGGGTCGGTTTGCCTCGATTATCGAGCGCAACCAGGTCACGCTGTTCAAGGCGGGCTCGACCTTCCTCAAGGCTGTGATGACTGATCCGGCCAGCACGCAGGAAATGTCGCGCTACGACATGTCGACTTTGAAAGTTGGCACCTTCTGCGCCGAGCCGGTATCGCCGACGGTACAGAAATTTGCAATGGAAAACATCTGCTCACATTACATCAACTCATATTGGGCCACTGAGCATGGCGGCATTGTCTTCTCTTGTCCTTGGGGCGATTTCAAGCCCTTGGAGGCTGACGCCAAGACATGGCCGCTTCCGTGGGTGCAGGCCGAGGTTCGCATTGTTGAAACAGTTGGCGATGATGGCGCTGTGAGCCAGTGGCGCGAAGCCCAGGCCGGCGAGAAAGGAGAGCTGGTGATTACGCAGCCCTACCCTTATCTCGCCCGAACTCTATGGGGCGATGGCGATATGTTGGGTCAGGCGCACTGGCAGGGCGATATTGAACGCTTCGGCGAGGTGTATTTCCGACGCTGGGCAGGTGAGCTCACCTATACCCAAGGTGATTATGCACGACGCGGAGAAGAGGGCGCCTTCACGCTGCACGGTCGATCCGATGACGTGATCAACGTTTCGGGTCACCGCATCGGGACAGAAGAAATCGAGGGAGCCATCCTGCGAGACAAAACGCTGCGACAGGATTCACCCGTAGGCAACGTAGTAGTAGTGGGCGCGCCCCACGATGAGAAAGGGGAGACTCCGATCGCCTTCCTCGTTGCAGCTGCTGGCAGAAAACTCTCGGATGAGGATCTGAGCCGCTTACAAAATTTAGTGCGAACCGAAAAAGGCGCAACTGCTGTGCCTTCTGACTTTCTGGTGGTATCCGCTTTTCCCGAGACGCGCTCGGGCAAATACATGCGCCGAACATTGCGGGCCATTTTGCTGGATCAACCTCTGGGCGACCTGTCCACGCTCCGAAACCCGGAATCAGTCGAGGAAATTCAGAGTGCCGTGGCGCAATGGCGCGACTTTGGTCGCCTTGCCGAGGCACGCCAGATTATCCAGACCTGGCGCTACCTGCGTGTGGAAACCCATCGGATTGACGACCAACACAAGGTTGCACTCCTGGTGATCAATCACCCACCGGTGAACGCACTTAATGAACGCACGCTGGATGAGTTACACACGGTGGTGCAACAACTCGAGCATCAAGCCGATGTTGATGCTGTGGTTATTACGGGTGCACGGGGTGCATTTGTTGCAGGCGCAGACGTCAAGGAGCTGCTGGAAGTCGGTGAAGCGGGAGACCTGGAATCTGCGCGCACCCCCCCCAATGCTGCGCAAGCCGCTTTCGCTGCGCTCGAGCAACTTGGCAAGCCTGTGATTGCTGCGGTAAACGGTCCGGCACTGGGCGGTGGCAACGAATTAGTTCTGGCCTGCTCCTATGTCATTGCAGCTGAGCACGCACAGTTCGGCCAGCCTGAGATCAATCTCAACTTGCTACCCGGGTATGGTGGTACCCAGCGTCTGGTTCGTAAGCTGTATCGCCGCAGAGGTGAAGCGGGCATGGCGGAAGCGCTGCGCCTCATGGTGAGCGGCCGCAACATCTCTACCGCCGAAGCACAGGCCTGTGGCCTGGTGGACGAAGTGGTAACAGAGGCCGGTGCATCCCCTGTTGAAGTCGCCATGGAGCGGCTGCGCGCTTATTTTGACCAAGCAGGACCATTGTCTGCAGCGCAAGACGAGCATGACAAGGCGTTGGCTGATCGCGAGGCGGTAATCCCCTACTCCGAGACCACTTTGGAGCACCCTGCACTGAATCAAGCACTGTCACAAATCCGCGCGAGCGGGCGAGACAAGCCAGTCAGCCGCGTGCTTGAGGCCGTTGCACTGGGCGCCACACAGGGTCAATCCGCCGGCCTGCTGCGCGAGGCGGAGCTGTTCGCTGAGGCGGTTTGTGATCCCCAATCCGGACCGACGGGCATCACCGCTTTCCTCGAGAAACGCAGCGCACCCTTACCAACACGGTATACCGATGTTGCACCCGATGCGTCTGGTGAGCAGGTCGAGGCCTTGTTGTTGTCCGGGAAATTACTGCCCATGGGCGCGAGCTTCTACCCCGGTGTCACGCCCATCCCCACCTATCAATATGGCTATGGGGTACCCAAGTCATCGGTAGACGGCAAACCCGCCCACGGCGACCCTCAGGATGCCGAGATTAAACTGATCTTTGAAACACCTGACCCCGAACCTAACGAGGCGTTGGTTTACGTGCTCGCCTCAGAGATGAATTTCAACGACATTTGGGCCATTACCGGCATTCCCGTATCGCCATTTGATGCGCGCGATGCCGACGTGCAGGTGACCGGTTCAGGTGGCGTGGCCATGATCGTGAGGCTAGGGAGCGAGCTTGTTGCGGAAGGCCGGCTGTCCGTCGGTGATATCTGCACCGTCTACTCGGGTCAAAGCGAGCTGCTTTCACCTGACCAAGGTCTAGATCCTATGGCAGCAGACTTTCGCATTCAGGGCTATGAGCGCAACGACGGTAGTCATGCCCAGTTTCTGACCGTTCAAGGGCCTCAATTACACCCCAAGCTACCTAGCCTTAGTTTTGAGGAGGCCGGATCCTATGGGCTGACGCTGGGCACGATCCACCGCGCCCTTTATCACACGCTGGATATCGAACCAAACAAGCGGCTCTTTGTAGAAGGCGCCTCCACCGGCACCGGTTATGACTGCCTGCGCAGCGCGGTAAGCAGTGGTCTCAGTGTCGTCGGCATGGTCTCCAATGCGGAGCGTGCCGCACGGGTACAGGCCATAGGGGGCGCAGCGGTGGATCGAAAAGATCCGCAGTGGGCCAACGCCTTTACCCCAGTCCCCGATGACCCCGCCCACTGGGCCGCTTGGGAGCGAGATGGCGAAAGTTTTGTTGCAGCAAGCGAAGCCGCTGCCGGAGGCAGCATTGATTACGTAGTCTCTCACGCTGGCGAGACAGCATTCCCGCGCTCTTTCCAGACCCTCGGCGAAGGTGGAGTACTCACCTTTTACGGCGCCTCCTCGGGCTACCGCTTCACGTTTATGGGCAAAAAAGGCAACTCCAGCCCTGCAGAGATGTTCACCCGCGCGGGACTGCGTGCGGGTCAAAGCCTGTTGGTAGTGTATGGCCCCGGGGCCGAAGATGGCATTGTGGATCGCGTCGCGATCGAGGCAATTGAGGTAGGCTGTCAGCGCGGTGCGCAAATCGCCGTTCTGGTCGACACAGTTCCGCAACGCGAGTTTGTGAACTCTTTGGGCTTTGGTACTCAGGTGAAAGGGGTTGTGAGTCTCGAAGAAATTGAGCGCCGCTTGGGTGACGACTACGATCCACCCGGCCCCTTTGCCGAGATGCCCAATCCGTTTACTGAATCGCAGGCCTTCAAAGAAGCCGTGCGATTATTCTCGGATCGCACACTCAAACCAATTGGTTCGGCGATAGCGCCATTCCTTCGCAACACACTCGACAAGCGGGGTTTGCCAGATGTGGTCTTCGAGCGCGCGGGCCGCGATGGGCTGGCACTGGCCACCTCTTTGGTGAAACCTAATGTCGGCAAGGTGGTCTACTCGGAAGAGCTCAGCGGCAACCGCTTTACCTTTTATGCGCCGCAGGTGTGGATGCGCCAGCGTCGTATTCTGATGCCCAGCGCCGAGATTCGCGGCACGCACCTCAATACCGCACGAGAATTCGCCGAGATGCAACAGCGAATCGCTGCGGCTCAAATTGACGTCTTGCCACCGTTGGCACGACCCATTGAAGACATTGCCGAGATTCATCAGGCGATGTGGGAAAACCGGCACGGCGGTGCCAATTATGTCGTGACCCATGCACTCCCCCGCATGGGCCTTAAAACCAAGGATGAACTATACCGGGCTTGGGCGCTGCGTGATGCAGCGGAGCGCGGCGAAGTCATCGCTAAAGTCGAAACAGGATCAGCCGGAGCGCTCAGATGAACGACATGTCCGACCTTTCCAATGCAGTGGTCTCCCAGTCTCTGGCAGGTAGGCGACTCGAGAATAAATCAGTCATCCTGACGGGTGCAGCGGGGTCGATTGGCCGCTACATTTCGCGTCACCTCCTTAGGGAAGGCGCCATGGTCACGATGACTGGCCGTGACCAGAGCAAACTGGATGCCTTTGTAGAGGAGCTCTCTGAGGAGGGCTTTGATCCGAACAACATCTCGACGATCGTGGGCGACTGTGCGGACCCGCAGGTGTGCCGTGATATCGTGGATCAAGCGGTGGGCGCCTTTGGCAAGCTCGATGTGCTGGTCAATAACGCCGGTGCGGCGGGGCCCAAGTACACCCTGCGAGATATTCCCTTCACCGATGTAGAAATGCGCGCAGCCGGGTCTGATCAAACCATGTTCGATTCGGCCATGAATTTGCTGGGGGCACCCTGGAATATGGCTCGCGCTGCTGCAGCGCATTTGACTGATGGCGGTACGATCGTCAACGTTTCTACCATCTTCTCGCGCACACACTATTACGGACGTATTCCCTACGTAGTGCCAAAGTCAGGCTTGAACGCGTTGGGTAAGGGCCTTGCGCTCGAGCTCGGCGATGAGCGCGGTATCCGGGTCAACACCCTGTTCCCAGGCCCCATTGAGTCAGAGCGCATCGATACCGTTTTTGCAACCATGGATGAGCTGCAAAATATTCCGCCCGGCAGTACCAGTCAGGAATTCCGTGATCTGATGATTACGACACGCAAGACCGAGGACGGCCTGGATTACCGGTACCCCACGCCCACTGACGTCGCCAATGGCATTGTCTGGCTGGCATCGGAGGAATCAGCGGCGGTATCGGGCCACCACGTTGAAGTGACTAACGGGATGCAGGTTCCTGCGCAGAGCCGATCACAACTGGTGTCATGGCCCGATAAACGTCTTGAAGACCTGACAGATCACGTTGTACTGATTTTGGGCGGCTCTGACTATGAAGAGGCACTGACCTATGCCGAGCGGCATATTAAAAGCGGCGCCCACGTGTTGATGGCGTTTCGATCCCTCGAGTCTGTCGGCCACGCACGCTCATTGATTCAAAGCAAAGGTCTCGATGAAATTCAGCTTTCTCACCTTGACCCGCTCCGCCGTGAGTCGGTTGATCGGACTATGCAGTTCATCGACGATCACTTTGGTCGACTCGACGGCGTCATTGTGCTGCCGCGCAAGCCTAACGGTCATTATGGATACGCTCTTTGCAGTGCGACCGACGAGGACGTTGAAAACTTTGTCCGCGAAGAAGTGGTCGCGCCTGTCGCGTTTGCCAGCATGTTAGCCACCAATATGTCACGCTGGTTCGGCAAATGTGATCCCCCCGCCATCACCTACGCAACCAATGGTAGTGACACCCACGGCAATCTGCTGAATGAGGTCATTCGCGCCTCTATTGAAGCCTTGATTCGGGGCTGGCGACATGAAGACGAAACGCTGCAAACAGCGGGAGATCTAGATTGGGCTGTGCGGCCCAATCAATTGGTTCGATACGACAGTGAGGACAAGGACAACCTGACTTTTGCTGCCGACTGGGCAGCAACGCTGACCAACCGCGTGCGGCAGATGGACCCCATCAATCTCTGGATCCCTAAAAGCATCAAGCGAGCGACGGGTAAAGAATCGATGCCCATTCCGCTGATGCGGGTGTTGCCCGGATTGCACAAAGGTAAAACCGCCGTCATCACCGGCGGCAGTTTGGGTATCGGGCTTCAACTTGGTCGCTATCTTGCCATTGCCGGTTGTCGTGTGCTGCTGAGCGCCCGGAGTGCTGCCAAACTAGAGGAAGCACGCAGCGAGATTGTCGAAGAACTCCGCGGCATTGGGTATCCACAAGCGGGTACCCGAGTCAGTATCATGGCAGACATAGATGTGGGCGACCCCAAGGCACTCGATGCGCTTTACGACCGCGCTATCGAATTGTTCGGTAACGTCGATTTTCTGATCAACAACGCCGGTATTTCGGGTGCGGAAGAGATGGTGGTCGATATGACCCTGGCGGACTGGAACCGCACCATGGAAGCTAACCTGATCTCTAACTATTCACTGATTCGCAAGTTTGGTCCGGTGATGAAGGACAAGGGGAAAGGCTCCATTCTCAATGTATCGAGCTACTTTGGTGGCGAAAAGTACGTGGCAGTGGCCTACCCCAACCGAGGAGACTATGCGGTATCCAAGGCGGGGCAACGCGTTTTGGCCGAGATCCTGTCACGCCACCTCGGACCCGAGATCCAGATTAACGCGCTCGCACCAGGACCTGTGGACGGTGCGCGATTGCGTGGACTAGGGGACGCGCCCGGTCTCTTTGATCGCCGTGGCCGACTGGTCCTCGAGAACAAACGCCTCAATCAGGTTCACAAAGCGATCCTGAGCGACCTGAAAGAGGGGCTCACCGCCGACACTATTATGGCGCTAGCAAAAAATGCGGTTGCCAACTTGCCAACGGCAAATAATTTGCCCAAGTCGTTGTCTCGGCTCATCGGCACCGTCGCTGATTCAGGGGGGGCAGGTAACTCCTCGAGCTACCTGATGCACGCGGGTATCGCCAACAAACTGGTAGATCGCCTGGTGAACGGCGGCGTTCTCA
>JADHNP010000034.1 GCA_016779445.1 Luminiphilus sp. | reverse complement strand
GCATCATCAAACTACACCCTACTGTTCAACGATTTTATCCCGACGAGCCCGCATTAATGAACCTCTATGCAGAGGCACAAGCGCTGGGTTTAGTTGTCTTTTTCCATGGCGGCAGAGCCGGAATTGAACCCGAGTCATCTCATCGCTACGCCCTGCCCCGGCACTACGAAGCAGCGCTAGCCGAATTTCCAAACCTGCAATTTATTCTCGGGCATGCGGGTGCCCGTGACAGCGAGGCGATGATCGCCTTGGCGACACGCTACGATAACGCGTGGTTGGGTATTCATGGCCAAAGCCTGACCATGCTGGAAGCCATGATTCAAAGTACCAATGTAGATCGCTTACTCTTTGGCACAGACTGGCCGTTCTATCACCTAGGCGCCTCGCTGGCGAAGGTGCTCATCACCACTGCCACACCCGAGCGAAAGACCCTTCGGCAAAAGATTTTGCGCGACAATGCGATCCATCTTTTCCCCGGGGTATGGGGTAGCCGCTAAAAATCTCGTCGCACTTTACGACCCTAAAATTAGCAAAAGGTGACAGCGGAGGCTCAAAAAAGAGACTTTTAACAGTTTTGCAGTGGAATCTACGCTAGTTTAAGTATCAACGTCCCCGACTTTTCTGCAAAAGAGGACTTCATCATGAAAAAACTCATTTTCGCAGGTCTTTGCTTTTTACCACTCAGCCTCGCAGTTGCCGATGACCAGCCGACACGGGCCTATTTCGGTGACACTCACCTCCATACCTCCTTCTCGCCTGACGCTGGCATGGCCGGCACCAAAGTGGGTCCCAATGACGCGTATCGCTTTGTACTGGGCGAGACCGTTACGAGCAGCACTGGGCAAGCGGCGACAATCTCGCGACCGCTCGACTTCGTTGTGATCGCGGACCACGCCGAAAATCTAGGGCTAGCAGACGCTATCGCCAATTCGGACCCAGGCTTACTCTCGGATCCCTTCGGCAAGGAACTTTATGATCTTGTCATAGCGGGTAAAGGCGTCGATGCTTTTAACGCGCTGGTTCAGAAAATGGCCAAAGGCGCAGAAGCCAAAATCAAGAGCGAATCCATGTTGCGCAACGCATGGACCAAAATCATGGAACTGGCAGACCAGTACAATGATCCGGGCGAATTCACCGCTTTTATTGGCTACGAGTGGACCTCGCAACCCAGCGGTAACAATCTACATCGGGTGGTGGTTTTTCGCGGCGACAAAGCGAGCGTCGACCCTGTATTACCGTTCTCACTCTTTGACTCGGAAAACGCGGAAGATCTCTGGGACTATATGGCAGCCTATGAGAAAGACACCGGTGGTCAGGTACTGGCCATCCCTCACAACGGCAATCTTTCCAGCGGCATGATGTTTGCGCCGCAGTACCAGACAGACGGTAAAGCGATCGATAAGAGCTATGCCGAAATGCGGTCTCGTTGGGAGCCCATTATGGAGGTCACCCAATCCAAGGGCACGAGTGAGGCACACCCTTTCCTGTCGCCCGACGATGAGTTCGCCGATTTCGAAATCGTCGATACGACTAACTTAGGTGGCACCGCTCAGCGAACCACTGACATGATTCAATACGAATACGCTCGTTCAGCGCTCAAGATGGGCCTCGAGTTCGAGGAAAGTCTTGGCGCCAATCCGTTCAAATTCGGCATGGTGGGCAGCACGGATAGCCACGCAGGATTACCAGCAACCCGGGAAGATAACTGGTGGGGCAAAGCACCCTTCCTGGAGCCCAGCCCCAATCGCTGGAAAGATGTACTGATTCGATCCTCCCTTGACCCGGCTCTTGACCTGACCGCATTGCAGCTCGCCGCATCCGGTTTGGCAGGCGTATGGGCCACTGACAATACGCGAGAAGCCATATGGGACGCCATGGCGCGAAGAGAGGTATTCGGCACCACCGGTACCCGCTTGCAGATTCGGGTCTTTGGCGGCTATGGCTTTGGTTCCGATGATCTGTCTCAAACCGACCTCGCTACCAAGGGCTATGCATCCGGTGTGCCCATGGGTAGCGATCTGACCGACGCACCCGAGGGCGCCAGCCCAGGCTTTCTGGTCGAGGCCATGCGTGATCCCCTTGGCGCTAATCTGGATCGAATCCAGATCGTAAAAGGCTGGCTCGATGAAAATGGTGCCGCGCAGGAGGAGGTGCACAACGTCGTTTGGAGCAATGCGGACGTCCGGGCGCTGGATGCCCAGGGCAACCTCACCTCCGTCGGCTCTACGGTGAACGAGATGGAAGCCACTTACAGCAACTCCATTGGCGCGGACGCCCTCAGAGGATTCTGGCAGGACCCCGATTTTGACCCCGCGCAAAAGGCTTTTTACTACGCGAGGGTTATGGAGATCCCCACGCCGAGATGGCTGGCGTACGATCGCAAGAATTACGACCTCTATGACGAAATGCCAGAGGATGTTCGCTACAGCTCTCAGGAGCGTGCCTACAGCAGTCCGATTTGGTATTCACCTCGCTGACAGCGAGGCGCAGAACTCTGGGACGTCGGCAATGTGGTGCCTGCGTCTCGACCTCCACCACATGATCCGCCAGCAATCGCTGGTTTTGATCGCACCACCGGCTGCCCGACCCCCGCTCTTTAATAGTTAGTTCAAGAAACTCCCCAAGCGGGCAGCTTGCGAGGACTAAACCGGCCTCAGCCTGTTTTAGGTAATCCGCCTTGTCCCACCCGATGTGTTCATCCCTGTTTTTATTAACTTTTTTGCTTTTCGAAACTGTCTGTTCACATTTACGATCTATTATTGAGGAGAGAGTCTGGTCTTCACCCATCTGATATGGTGGCCCTCGTCGTATCACTCGTTTTTCAGAGTAAGCAAGATATGCAAAGTTCGGCAGAATCGGTCGACGTACTCATTATTGGCGCAGGTCTGTCAGGTATTGGTGGCGCGTGCCAATTACGGTCTAAGTGCCCCAATCAGAGTTTCATAATCCTCGAGTCGCGAGACGCTAGCGGCGGCACATGGGATCTCTTCCGATACCCTGGCATCCGCTCTGACAGCGACATGTACACCATGAGCTATGGCTTCAAGCCTTGGCGCGATGCCGCCGCCATTGCCGATGGCGATAAAATTCTTCGCTACATCCGAGAAACTGCCGCGGAGTATGACGTCGAGCGGAACATTCGCTACCAGCATAAGGTGGTTTCCGCGCACTGGTCCTCACTCGAGAAACGCTGGCGGGTGACCGCTGAGCGCGGCGATACCGGTGAGCAAATCACTGTGAGCTGCAAGTTCATCTTTAGTTGCAGTGGCTACTACGACTATGAGTCGGGTTATACACCGGATTTTGAGGGCGTCGATCAATTTCAGGGGCAGCTGTTTCATGCTCAGCATTGGCCCGAAGCGCTCGATTACGCGGGCAAAAGGGTTGTCGTGGTGGGTAGCGGCGCGACCGCGGTCACTCTGGTGCCCACCATGTCTCATCACACGAGCCACCTTGTGATGCTGCAACGCTCACCGACCTACATCGCCACCGTGCCGCAAGAAGACCCGACTGCCAGACTATTGCGAAAATTCTTGCCCATTAGCTGGGCGTTTCGCCTGACCCGTTGGAAGAAAGTCCTTTTCCAAATTTACCTGTATCGGCTCTCGCGGAGACGACCAAAAGGCTTGCGACGCTTTCTCCTTGATCAAGTGCGCGAGGAACTGGGCCCCGACTACGATGTGTCGACGCACTTTACACCTACCTACAACCCCTGGGATCAGCGTCTGTGCGCGGTGCCCGACGGCGACATGTTTGCCGCTATCCGCGAAGGACGCGCAGAAGTGGTAACCGATCATATCGACCATTTCACCGCCACGGGGTTGCAACTCAAGTCAGGCGCGCACCTTGAAGCCGATATTGTGGTGCTCGCGACGGGACTCAACCTCAAGTTTGCGGGCGGGGTCGAGTATCAAATCGACGAGAAGCCTGTCGATTTTACCGAGCACTATATTTATCGCGGCATGATGTTCTCCGATATGCCCAACATGGCCTTTACGGTTGGCTATACCAACTCTTCCTGGACACTCAAAGTGGAGCTCACCGCAAACTACCTGTGTCGACTGCTCAATCACATGCAAAAGCGGGGTCACGACTGCGTTGTGCCACGATTGAAAGGCAGCATACAAGAGGAGCCCTTCCTCGATTTTAATGCGGGATACGTGCTGCGCTCCCGGGACCGCTTCCCGAAACAGGGCAACCGGTTACCGTGGAAAAACTATCAGAATTACATCAAGGATTTTATTAGCTTGCGCCTTGGCAGACTGCGCGACAAGGAACTGGAGTTCCGCTAATGAGGCGCTTGAACAAAAATATCCAAAGGTAGAATGGCCGTCACCCCAACATTGGGTGCATCAACTAGCTGAGTAATACGCAGGTCAACGGCAACGCTAGCGATCACATAAGCCTGATTTCTGGAATAACCATAAGTTGTAACGATATAGTCGATCATCCCATCGAGCGCGTTTCTGGCGGCCAATGAAATATCGTTGGATAGATTACTGAGATCACGCGCTACATCGCTGCCAAGATAATGCAAGTTAGGGTAACTTGCCCCTGGTGTTTTTAGAGGCAGGCCCGTGACTGCATAAAAGCGCTTCGAGGGAATCTGCAGCACGGACGCATCACCCTCATAGTGGGGCCCAGTCCTCAAATCCGAATATCCCTTGATGACTTCAGTAGTGACCGTCACGTCGGCTGACATCTCAATGGCCGTGCCGGATACTTCGCCGTCCCCTTGAGCATAATGCAAATCGCCAATCATTAAGCCGCAACCGGCTACCTGACAGGGCAAGTACACAGTCACACCCTCGCCCAAATGACGAATGTCCATGTTGCCGCCCTGTTCACGGGGAGGAATAGTTCGGAGACACGCATTCGCGGCGCTACCGTCTTTGCCACACAGTGCAACGGGTGATGCGTCCTCCGGGGATGGCAAGAACACTTTGCCGCCTGCATCGTGAAGCTTCTGCTCCCTAGTCAGGATGGCCTCAAGGTCGCTCTTTCCTGGGAGCGTGGCGACAATCCCAGGAAAGCTGCCATTGGGTATTTGTATGCCAGGGATATCAGCACTAGTGGCAAACCGGTCTGTCAGCTTCCAAACTGCCACAAAGCCACCATCAACCAAATCACTCATAAATCCACTGCGGCCTGCAAAGGTATACCCGTACTGGCCTGCATTGATTTCAAGAATCGTTACTTTCAGGGTATCGCCAACATCAGCGCCCGCTATATGAACCGGTCCAGCCATGGGATGCGCAGTACCAAAGCTGCTCCGTAGGGTCATGAAGCGCTCGGAATCGAGGCCCTGCCCAGCGTCTCGCTGTTGGTCAACAGTCCCCAACACGTCTAATGCATCTCGAGTCTTGAAAATGAGTGTTTGCCCCTGCTGCGCTATACGCTTCATTGGGATATCAGGGTGGAACCGGTTGATACAGTCCGAATCAGCCAGGCAATTGGAGCCTGCACCTCCAATCACCAAATGAGCTTCAGAAGCCGCATGTTCGATCTGCTCATGCTCGGCTATCGTGGCATGTGACACACACAGCGCAAAAACCCCGGCAACGATCGTAGATCTCAATAGCATCCGCATTATTGGCGCACCTGTATCTGAGTTGCAGCGCACCACCCTCCCACAAACCTGTCTCTTTGTCTTGGATGATTCATAAAATCGTAGTAACCCTGGGCGGTCTCTATTATTGACCCACGAATTGGCTAACTGAACAGATCAATATTGAAATACTGATTCCAAATTTTGGATGCAAATGCCTAAGGTGCCCTATCTAGCCTTAGTGCATCCAATCAGCCTTGCCATGAAGTTGAAGGTCAGCGGCAGGGCACGCGAGAGTATGTGAGCTCTCTGGTGAAGCAAACATCAAGGCTAGGGCAGCGCAAACCAGCGCAATCTCTCTGCCTCGCCTGATAAATGAAAAGTTGTCTCCGGCTGTTTAGGCTTCAAGGTTGTCATTACTCGCTCCGCCTGAACTAACAGGTCGCCCAGATCCCATCGCAACGGCAGCGCCTTCGTTTTCGACTCCAGTTGATCGAAAGCCAAATCCTCCAGGCTAACCGGTAATGACCTAACCTCATCCTGGAATCGCCACACGCCACTCGCGATATCAAAATCGTAATAAGGCAACACTCGCCAAGCGTGCTGTGCCACGAGTTCAATCGCGCCCAGCAGATAATCAAATTCTGACTCACTGATGAAGTAATTGAAGTTAAGGCGCACCCAACCCGGGCGCAGGATCACATTGCCAGCGGCCATTTCGGATTGAATAGCCCGACTGTAGTTCATATCCATGCCTAGCAGTGCGTGCCCATAGGGGCCGGCGCAGGAACAACCACCCCGCGCCTGAATACCGAACAAATCATTCAGTAGGGACACCACGTAACCGTAATGCAAATCTTTATCACCTAGCTTAAACCGCAAAGACAGGATCGACAGGCGGGGCGCGTCGAGTGGACCGAGAATCTCGAGATTCTCACACTGCGAAAGTCTGGCAATCGCGCGAGAAACAAACGCATTTTCACGGCGCGCGATCTCTTCGAAACCCACGTCCCCCTGCAGTTTGAATACCAAACCAGCGCGAATTGATTCCACAACACCCGGCGTTCCACCCTCTTCCCTGCGCTCAGCGTTGGCAACATAGTGATGATCCTCGGGAGTAACGTACGTAACGGTGCCGCCGCCAACTGTGGCCGGTACTGCGTTGTTGACTACGCCCTCTTTGACGATCAACACACCCGGGGTACCCGGACCGCCAATAAATTTGTGCGGCGAGATAAACACTGCGTCAAGCGGGGAGTGGCCATTCATATCAATGCGCACATATGGCGCAGCGGCAGCGTAGTCCCAGAACGACAGCGCACCATGGCGCTTCAACATCGAGGTCACCCTAGGCACATCAGTTTTTAGACCAGTGACGTTCGACGCAGCCGAGAAGCTGCCAATTCGCAGCGGCCGGTCGATGTACTTCATGAGGGCATCCTCTAGCGCAACAAGGTCGAGCTGACCTGTGCTGTCTAGGGGAATGACCACGGTGTCGGCAATACTCTCCCGCCAAGGCAACTCATTGGAGTGATGCTCATAGGGGCCAATGAAAACCACCGGGCGATGGTCCACCGGAATGACACCGTCCAGCCCAAACTCATCCGACAGGTTCTTGGGCAGCCGCAGGTTCAGCATGTCAATCAGCTTGTTAATCGCCGACGTGGCACCGGATCCACAGAAGATCACTTTGTCTTGGTGAGTGCCATTGACTGCCTGACGAATAATTTCCCGGGCCTGCTCACGCAGCACCGCAGTCTGGGCACCGGTGAAGGAAGTTTCGGAATGAGTGTTGGCGTAGTAGGGCAGCACCTCGTCGCGAATGAAATCCTCGATAAAACACAGCGAGCGCCCCGAGGCGGTGTAATCCGCATAAATCAATGGACGAGGGCCGAAGGGTGTATCGATGGGGGCCTGATCACCAATGATGGAATCGCGGATTTTCTGGATGAGATTTGACACAGCTCAGTGTGCGCGCCTTAAAAAAGTGAATGGAGATGATAGTGCCGGCAGTATCGAACATTGTTCCTCTTTGTTGTTATTATCCCCTTTATTGTGAAATATAGTTCCAATTAAGTGATTATTTATAGCTCGTTGTGCTTTATAAGGGGTCATTATGGACAAGACGGACTGTAGATTGCTGTCCCACATGCAGGGAGACGCTTCTCTATCTGTAGGGGAACTCGCGAATCGGATTGGCATTTCTAAGTCCGCCTGCTGGCGCCGCATCCAGAAACTCGAGGCAGACGGCACTATCCGAAAGCAAGTCACCCTCATGGACCCAGTAGCGCTTGGAGTTCCCCTCACCGTGTTCATTTCTGTGCGCACCAATCAGCACAACCAACGGTGGGCAGAAAATTTCAAAACCGTGGTAGAGAGGATCCCCGGAGTACTCGAGGTGTACCGCATGGGTGGCGAGATCGACTACTTAATCAAAGCAGCCGTGGAAGATATGCCCGGCTACGACAGGCTTTACCAGGAGCTGATTAAAGCCGATCTTTTTGATGTGAGCGCAAGCTTTGTAATGGAGGAACTCAAACAAACGACCGAGTTGCCAATACGCCTAAAATAAGTAGACAGGGGTTTTTTTCACACGTGTCTTGGTGCCGCCAGTTTAATCGCTACCTCAAACTTCCTTCAAGGAAAGCCAAAAGAGACTCATATAACTCAAGACGAGTCTTTATATTGCCTGCACCGTGTCCACTTTCGTCGATTTTCAGCCAGACTGGCGCGCTTCCAACATCCTGCAGGGCTTCACGCATAGCGAAGGCATGATCAATGGGCGCACGGATATCATCCTCCCCATGTATCAACATTGGAGCCGCCGTGATTTTTGAAGCATGGGTGACGGGGCTAAATTCATCCAACATCTTCTCGTCGCGTCCTATCACACGCTCCAAGAAACCAGTTCCTCCCCATGAATCGGGAATATCCCCGGTGCTATACATGATGTTGAGGTCATATACCCCAACGTATCCAACCACACAGCGCAGCATTTGAGGCTCTCGGACAGCGAGCATATATGATGCATAGGCACCATAGCTGGCGCCATAAGCGCACACTCTTTCCTCATCAATGTCTTGGCGAGACAGCGCCCAACGGGTTGCGGCAGCGATATCGTCGATCATTTTTCCGCCCCACTCTTTGTGACCCGCTTCTTCGAAGTTTTTGCCAAGCCCGCCGCTACCGCGGAAGTTTATTTGGAGTACCGCATACCCGCGACTTGCCAATAACTGAGTTTCATAATTGAAGCCCCAATCATCAGATATGCCATGTGGCCCACCGTGAGGATTCACGACAAGAGGCACTGGACCCTCTACCTCAGGTAAAGTCAGACGAACGGGAATGGAAAAGCCGTCCTCAGTGGGCACCTCATCAATCTGCATGGGACGCATGCTCTTAGGGTCCATCCACGAGCGATTTGCCCAAAAAAAATCGGCCCGCTTCGTCTCAGTATCAAAAACAAATATGCTTCCAGGGTCTACATCGCTACTGGCTCTCAAGATGAGCTGCTTCCCATTTTGAGATTGGCTCATGATCGTAAGCGTTTGATTCTCATATGCTCTCACTAGCGAGCGATGCAGCCGCTGATAGCGACTCTCCACAGCGGCGTAGTAATGTCTGGCTTTTCCCCGACGAGACGAGCCGATTACAATCTCGCCAGTTTCAGGATCTGACAACCAGTCAGAAATATCTGCATCGAGATCGGAGAAAAGTGGCTGGAACTTTTTTTCATTGAAGTCGAATCGAAAAATATTTTTGTACCCATAATCCCCAGCAGGCCCGTAGAGAAACAGTGCATCACCAGCATCATTCAAACCGACTACCGAGAGCTCATCGTCCAACTCAAAAACTTCGCTCAATAATTGCCATTCCGATTTCTCATCTTGACGGTATGCGGATTTCGTCAGACCTTCTTCAGTTTCATAGGTAACGAACCGAACTGCTCCCGAGCTGTCGGTTTGGGGCCTTGCGCCCTTAAAGGGGAGCCGTTCAACAGTTTCCTGCTTGCCTGTATGAACATGTAGTTTTGAGACGATGGGGGGTTTTTTCCCGTCAAGGGTATAGCCAACCAATCCCTTTTGAGAAAACGGAAATTTCATTATTAAAATGTGGTCTTCATCGTTGGGTAAAGGATCGAGCATAAAAACCGCCGCTTTCTCACTATCTCGACTACCCTTAATACGAGATCCATACCTCTGATTAGAAGCGCCGAACCCAGCGAGCCTCTCTACATTTGATCCGTCAAAGTCCACTGCAAACAGCTCACCCGCGGAAGACCGCTGATCACTACCAGAAAATTGCTGTGCATAAGAAAAAACGATCCTGTCATCGCTCACCCAATCAAAACTATTAATTGCGTCTGTCGTTTCGGGTTGCAGGCCACCAATAATTTCTTTGGTATGGCGGTCCATAACGATGAGAACAACCTTGCTGTCTAACTGAGCTCTAGCAGCAATGCGGTCTCCAGAGGGCGAGAGCGCCACATCCAGATAATCACTGTCTTTTATAAAATATTCTATTGGCGGGGAGCCAGCGTGCGAGAGTAATGAAAGTATGAGCGCTGTAGCAGCAAAGATATGTTTCAAGGATGCACCAAAAAAATCACAGTCTAAGCAAAATAGTATACGTAAAAAAAAATCTGACTCAAATCTCGGCATGTCTACTGCCTGCTATTGCGTCACGTCGGTTTCTTTTACTTTCTATTTTGGATCAGATTTTTTTCCAGTAGCGCAAACAGATCCTCCACCGAGGAGCTTCCCTTAATTTCGCCTCTCACATCGAACTGCCACAATATGCCGTCAAGGTCGGGATTGGCGAAATAGACAATGCCATGACGTATCGGATCCGTGGACTGTTGGCTTAGCACCCGGTGCACTACCGCACCTACCGGACGATCTGAGTGAGCTGTAATAAAGTGTAGCGCCTCACCAAAATTAATAATTAGATGGTCTGGGAGAATCGGCACGGCCTGAAACTGACCGTCTATTTCGATTTGAAGCCCTGGTGCACTGGCGTCGAGAATAGTAATAAAGCCGTAGTCTGTGTGGGGGCGCAGCCCCCAGTCTGGGTTGCGGGTGTCATAGTGAACGAAATTAAGGAACGCATCACCTCCCCCCGACGTATAGCCCCCTGAGGCGCGGTCCCAGAGGGTCTCGGGAATACCTGACTGGTTAAACACCTCTCGGATGATGGCGATGCCGATGGTATCGAGCTGGCGGCCGAAAGCGGCAACGTCTGCTGGATAGTGTTGATCCCATCGCTCGCGGCGCAGGGCCAACTTGGTCTGCTGGTTGTTCTCCAGCGCGATAAATCCCTCTAACTTTCCATACTGGACGATTTGACGATAGGCGCTATCCAGTGAAATTAACTCGCGACCGAATTGGCGCGCATCGTCTAAATCCAGATTTTCTGGAATCCTGAGATAGAAAATGCCGACGTCCCAAGCGTGATCAAAATCCGAGGCAGACGCAAACACCAACCGCTGCTCACCTGAAATAGTGGCGATCGGAAGGCCAGCTTCCAGCGGAACTCTATGGCGGCTCGACGACATCCGAATGACTCCGGCGCAAAAAGGTGGCGGGCAAATTGGTGACAATACTGCGCTCCGGGTCTACTAGCAATGAGGCCGGGGATATTGCGACTGCTGAGCCAGCCAAACAGTGGTTATCGCGGCCAATAGGCTTTGGCTGGGCTAAGCTGTCAAACGGCGCGACGGGTTTTATCTACTGCTCCGTATTAGTGTTGTAGCGCACCGCTACTGCACCGTTTTCAAGGAGAGAGCGATGACCAAAACTTTTTTGACCACCTTAATGCTCAGCGTGCTGTCTGTAGTCGCGCAACCTGCAATCAGTCAGCATGACGGGCCCCATTCCAATGGCGACAAAAAACCGTCACTAAAAAAAATGATGCGTGCATTGGATGCCGATGGTGACGGGCTTATCAGCTACGGGGAATTTCAATTACTGGACAAACGCCGTGGCGCAGACCGATGGGACCACGCAGACTCAGATGGTGACGGTAATATCAGTCGCGCTGAGATGGAGACGCAATTACATGCCCATTTAGACGCTGTCACAGCAAAAGCCGAGGCGCGCTTTACTGAAACCGATATGAATAACGACGGGTTCGTCACACCTGAGGAGCGCAAGCAAGTCGCTTTTGAAATGCTTGATACCAACGAGGACGGCTATCTTTCTCCAGAAGAGCTTACCCAAGCTCAGAAGCACCATAGACCCCCGCGGGATTAAGATGCCTGTTTGGTAATATGGACGATGGCGCTCTAATGGAAAGAGTCTCGCGAGGTGATCGCGAGGCCTTTACCGTGCTGGTTAAGCAGTACGCACCCGCACTGGAGCGATTCGCAATCAGGCTCCTCTTCCAGCAACATCAAGCTGAGGAGGTTGCACAAGAGACTCTGACTCGAGCTTGGCTTAAGGCCTGTGATTACGACCCAAAACGGGCCAGGCTCTCTACCTGGCTACATCAAATTGCTCACAATCTCTGTGTCGATATTCTTCGACGACAGGATCGCGAATTGCCGCTTGCTCACGAAGCAGAGGGTGGTCTGACAGCCGCAGATACCGCTGAAAACTCGATGAGCACCCTAGAGTCCAAGGACAGGATAGTCAAAGCAATCGCGGTTTTGAGCGAACGTCATCGCACCGCCTTGGTTCTCACTTATTACCAGTGTTTATCTAATCGAGAAGTTGCCGAAATAATGGGTGTCTCACTGCGGGCACTTGAGTCATTGCTGGTCCGCGCGCGTCAGCAAGTCAAAGTCACTCTGGAGGAGTCGCAATGAAAAAATCCTCATTCCAAAAACCGCTTTCCAAAACCCGTGCACAGGAAATTCTGAATGCCTATGGTGCGGATCCCGAACGTTGGCCAGAAGACGAACGGCAAAGCTTGATTCAACTTTTGGCGCAGTCGCCTGAGCTACAGGCATTGCGCGAGACCGGCGCCCTCCTGGATGGCCTGCTTGATGAATGGCAGCCTAAACTAAGCTGCAGCACTGATACCTTGATCAGCTCACTGCCGGCACAGCCGCGACGCAAACAAAACTGGCCTGATCAACTGGCAGCATTTTTTTTCCCGGGCTCTATGGCTTGGCGACAAGCCATACTTGCCGGGATACCCCTGATGCTGGGATTTATCTGGGGTCTCTCGGGAGAGCCACCCGAAGATGATTGGACTGAGACCGAATTCTTGATTTTCAATCCGCCTCTGGAGGTGATCACAGATGAATAGCAGCGTGAAGACAAGTAATTGGTTGATCGCTTCGGTGGCCATCAACTTAATCTTCATCGGAGCATTACTGGGGGACTGGGTGAGTCACTCTCGGCGCTCGCCGCCCCCCATGCACTGGGCAACGGGAGAACTCGACGCGAGTAGTCGCTCAGCCGTCAAGACGATTCTCGATCAGCAAAAGCCAGTGGCACGCGCACTGCGTCAAGATATGAGGGCTATCGATAAAGCGCTGATGCAGGTTATTCGTGCTCCGAAAATCGAGAAAAATGAACTCGAGCGGGTTCTGTCAGCAAGAGAGGCAAAACAGGCGGAATATCAAGTCTTGCTGCAAAGTTCACTACAGTCGATATTGCCAGCACTCACACCGCCACAGCGTGAAGCCGTTTTACGGCGCATGCTGATCGCGAATAATCCACGACATCCGGCTCACCCCAGACGAGCAGGAGATACTCACAAACCAATTGGCCCGGGTGATCGACCCGGTCCACCACCGGAAGCCTCGTATCAGCATCAGCCTTTTTAGATACAGACGCTATTGAATCTTGCAGGTTTGATGCAAGGCGTAAGTCCTGAGCACAAGTGATGGCATCACTGGCGCGGTTTCATTCTGTAGGCAACGTAAAATGGCAGCAGAATAAGCAGTGTCAGAATAGCGATGAGCAGTGGCTCTGTCAGTTGCTTGCGCATCATATTGATCGCCAGCTGCTTTATATGGTCGTAGCCCACTGGCATGGGTAAGACATGATTGTCGACAACATACCGCTCATAGGCTGCCAACATATTTTGCAGTTGTTCGGGCAAGTCATTGGAGAGGTCATTGGTTTCTCCCGGGTCTGTCTTGATGTTGAAAAGCCGCCATCGATCGTCCCCGAGGGGGCCACGGTTATAAACGATTTTGTAATCTCCACGAAATAGCGCCGCATTGCCTGCAAGTTCGTAGCCCACAGCATCATGCTCGCCATAGATCCGTTCTGCATCACCCCTTATTACCGGAGACAGATCGCGCCCAATAACCGTTTCCACCGGTTTGCCGCCATGTCGACCTTGCGGCGGCTCAACACCCGCAAGTGACAGAATAGTAGGCGTGATGTCGGTGACGAAAGAGAATGCGTCACTTAGCACTCCTTGGCGCGGCAAAGAAGCACCCGCCACAATCAAAGGTACGCGCATACCGCCCTCCCCCGCGTAGAACTTGTAGTAAGCGAGCGGGCTCACCGCGGCGCTGGCAAAGCTGGGGCTTATGGTGTTGTAGCTACCTTTGAGGCCGAGGGTGTCGTAGTCGCTTTTGTAGTTCAGAGTACTCAATTGTCTCTGCATAATGGGGTTATCGGGATCAGCAGGCCCAGCGCCTTCGGCGCCGTTGTCAGAAGTAAAGATAAAGAGCGTATTCTCAAACTGATCCCGGGATTTCAGGAACGCCATCAAACGACCGATGTGGTGATCCATTGCTTCTACCATGCCGGCATAAACCGCCATGCGTTTGGCCTCGTAGCGCTGTCGCTCTGCGTCTAACGCGTGCCAGTCCCCTGTGGTGGCCATTCCCACCATACCGACATCGGCTGGGATGATTCCCAATGCTATCGCTTGCGTCCGGCGTTTTTCACGAACGGCATTCCAACCCACGTCGTATATACCCCTGTAGGAATCGATAAATTCCTGGGGCGCTTGGACCGGTATATGCACAGCTTGAAAAGGGAGATAAGCAAAAAAGGGCGCATCGTCATGAAGATTAGAATCGATAAAATCAACGGTTTTATCCACCAAGAAACGTGATGAATAAAAATCTCCCGGCAACTGATACGGTTCTCCATCCGCATACCAATTGGCTTTATCGTAGAGCGGTATGTACGGCCTTTGCTCCCAGTTGTCGGCCCCCGAGTCCGCCAGTGCAACCGTTCGCTCAAAACCACGCTGGCTCGGCAAGAGGCCCGGACCACTGCCCAAGTGCCATTTGCCCGCCATATAAGTGTGATATCCGGCCTCCTCTAACAGAGTAGCGACTGTCACCACATTGCTGCCGAGTACACCCTGGTAGTGAGCGTCATAGCGCTGCTCAGGTGCTAGCATCTCAGGAATATTGGGCACTCCCGCCAGATGCGCATCGACCCCTGTCAAGAGCATGGCGCGCGCCGGCGCGCAGTTTGCCGCTGTATGGTAGTTCGTGAAAGACACACCGGCCTCTGCCAGTGCCGACAAGGAGGGTGTGTTGATCTCGCTCCCGTAGGGCGCAATATCAGAAAAGCCCAGATCATCGGCAAGAATCAATACGATATTAGGGCGATCATCCCCCTCACGCAGATTCAGAAGGTTCAAGTGCCCATCAGTTGACTCTGAACCTGTCGCTACACTGCAGAGGACCGTGCAGCCGGCGACAGACATCAGGAAAGTCAGAAACTTACCCATCCAGCGCTCAGGCCCGGTCAGGTAAATAACGAGTAGCAAAAAAGAGCAGTAACGCCACTAGCACCTCGGGTGCGATCAGGTTCATGGCCAGCGCCGCATCGTGCAAAAGCCATGCGAGTATTCGCCCTATCGCTGTCAGCGAGAGCAGAGTGATCGCCGGGTAGTACCAGATGCTTCGCCGTGTGGTGAGGCCCATTAGAATGCACAGCGCCAGTGTCAGGAAAAAAGCCGACATATCGCCGATCTGGGAGCTGAGGCCAATACCACTACCCAACACCAGACCGAAGTCTGGTGCGACGCCGGCTGGAGCTACCAGCCAGCGCAGGCCGGTAACCAAAAACAGGACCCCTGATAGCAGCACCAATAATCTTATCGCGGTAGTCATGGCGTTATCCGCGGCTGGCAATGACTTGCATCATACGGTGCGCTGTCTCCAGACCTGAATTTTGATTTTGCCCGGTGACAAACCGCTGCTCATCATCCACCACCACATGCGTAGCGAAAATATCTCGGAAGGCTGTCTGACTTTCGTAAATTGCACCTGCACGCCGGAGTTCGGTCTCTGGATGCAACGGCGTCATCTCGATACCCAGTTCTTCAATCTGCTTGTCCGATACGCCGGTCATATGGCGCCCAGCGATCAACGTGTTGCCATCTCTATCTTTGGCATTAACCAGCCCCAACACACCGTGGCAAACGCCACCAATCACAGCAACGCGTTGCCCATAATAGGCTTCGGTCACTTTGTCGGCCATAGCTGGAGTCTGGGCCAGATCATACGCCGCGCCCCAACCTCCCGAGATAAAAATAATGTCGTACTGGCTCACATCGACATCAACAATGGCCAGTGAGTTTTGCACCTTTGCCTGGGCAATCGAGTCATTCAGGTAGCGCTTATCTTCCGGAGTGCTCACCGGATATGACAGGGTCTGGGGATCGATCGGTATCAAACCGCCCTGAATGCTGGCCATGTCAACTGACATTCCGGCATCGAGAAACGTATAGTAGGGATGCGTAAACTCCGAGGCCATCACGCCAGTTTCAGGACCTTCGTTTTCTCCAGGCTCGGAAAGAACGCTGTGACTGGTGGTAATGATCAGCGCGCGTTTCCCAGACAACATCACAGTTGGCCCCTCATAAACGGGGTGTAAACCCGCCGCATGCAAAATAGTTGGCAAGGCGGTTAGAAAAATAGCGATGAGGCCAGCGATAACACCGAAGCCTAAATAAAGTTTTTTCATATTCCGTCTCCCATTCATTTGTTCACAAACGCTGCCTACATTATATTGGCATTCATTATGCCATATTATTTCATCTCTATCACCTCAATACTGCCATCTGGCGTCTGGATCATTTCCGGTCAAGCTCTCGTTAGCATTACGGCAGCGGACAAAGCACCTCCCCTTGCCTTGGTCTGTATTTTTCATCGCAAACTTCGCAAAGGGTTTGCAGAATCCAATCGTATAGGGCACAACTATCAGCCAAGCGTGGAAACAAGACGCATTCATGACAGACTGCCGGCTCCGATACCTCAAGTCACCACTGATCTCTTTGGTAGTGTCATCGTTACTGGCGTCAACTTGCCTAAACAGTGCCGCACAAGATCTGCAGGTTGTTTTGGAAGAGCCGGCCGAGGGGAAGGGAGCCTCAAGCCCCCTCAATTTTTAAAAACTTCGTTTTGGGTCAATCAGTGTAGAGCGCCCTCACCCCATAGGTTTTAGGGGCGCCGCCTATCTCGATAGCTTCGACATGCTTGGTCATGCTTGGTCATGCTATTGAAATCTATGATGTTCACGACAACCTAAGCCAGCTGTATGACGAGGTTCAGCACGCGAGCGAAACCCGGAATGGGCGAGATCTTTTCGGAGAGCGCTAATTCAGCGCAACGGGGCTCAACCTGCCGCTAACTTCGGCTGCCGATTGGCACGGTACAGGCCCCAATGCTTTTCAGGTTCTAGCGGGTGATCAGACCCCTTCCAATTTTCGTCAAATGCCTCGAAAACATAAACCAGAACACCTTGCTCTAAGGTCCACTTATGAAGCTCTTCCAGATACCGTTTTTGATAAAATTCGCCTACGTTCTCAGGTGGAATACCGCGGCCATTCGATGCGGTAGCCCAACCCGCCTCGGTAATGATCACCTGCTTGTCAGGATGGCGTTCACAAACCGCGGTGTAGTTTTCTTTGGTGTAGGCCAACGCCTCGTCAATCGTTTTGTATTCCCATACTGGATAAGTATGAATAGATATCAGATCGACTTGTGCGGCCAGCGCATCGAGCTTACCTAGCCAGGGCACATAGTTTTCACAGAAGGTGACGGGTTGGGGAATGTGTTGCTGCAAGAGCGCAACATATTCAACAACAGACTCCGGTGACACGAGGTGGTCTGTCCAGTCGACTGTGGCCTCATTGCCCGCCGAGACCACATCGACGATCTCAGGATAGCGGTTTGCGAGAGAGATAGCGCGCTCGATCTCTCGCTGATTTTTACGCTTGTTCTCACTCAGTTCGCTAGCCGGGTACTCTCCTCCCCATGGGCAATTCGGGTTGCTAACTTCAGCTGCGATGTAGGCACCCAACATTACCTTAAAAGAAAACCCTCTCTCCTCAATAACCGCCAGTACACGTTCGGTATGGGTGTCGCAGGCGTAAAGCCGCAGTGCATCCCAGTGGGTTTGCAATATCTCTAAATCACCGGTGATTTCGACTTTGCTGGGGAATACCCCAGCATCGGGACTTTGACCGTCCCGGAAACCCGAGTAACAGATAGCGCGTTTATAGTCGAGCGGTGTGCATTGACTCATAGGCTGGAAGCGTACTTGAAACGTTCGTTTTTGTCCCACAGACCCCAGTGAGCACCTACATCACCCTCGCCTGCATCCCCACCGACCTTCCATGCTTCATCAAAAGAAGCGAAATAAAACAGCTCGATATTCTCGCTAGCAGCCCACTCCATGGTCTTAAGGAAATAAAGATAAGCCCCTTGGGGGGAAGATTCCGCCCCATAAAAACTACCACCGGCACTGGGCCATCCTGTTTCAGAGATAATAATGCGCTTACCCTCCGCCACTTTTTGTAACCGCCGAAACATGTCCTGCATGTAAAGGATAGCGTAGGGGTGAGCGCACCCCTCCCAAAATGGATAGCAATTGCTCAGTAGCACGTCGCACGCCGACGTCACTGCAGGGCGATCTTCAAATTCGTAGTAAGCATCCACATAACCCATTGGCACTTCAGTGGGTAGCCGCTCTCTTGCCTCAGCCATGAAATCGAGCAACTGCACTTCTGTCAGATCACCACGATAAAGCACCTCGTTACCCACAGCCGCCACATCAACATGACCTTCGTGAGCAAGTGCGATCAAACTGTCCATTTCCTGCCGGTTTTTTTTAGGATCCGTGCCCAGCCAGGCACCCACCAACGTCTTCAAACCCCGACTCTTGGCAACGCTGGGTATCAACTCATTTCCAGCAGTGACAGAAAACGAGCGGATCCAATTAAAGTGAGGCGCGATAATCGCCATTCGGCGCTCAATCTGATCTCGAGACAATTCATCTCCCGGTTTTTGCCCTTCTGCATAAGCGCTGAATGCAATCCCATGCATCTTGGCGTCGAGCAACTTTCCCAGACGTGCGTCGAGGTCATCGTTGTTCGTTACCGGGGTACTGTCGGTCAGCAGGTAATGCCGTTTGGCTTCTCGTCGTGACATCGCTTTCCTCGCGGCATCTTCTCTGCGTGTTGAGAACAGCCTCTATGGTATTGCCCTCGCCGTTATTGCAAAGAGTGGATGCGACAAGGCGCACTATTATTTGGATGAGCGGGCGAACACGCGCCCGCTTTTGCGGACGAAGGCGAAGAGAGGCATAGGCTTCTATGCGCGCACTTTTATCAGCGCGAGTCGCTGTCCGTGGCCGTTAATCGATTTGCGTGACCGGCGGCGAGGTGGCGAAAGGCTTAATTCCAAAATGAGGATAAATCTCCTCTGGAAAATATATGACGCCATTTGACGCCACCATTCTGATCTGGCGAATGACGTCGAGCTGATCAGTGGGATCACCCTCGACCAGAAAGAAATCTGCATATTTGCCTTTTGCGATTGAACCCAGATCTTCACTTTGACCCAAATATTCCGCCATATCCCAAGACGCCCGTTTGAGCACCTCGGCGGGAGTCATACCGAGCTGCTGAAATAGTTCCAACTCTCGATGATAGAAAAATGATCCGCCTAAATCAGTGCCGGGGACCAGTAATCCTCCGCGGCGATGAATTTCCGAGAGTACGGCCATAATAAATTCGAAAGCCGCGATATAGTCGGCTCGCTCCTGTTCAGACTCCGTACCAAACATTTCCTGTTTGAGTGATCGCTGCTCATTGGTCGGAAGATGATCAATAACCGCCCTCGCCATCGGAGCGACTTCACCATCAATCGCGGTTAAGCCATATTCATGTATGGCGATTGTTGGGTCGTGAACAATACCGAGCGCGATAAGATCTTCGAGTGTCTTCTGCACGGCATCATCTTGAATCGATAGATTCTGAAAACGTTTCATAGCGGTAAACCGAAACAGGGTTCTGGTGTCCTCCTCCGGCGCCAGCACCCACCCAAGCATCAGTTGGTTGGCATGTGTTATCTCATCAAACCCCACCTCAATCATAGCGTCGGCTGTCGAAAATGCCGGGACGTGACCCGCAACGCGCATACCTAATGCATGCGCTTCATCAACCAGAGTTTCAGCCCATTCGGGCTTCATAGAGTTGTATAGCTTAATCTGGTGGAAATCGCGTGAGCCACACCATCGAACCATTTCCAAAGCCTCTTCGAGCGTGGCAACGGTTTCACCCGATGAAGCTGAAAAAGGACTCTCGCCCTCGATAAAACACGAGCGAGTGATACGCGGCCCCGCAAGCAATCCCGTATTGATTCGCTCCATGAGATCCTCAAGCACGGCATTTTGATTACCCATATCACGAACTGACGTGACGCCTGCTGCAATATTGAGCAAGGCATTGTCTTGACCAAGATGACCATGCATTTCATACATACCTGAAACCAGAGCGCCGCCCTCACCATCAATAACCACCTCTCCGGCCGTGACTGTGCTTCCCGCTGGCTGGACGCTAGCAATCCTCTCGCCGTAAATCACAACGTCTCGCTGTGTCGTCAGTGACTGCCTCTCTGGATCAAAAATACGAACGTTGCGGATACGAACCGGGCGGTCAAACTGATGCGCGACCTCGGCCTGAATATCGACAAAACGATCTGTCGAAAGCGCCTCGGCAAGTCCTCGCAACTGTTGCTCAATTGCTTCAAAGCCTTGTCGCACAATCGCTGCCCGTGGGCTGGCGGTACCGAAATATTCCCCTTCTTCATCGAAAAATACCAGGCGCGGATCTGTATCCAGACCGAGGATCTGATATGCCGTCACATCTGCTTTAACACCGCCACTCTCGACTCTTCTCGTCCAACGCTTGACTACTGATGCCTCACCGCTGGGATAGACGGGGATTTTCCCATCGGGATTTTGCAGTAACGCACGCACAAGCAATGCATTAGCATAGCTGCTCCCATTCTGGTTAACGTAAAAATCAGGATCGCTCTTGTAATTCGCATCGCCAGGGCCACTTGCATCCCGCCACCGAGCAACGTCGTCGTTGGCTTGAAAATATTCCTCGACCGGACTGCCGAAAGTGGTGGTTCCCACAATCTTCCAGTTAACGGGAAAACCACGCTCATCCAACTCTAATGACTCGGTGAAGGTGGGGCCCCGACCATTCTGCTTATAATCAAAATCAATGAAAAACTGGCGTTCACTCCGATCAACAATAAGATGCCCCGTGTCCTCACCGGCTACCAAAACACGATAGGTCACTTGATCGGCCGATAGCGGAGTGGCAAGCATGAGCAAACAAATCGCCGTCAGGAGTTGCCGGAATTTCTGGTTCTTTGAAAACATTGTCGTCACTTTTATTTACCCCACTCCCAAATCAC
>JADHNP010000033.1 GCA_016779445.1 Luminiphilus sp. | reverse complement strand
TTAATTGATTCCCAGACAGGTTATCTTTTTCGTATTAACGTTATTGCTACTCATGGGCCTTATCACTGCGCTGGTGGATTGCCTTTTATGGTAGCGACTTACTCCTCACTGCGGTGGAAGTGTTGGTGATTCAGGTTTTTCTAAAAGGTCAGAAATCGAAACGAATTCCTATTAGAGGCCCGTGTTCTTTCATATCGAATTTGAATCGCTCATTACCGTCCCCGTCATCGTAATCAAAGTCCAGATAACGATAGCCCACCGACAGGCTCGCCCAGTGATTAAAGCGATAGTTCATAGCACCACTGAGTATGAGAACAAGATCTGAACCAACACCAAAGCCTCCGACTTGTGCGGAGCCTGAGAATTCCCATCGGGAGCCCACGGGCGTCTCGAATAATACGCCAACAATGGGGTCCACCCAGTCCTCACCGATGCTGGCGAGGCGTGTAGTTTGTGGGCCAGTAAGGGCGATATCGGTAGAGATGTCGTTATACAGCGCGCCTCCCATGAACTGTACGGAGTCATTGAGACGCCAGGTAACCGAAGCGATGGCCATCGTTTGTTCCAGTTCCAGCTCACCAGACAGCATGCCTCGTGGTCCTTCGGCGTCCATTTTTAAATCCATGTAAACGGTGTCGAGAAGGACACCCCAGCGCTCTCCTTCCCCGCGATACATGCCCAGAAAGCCTTTATCAATCGAGTCAAAGACATCGCTGATGCCCAGGTCGACTTCCGCTTCGAGATCGCCCGCGCCAGCCGTACCAGTCAGCGACGGACCCAGTATGTAGAGCAGGCCCTGATTTGACCAACCCGACTCCGATTGTGCCAGCGTCATGGATGGGTTGAGGGCGAATAAGAAGCAGGTTGTCAGTAATCTTTTCGAAAGCCTTCTGATCAATAAAGGAAGTGCCTCATACATAGTCGATGGACTCAGGTTGCAGAATTTGCGTTAGGGTAAGGCACGAGATGCATTACCGAAAGTGCATAAGATGACAGCCGCGCCAATCGGCTTTCACGACCCGGTCCATCCTCTCACCGGTGGCTTGGCAGTTCATTGCGTTATTCGGCCAAGAAAATGTTGTATCCATGGACCAGGGTTTGTCGAGGCCCGTAGCGATGGTCCTGAGCTCGTATTCAGCCGCGGAGACGGTCGTCATTGGCAGCAGAGCCAATATCAGCAAAAGCTGGGTGAGCGCGTGATGTAACTGCATTGTAGGGTCCTGAAAACGTGAGCCGGAAGAGCTACGTAAGCGTAGCATCAGCGGATTGTCATTGGGTTGAGCGCCAACTTAAGGATAGGCTGGTTTTATGCGCAGCGTCATCGCCATCATCATCGGGATTTTGACCGCGTTTCTGGTGGGTTCGGTAATCGGAACGCAGGCAGTGCTCGCGTCTGTGCAATCGATGGGCCTTGACGTGACTTTGGCCATGCGTTGGTTTACCTCGCTGAGTGATCTGGCGGGCTTGAGCAGCAGCCTGTTACCGCTGATGGCAATTGCCTTGGGCTGTACTTGGTCATTATTGATTTGGCTGGACCGCCGCAGGATCGTGCGCGCCAGCGTGCTGTGGTGCGTGGTGGTGGGCGCGGCTACTGTCATGGTGCTCCACCCGGCACTCAATCTTGCATTTGGTGTTGACGTCTACGCACCGGCAAGATCTCTAGCGGGTCTGGCCGGGCAGGGACTGGCAGGCGCATTGGGCGGTATATCGCTGAGTCGTGTTTTAGGAGCGTCACGCAGCCTGCAGTAACGGGGTTTTACTTATTGCCCGGCACGACCCTTGCGCGGAAGTGCGGAGGTATAGATGGATCCGGCTTGGGTCGATTGCAAAGCTAAAGAAATACTCTCGTCACCAATTAGTCACCAATTCGTCATTGAATCGTCACGCAATCATCACTTGATAGTCATCTGAATTGAGCACTCTTAAATTTTCAAATCAGAGGGTCTAAGGATGCGATTGAAACAAATAGGTCTTACGACTGCGGTAGCCATACTGGCGTTTCTTTTGGGTGCCTGCGAGGGCGACGATGGTAATGATGGTGCAGCAGGTGCCCCCGGGTCAGACGGCGCCAATGGCCCAGATGGTGCCGATGGTGCCGATGGTACCGATGCCAATGCCTCAGTGTCTTTAAGGTTGGTCGGTACTACACCTGCGGTAGCTGAAAACTTTGACGAGTCGGCGGCCGAGATTGTTGCATACCATTCCGGATCCAAGACGGCGTTTCTCGTCAATTCAAGTTCTGGGGCCGTCGACGTCGTAGATTTATCAGACGTGACGAGCCCGACTATTATCTTGCAACTTGATGTGGCTGGCGATGTTGAAACGGCGGTGGCTGATCTTTCTGATGGCGATCTGGGTGGGGTCAACAGTGTGGATGTCAGCGGTGACCACATGGCGGTCGCGGTAGAGGCTGACACCAAGCAAGACACGGGTTACATCGCTTTTTACAACGTAGACGGCACGTTTGTATCGGCCGTAGCGGCGGGCGCTTTGCCAGACAAAGTCGGCTTTAGTCCAGACGGCAAGTACGCCGTGGTTGCCAACGAGGGCGAGCCTAATGACGACTACAGCAATGACCCCGAGGGCACGATTACGGTCATCGATGTGTCGGGTGGCTTCGATATCCCGGTGGTCGCAACCGCTGACTTTACAGACTTCAACGTGGGTGGAAGCAAGTCGCTGTCTGGTCCCGTCAGGGTTTCGGCAAAGTCTGACAGCGTTGCGCAGGATCTGGAACCCGAGTTTATTGCGTTTTCCGATGATAGCGGCACCGCTTACGCCACCCTGCAAGAGAACAATGCGGTCGCGGTGATCGACCTGGCATCCGCCGATGTCACCACGGTGCTCGGCATCGGATTCAAGGATTACGGCCTGCCCGGCAACGAGATTGATGCCAGTAATCGAGACGGCGGCGTAAACTTGAAAAGTTGGTCGATATTCGGCACCTACATGCCCGACGGTTTCGACAGTTATGCGGTAAATGGGGTCACCTACCTCGTTACGGCCAACGAAGGCGACGGTCGCGAGTACGTCTCAGACGCGACTGATGAGGCTGACTGTACCGCCCAAGGCGGCTTCCTATTTGATGACGGAGATTGCTTCCATTACCTCGACGAGATTCGCGTCAGGGACTTGGACGCCAGTCAGTTCACTGATGATTTGGTCGCGGAGCTGGGCGCGGATTTTCAGGATCAGGACAAACTAGGCCGGCTCAAGATGATTACCGATCTGGGTCTTGAAGATGCCTCTGCCTGCACGACGCTGGCGACGACCGGCCAGCCGATCGCCTACCCCGACGAAACACCGGTAGCAGGCTGTGTCTATGAGGATATCTACTCCTTTGGTTCTCGCTCTTTCACCATCTGGAACTTGGACACTGGCCGGGCGGTATTCGATAGTGGTAGCGACTTTGAGGTCATCACAGCTCAGCAACTAGGTGGCTCCTTCAACGCCAGTAACGATAGCAATGAAGGTGATGATCGGTCAGATGACAAAGGCCCCGAGCCTGAGGCGATTGAAATTGCCACAATCAATGGCAATACCTTTGCCTTCATCGCGCTTGAGCGCGTCGGCGGAGTAATGGTGTACAACATCACTAATCCACAAAACGCGAAGTTTGTTCAGTACGTCAATCCGCGCGACTTCACAGTAAGTGATGACGCGGTTGAGGCAAATTTGGCGGGCCCGCTCGGACCGGAAGACGTCAAGTTCATCACGCAGGATGATGAGATGTACCTCCTGGTTTCAAACGAGGTGTCGGGAACACTCTCGGTTTATAGCGTAACGCTCCTCTAGCTCTGTCTCGAGGTTGTAAACTAGCGGCATGGGTTTATTTGAACGCTTTTTAAGCCTCTGGGTTGCGCTCTGCATTGTGTCGGGCATCACGCTCGGCAGCTTGTTTCCTGGCGTATTCCAGATTTTTGCGAGTCTGGAGTACGCCAGTGTCAATTTGCCAGTAGCGGTGCTGATCTGGCTCATGATCTACCCGATGATGGTGCAAGTGGACTTTGCGTCAATCAGGGATGTCGGCAAGCGTCCTAAGGGATTGATCCTGACCCTCGCCGTCAACTGGCTGATCAAGCCCTTCACTATGGCTGGACTGGGCTGGCTGTTTTTTCGCGTCCTGTTTGCCGATCTTGTCGATCCGGCAACCGCCTCTGAATACATTGCCGGCATGATTTTGTTGGGTGTCGCACCGTGTACCGCAATGGTATTTGTATGGAGTCAGCTCACCCGGGGCGACGCCAATTACACGCTCGTTCAAGTTTCAGTGAATGATGTCATCATGATCTTCGCTTTTGCGCCGATCGCTGCGTTCCTGCTCGGCGTGAGTGACATTTCGGTGCCATGGGAAACGTTGTTGCTTTCAGTCGTGCTCTACGTGGTCCTGCCTCTGCTGGCCGGTTACTTCACCCGCCGGCGGTTGGACGCAGCAACTGATTCCTCTCGATTAAGTCGTTTGCTTGCCGCACTGAAGCCCGCCTCAATCACAGGTTTGTTAGCCACCGTTGTGCTGTTGTTCGGGTTTCAGGCAGACACGATCCTGGCACAGCCTGTCGCCATCGGGCTGATTGCCATCCCTTTGCTCATCCAAACTTATGGCATTTTTGGCATCGCTTATGCGGCTGCCAAATCTCTGAGGCTCCCACACAGTATTGCGGCGCCGGCATGCATGATCGGCACATCGAACTTTTTTGAGCTCGCAGTTGCTGTGGCCATCTCCCTTTTCGGGTTGCAATCCGGCGCTGCGTTGGCAACCGTAGTGGGCGTATTGGTAGAGGTGCCGGTCATGCTGTCGCTGGTTGCCTTCGCTAATCGCACCCGGCATTGGTTCCCGACCTCGATATAGCCAGTACCTTGAAGGTTGCTAATTTGTGCTTCTCAGTAGCAGAGAAGCACAGCTACTGAGCGTAGATTATTTGCTTTGCGAAATGAGCGCACCCCATCCCGGGCTCTATCGCGGTCGATACGGAATCTCGCTCTCGCTAATGCCATATGCAGGACGCGCTCGTTTCTGTGTCAAGTAGAGCGTTAAGGCGCTGACCGATAATGCTGCGTTGGGTGTTGGTCCGACATAGACATGACCGAGCTTGATTTCAGCTTCCTGTTCAAGATCGAAAAGAGAGTAAGGAACAAGCATGGCTTTACCTTCGCGAAATGCAATCGATCCAGAGGTGGCCGATGTAAAAATAGGCGAAACCAGTCGCCAATCTTGCTCTTCGGTAACGGCCGGATGCTTTAACAAAGCGCAGATACTCATGAGATCCGCCTCGATATCCTGCAGAACGACGCCGATCTCTTCGCGTTGATTGCACATTGACGTCACGCAGTCGATGATGCGATCGGCTAACGTTTGCTGTTTGCTGACGTCGTAAAGACATTCACCCAGGTAAAAATTCTGCGCTGAAGCGAGCGATTGAATTGCCTGATGGTTGAAGCCGAGGCTGATGCCTTTGCCGTGATTTGAGTATCCACGCCATTGGCTCAATAAATTCCCGTTGGCTCGGAAGGATGCCGAAAAAAGCATTGGCCCGCGTGCGATGTGGTTGTGTAGCCACTGTGAGAAGTTGGACAGTAAAAATTTTTCATCCGTTACTTGGTGAGAGCGCGCAGCGATCGCCGTCTGAAGAAGATCAAGGGCGTAGAGCAACTCAGTAGAGTCGTTCATGTATCGCAATTCCGATGCACGCAGCTGGCGAGATTCAATGATGCCCATGAGGCCGTGCAGCGATGTGTAGTGATAAAGCGTGCTGTTGGGGCGCGTCGAGAATAGTTCATCGCGGAGTGTTGATATCAAACCGAAACTCCACAGTCCTTGAATCACGAGAGCGATAAAAAGGCTACCAAGAGCGTGACTTCGCGTTGGGTCAGCACGGACCTTCATAGCGGGCTAAAAATACCCCGCTGTGTTGCAGCGGGGTAAGAGAAGCCAACCATGGTCTCCGGCTCCCACCCGAGACCCGACATAAGTTACCTGGCCGCAATGTCGGTTTTGCGTCATTCTGGTGAATTTTATGTTTCAGCGCTCCTCTGTCCGCCGTCCGGAAAGGTTTTTCTTGATCCGGCTGGAGGCGGCTGGCGAATTCTGCGCTCATTGGGTCGGCTTGGTTGCCCGCAAGTCACAACGATCAAATTACGGGACCCGAGGAAGGTACCGGTAACGAATAAGTCATAAAAGATTCAACATAAATTCAACTTTGATAAACAGCAATGAAAAGTATGCCGGCGATCATGACGGCAGCCTGAAGTGGAATCACGGAACAAAGCACTTCACGTGGCTAACACTCACATCCTGCTTATTGGAGATACTATGAATCGTCTTTTTTCCCAGAAATTGTCAATGGTTTCTGCCGTCTGTGCTGCGCTGACTTCGCACGGCGCGTTGAGCCAAACCCCGACATCCGAGACAAGCGGCCTCGAAGAGGTGGTGATCGTGTCGAAGGCCACCACGTACGCGAATAATGAAATTACTGACAGCATGAAGCTTCAAAACTCCTCTATCACAAGTATCAATAACCTTATTGACAACCTTCCCGGTGTCTCGGTGCACGAGGGGGACGCTTTCGGATTTGATGACTGGTCAACCGCTATCACAGTGAGGGGTTTTCAGACCAACTTGGCCGAACAACAGGTTGGTTCAACCATCGATGGGCTACCCAACGGCAACTCAAACTATGGTGGTGGCGCCAAAGCCAACCGGTACATTGATACGGCAAACCTTGAGACGATTGAGGTCTCCCAGGGTACGGCCGACATTTCATCTCGATCCCTCGAGTCATTGGGTGGCACGCTGAACTATGTCACGTCGGACCCTACGCTGGATCAGCGGGTTCGGTTAGAGTACGTGACGGGTCAGTATGATGCACAGCGTTTGTATGCTCGTTATGACTCGGGGCTTATTGGTTCATCGACTCGCTTTTATATATCCGCTTCTCATCAAGAGGCGACGGATTGGATGGAGGGCTCTGCGGAAAATGAGCGTGACCATCTGGCTGCCAAATTGCTGACAGGCAGCGAGGATATGACTTTCACGGCTTATGTTTCCTACGATGAGATTCATGAAGATAACTACCAGCGCGTTTACTCAAAAGCGGATTTTGAAGCCTACCCAGATTGGGACCAGTTGATCGGCGACTGGACAAACACGCCGTACGTGAACCAGGCATATCGTCGTGGTTGGTCGACGCTGAGAGAGAATTTATTCGCCTATGGCAAGTTGGATTGGGTAGTGAACGACAACATTGATGTGGTCGTCTCGATTTACTACCACGATAACGAAGGGCGTGGTGACTGGATTCCGCCTTATCTTGTTGATGTCGTGGTTGACGGTGCGGGGAACCCGGAAAGTGAGTTCGGCGGGGCGCAGGTGTTAGGTGGCCCGGCTCTGGGCCAAATCTATTTTGTCGACGGGAATGGCGTGGCTCTGGCGCCGCAAGGCGGATGCGTATCGTCTATCACGTTCCCTTATGGTGGTGGGGGGGGCGCTTACGATCCTGCGTGCTACTCTGCGGGCGCAATCCCGGTGCAATCTTATCGTCACTCACACTACGCCAAAGATCGACTGGGCTTTACGTTCGATATGAGTTGGGATACCTCGGACAACAACACCATTCGAGCAGGGGTTTGGTACGAGGATGGGACTCGGGAAGAGTATCGTGACTGGCACAAGCTGGTGGATGCCCGAATTGGCATTCCGTTTGAGAATCCTGCTTACTGGGTGCAGTACGATCGCGAGTATCCGCAGGACGTGCTCAAGTGGTACGTAGAGGATAGTTTCACCCTTGGCAATCTGACAATTAACTTGGGCGCTAATCAATTTCTTGTCGAGGTCTCTCGGAACGACCTCTTTGGTGCCAGTCAAGACGTCAAGGTTGATTCTGATTCAGACGTACTGCCCTCTGCTGGATTCATTTTAGATACCGGTCTAGATGGCTTGAGTTTGTTCGGTGGCTACTCCGAGAACTTTAAGTCGATTTCAGACAATATCTTGGAAAGGGAATCTGCAGATTTGGGCAGTATCGAGCCTGAAACATCAGAGGTCATGGAGCTGGGATTGCGCTTCGCTGGGTCTCGCCTGTTTGCGACGGCCACCTACTTTGACTCGCAATTTGAGAACAGGATCATTTTCTTGGCACCCGGCAGCGCCGCGGGAAATGACTATCTCATTGGCACCAGCGGGACTTACTTCAATGCCGGTGGCATCGACTCCTCTGGCTTCGAGTTGGCGGCCACTTATAATTTGAGCGACCGTTGGTCACTTTATGGGGCCTTTACTTCCCTCGATGCCGAATACAAGGGCACAGGCGATAGCGCCGTCGACAGTGAGAACGGAATCTTTGCTGGTAATGACGTCACGGGCATCGCTGACACGATGTGGGTGTTGTCGCTGGATTACTCCGTCGATCGGATCGACGCCGGCATTAGTGTCAAGAGCACAGGTGATCGCGCAGTAAACACCGCCAATACCTGGTACACGGACGAGTACACGCTCGTCGATGCCTATCTCTCTGTGTCTGGTGAGGCGATCTCTGACAGTCTTTCAGGTTTTAGGCTGCATGCGCAGATCTTCAACTTGACTGATGAGCGGTACGAGGGTGTGGTGAGCTTCAACGCGATATGGCTGGGCGCCCCCAGAACTGCGACAGTAGGCTTGACGTTTGACTTCTAAAGTCGGTGAGTCATGCGGAGGGCTTGCCCTCCGCATTTTCAGACAAATTTAAGCGATTGGCCTTCGCGAGCAATACGTTCTTGCCTGACGACGGAAGTGCGATACTGGCGGGTATTAACAGTGCTTACCGCAATGTAATCAGCTGTGCCCCCCGAAGCGGTGATGACCAGCCTGACGTAACCCTGATAGAGATTTGAGGTCCAGCGAACATCAGGTATTTGTGTTGCGAACGCTTCATCGATCTGCTCCGCAGTTGAAGGATCGAACCCCTGCTCAATGAAGTCACCGGGCGACGTCACTCCCGCGGCACCTATCTCCACCCCAAAGTTTTGCCCATCATCGTTCGTCAGCGTATTGGCCCAAAAGCTGTGGCTGTCTCCGGTCAGAACCAATAGGTCGGAGATGCCGCAGGCGGCACACAATGAGTAGAGCTGTTCGCGAGCCCAAGGGTAGCCGTCCCAGGTATCCAGATACAGCGGCAGCCCCCACTTGCCTTTCCAAACCAGATCCGCTGAAACGCCCGGTACGACGCCCGGCTCCTTTGGCATGGTAATTCCCATCTCTGCGAGGTTGGGTACGGGGGTCCTCGCCATCGGAATTGCGTTACCGATCAAACGCCAAGCTGTGCCTTCTCTCTTGGAGCGCTCGAGCTCCCGGGAAAGGAAAGACTCCATATCAGTGGATAGCATGGTGCGACCCGGAGCTCCCAAGATATCACGCTGGAACGCCACAGCGTCTGCTTTTGACGTAATCTGATAAACATGGTCTGCATAGTCAATCTGCTCACTGCGACCAGTATGCCGTGACTCCAGGTTGATGAGCGTCGCTAGGTTCCCAAACTGGTAACTGCGCCAAAACGCTTTACGATCAGCGCCTTTGTCGGGTTCCCGTATTGGCATCCACTCGTAGTAAGCGCGGATGGCGTTGTCTCTTCGGTCTGTCCATCGTCCTTCTTCAATCGGCTGATGATTCTGCGCGCCACCGACCCAAGGGTTGTTGGCACTTTCGTGATCATCCCAGACCAACAGTAGCGGCTTGGCGGCATGCATTCGTTGGGAGTCGGGGTCTGCTTTGTATTGCGCATGCCGCTCTCTGTAATCCTGCAAAGACACAATTTCGTTAATTGGGTTATGGGCTCGGTTTAGTGCCAGCGCTGTTTGCGCTCCCCAGCCTGTCGCAGCATATTCATAGATGTAGTCACCTAAGTGGAGAACGAAGTCGACAGCGTCGTCACGTGCAATTGCATCGTATCCGTTGAAGAACCCGAAGGCGTAATTTGAGCAAGACGCGAGGGCTAGCCCGAGACTGCCTATATCGCCTTTGGGGAGTGTTCGAGTGCGGCCAATGGGTGAGGTGACACCTCGACAATTGAATCGATAAAAGTAATTTTTACCCGGTTCCAAACCGGCGACAACCGCCTTGACCGTGTAGTCCTGATATTGATTAGTCGTTTCACTCCCGTGAGAAATGATTCGCTGAAACGTCGAATCCAATGCCAGCTGCCAGCTGACAGAGTGGCTTTTGGTCAAGCCACTCATTCGTGTCCAGATCACCACGCTCTCTTGGTCCGGATCTCCGCTGGCTACACCGTGCAAAAAGGAGGGGGCCGTGTCAGCTGCGAGTCCGGTGGTGGAAAGAATCGGTAGGCTGGCAATCCCATTGAGTACTTGTCGGCGTCTCACTTCATCGTCCTATTTCGGAATCCTCAACCCATTTAACATGGGCACAAGAGCTCAAGAAAGCAAAAGCGTCCAGCATCGAATTCTTGCTCTAATTAAAAAGTGTTGCGCCAACTAATTAGCTGGGGCAACACGATTTTTTTTGACCACTACGGCTTCGGCGCCAGAGGCTAGGTATATTGCGGTTAGGCTTCCGGTACCGAGCAACCTGCAGTCGTCGAGTGATCACAACCGGCGGAGTCGATGTAACTCTTGGTAGAGTATTCAGATAAAGGTAATTTGGTGATCGCTTCACCATTGGCTGTCGCAGCTTCTACATATTGTATGAGGGGGAACGTGTAAACCTGTGTTGTATCTACCCAGTCTACGTCGGCAAATACCTCGTATCCGTCCCGACCCGCTGCGACGTAGTTATTTGTTACTACACTATAAACTGTGGTCTCATTTAGTCTCACCCAATCCCCCTCAACTCTTGAATTGACTTCGATATTGCTCACTCGATTTCCAAAGGTTTGAGACGAATCCACGTCAAACCGGATGCCTGAACCATAAGGGTAGGACCCTGTGCTACCGTCATTCTCTAGGTGAGATCGGAGCGCTTGCTCTAGCACCAGCGCAATTTGGGACCCCGTCATGCCTCCCTGCACAATGGTGTTGCTGAAGGGAAGGAGGGTATATGCACTTCTTATGGTGATGTCCCCGGCGGGCAGATCTTCGCGAACGCCACCCCCATTTTGAATTGCAATGTCGGCATCTCCGGCCGCTGCTAAAAAGGATTTGGCGACTACCATTGTTATGTCACTGCCCTGCTGATAGGTAATCTCTTGACAACCAGCAATTGCAGATCGGCCTTGCCCCGGGATTCTCTCGTAGCAAAGGTTCTCTGCAGCGGTGCCAATTACTTGATCTAGAAGTGGATCCGTTTGAGCATCTGCGTCGGCTATGATCGAGAGCGCGTATGTGTCCTCTACTACATACGTAATTTCATCTTCGCTAGTGAGGCTACTCAACACTAACTGTTGGTCGTCACCAGAGAGTGTTTTATCGGTGCCATCAGAGTCTTCGTACTGAAAGACATTGCTGATACCCATATTTGCCCCTCCATCACAAGAGGTCACAGCGCCATCCTCAAATGACACATTCAGTCTGCCCACTACTTTACTGTGATCCCAGGCCTGCACGATGCATACTGTGTCTCCGTCAGCATTAGTTGCTAGAGTCGGATAGTCTCCCGCAGGGTTAAATCCTAGATCACTGAAAGTTGAATCCCCGAGTAAAGTTGCCGAGTCACCACCTACGATCACATCTATTTCTGGTAACGCAGAGGCTATTGAGACATCGGAGTTATACCCGATGTGTGTAAGCAAAATTATGTGGTCTATTCCCTGGCCGACTAACTCGCTGACCGCCGCCTGTGCAGCGGCTAGCTCATCGCCTATGACAGTTCCAGCATCTGGTGAAGATGAAATGTTAGTCTTAGCCGCATCAGTTAAGCCTACTATCCCGACTTTGGTGCCGCTGACTTCCTTAATCGCATACGGAGTAAAATAACCACCTTGAAGCGGTGAATCCGCTGCCAAACTGGTATTCGCACTCACGACAGCGGTCTCACAAGACGTAGAGTTGAGGTCATTGATTAAGTCAGCTGCACCAGCATCCCCATCATCAAATTCATGATTTCCAAGCACTAATGCGTCGAAACAAATGCGATTCATCAATTGCGTTTCAGGGAAAATTAAGTCCTCGCCACGAAACAATGGGTAGTAGATGGTGCCGGTTAATACGTCACCAGCGTGCAGTTTCAGCACGTTTGACGTGGTGTTAGTGATCTGCCTAATCAGTGTTGTGTTCGCCGGGTAACCGCCAAAAATGACCTCAACTTCTTGTATTGCGGATCCGTCCGAAAGCGTCGTGGACAGGCCTAAGTCACTAACATCTAGATCAAAATCATCTGCGTTTAGATGGGCATGCGTATCATTCAAGTGAAGGATGGTTAAATCTAGTGTATTCACCGCATCCGCGCCATCCGCGCCATCCGCGCCATCTGCACCATCTGCACCATCCGCACCATCCGCACCTGCGGGCCCTGGCGCACCAGCCGCACCTGCTGGGCCTTGTGAACCATCGTCTCCGTCACACCCCGCGGTGAGCAAAACGCACGCACAGGCAAAAGCCATCAATATATTCTTCATTGGACCTTCCTCATTTTCTGAGCTGAAAACCATGAGGTTATGCCTTGAGTGTTATCGTTTTATTGAGGATATGTGATAGGCACGTTAAGGCTTTTTTACAGATTCATTACTCTGATACGTCTCTCTGATCCTCGCGTTTATGGAGACAGCAATTCGATATGCTGACCCTGTGATCACAAAAAGTTCAAACAACTTTCAATTTTCTGCAACAGCGGGTTGCTAATGTGGACTGGTCAGGAATGGGAGGTTCTATGCAGCATCTCGACAGTCCTAGCGGAGCCGAGAAACGCGCGCTGCGCGACGCCATTGAGCACGAGGTCCGGCAGTTTTTGGATCAGGGCGGCAAAATCACCGTGCTCAATAGTCCACCTACCAAGGCAGGTTGCTACCGAGGGAGCCTTTGGCACGACCGCGGTGATGACTTAATAGCCAGGATTAAGCAGGCCTAGGTCTTGCTGGATATACAGGCGACACTCGAATCACACTACCCCGGCTTTTTTGAGCGGCACCGCCGCTCTGCCATGATCCTGAGCCGGTTTCTGCGTTTCTTGTGTTATGAGGCGCGGTTTCAAAAATTTTCGAGCCTTTATCCTCATCTGGAAGGCTTCGAGTTTGTTGAACAGGTGTTGCGCCATTTTGAATTTGATGTTCGCTTAACGGAGTTAGAGCGGGCCCGAATCCCGTCTACTGGTGGCGTGGTCATTGCGGCAAACCATCCCATTGGCTCCCTGGATGGATTGGCACTGCTGAATTTGGTGCGTGGCGTTCGTCCAGACGTGAAGGTCGTTGCAAACGACCTGCTAACGGCCATTTCTCCGCTCCATCCCGTGCTTTTGCCGGTAACGAATATGGGTGAGGATGGTAAAGGCACCGGCCGTGATGCACTTCGCGCGATCAAGGAGCATCTGCAGGCTGGTAGCGCGCTGATTATCTTTCCGGCAGGAGAGGTGTCGCGGTTCGGTGCCAAAGGTGTTTCTGACAGTGAGTGGCAGAGTGGTTTTGTGAAGCTGGCGCGAAGCACTGAAGCACCCATTCTTCCTGTCCACGTGGCGGGTCGTAACTCGGTATTCTTTTACAGCATGTCGTTTTTAGCTAAGCCGCTGTCGACGATTTGGCTGGTACGGGAAATGTTTAAGCAAAGCCAAAGCACACTTGACGTGCGCGTCGGTCGACCCGTCCCTCACGAGGTCTACTCGGCAAACGATTTCTCGGCACGGCAGCTGGCGCGAATGTTTCGCAAGCATGTCTACCGTCTGGGTACGCGCGGTGCACCTATCTTTCGCTCTATTGAGACCGTTGCTTCTCCCGAGAACCGGTTGTTGCTTCGCCAAGAGTTAGCAGAGGCTGAGCGGCTTGGTGAAACTCGAGATGGTAAAGAGATTTACCTGTGCCATATGAGCGATGCGCCCTGTGTCATGCGGGAAATTGGTCGTCTTCGTGAAATGACGTTTCGGACCGTCGGGGAGGGTTGCGGTGGTCATCGGGATATCGACCGCTTCGATCGCCATTATCAGCAACTCGTGTTGTGGGACAGTCACGATTTGGAAATTGTTGGCGCCTATCGCCTTGCCGATGCGAATGAGGTTATTGCGAACAAAGGAGTTCAGGGCCTTTATTCGAGCACGCTGTTTAGTTACGGCCCCCGCACCTTGGCCAAGATATCTCAAGGTTTAGAGTTGGGCCGGAGTTTTGTCCAGCCCAAGTATCAGACACGGTATGCGCTGGATTATCTCTGGTATGGGATTGGCGCCTATCTCAAGACAAGACCGCACATTCGATACCTATTTGGCCCTGCGTCTATCAGCCGCTTCTACGGCCCGGAGTCAACGGCGCGCTTGGTCTACTATTTTGGCACACATTTTAGCGACACAAGCCTCGACGTTGCGGCTCGGACACCTTTTATCTTGCCGCCAAACTCGACTACCTCACTCCACTCGGAATTTACCGGGGTGGACGCCGAAGAGGACCTTGATTCGCTGCGTCAAGCGCTTGCCGCTGCTGGTCTGCCCCTGCCGACGCTTTACAAGCACTATTCTCAGGCGACATCACCTGACGGCGTTGTATTTACGGCTTTCAACGTAGATCACGATTTTGGCGACTGTGTTGATAGCTTCGTTATGGTCGATTTACACAAGCTTACCCCGCGCAAGCGACGTCGTTATCTGACATGAATCCGCAGACAGTCAGAGAACATAAGAGGAGATCTCGCAATGCATGCTTTTACTCCTGACGGACCCCTCTGCTTTCGAAGTGTTTGGATATCTGATGTGCACCTCGGAAGCGCACACTGCAAGGCGGAACAGCTTCTTGAGCTACTTAACCGCATTGAGTGCCAACATCTGTACTTAGTCGGTGACATTATTGATGTGTGGGCCATGAGTAAGCGGGTGCACTGGCCCGAGTCGCACACTAAGATACTTCGCAAACTGTTTCAAATATCTCAAGGTACTACCGAGCTTACATATATCCCGGGTAATCATGATGCGAACTTTCGGGAGTTCTGCGGGGGCAAGTTCGAAAACATCAGCGTTTGTGAGTCACTGATTCATGAATCGATACAAGGTAAGAGACTGCTTGTGATTCATGGCGACGAGTTGGACTACGCGGTTCGCTACAGCCGGTTGAATCGCTTTGTGGGTGACATTGCTTACGAGGTGCTAATGAGCCTAAATCGGTGCGTTAACGCCATCCGTGCGCTGGTTGGCCTGCGCTACTGGTCCTTGTCTAAGTGGGTCAAGGTTAACGTGTCGCAGGCGGAGGGTGCGATAGGAGCATACCAACGGGCTGCGGTGCTGCTGGCTCGAGACCGCGGGCTTGATGGGATTATCTGTGGCCATCTGCATTTCCCGCTTGTAGAACAGGTTGACGATATTACTTACTGCAATGATGGTGACTGGGTGGAAAACTGCACAGCCCTAGTCGAAGATTACGCTGGAGAATTTCAGCTTATGAGTGGGTGGGATTTGGCGCCCGCATCAATCGCGCAACTCTACCCGAAGGTTGCGTAGGCGGCCGCAGCAGCCAGTCTTGGAACGTTGTTCTTTCGTTGCGGATTACCTTTGGCATCGGCTGGCTTAAGGAGAGAAGCTAGTTGAAGAAAAATATAGAGAGACAAACGCAGCTCCAGCTAATGGCGGCTGCAAGGATATTCATGAATACCATTGCGGAACCAAAATCTTTCGCCCGCCCAGATAAATCGTGATGTCCCTCGCCAATGCGGTCTACAACGGCTTCAATGGCGCTATTGCCAAGTTCTGCTGCCAAAAGAAACATCAATGGCAGAGTGAGGAGGAGAAAGTCGACGGTATCGCGAGCCAGCCACAGCGCAAGAGGCGCCCCGATTAAAGCGACCAAGGTTTCTTGACGAAATGATTCCTCGCTCCGCCATGCAGAGCGCAGACCCTGATAGGAATACTGAGTAGCGAGTAGGAGGTGGGCTATGCCACGTTCTGTAGGTTTCATTCTCTAATCCCCTCAGTGGTAGTGAACCTGATTTGCCGAGCGGTGTTTTTCAGCCACCTTTTATCACGTCAAGGTCTGCACTTAAGCAGCACATAAAGCCGCGTCAGATGTGGCGGTGTTGTGACGTCGCTGGTAGAGATAGGTAAAGATTTCGCTCAACTCAGTCTGATTACAATCCGTTTGCCTCTCGCGCCTTGGGTCATGCATAGAGGCGCTTTAAGGATTGTGTGCAGAGGGATGTATCAAAGTCAGATGACGTCACCGCAACACAAATAATTTTGGCGCGACCCACAATGCTGCGCAATCGCTGTGCGAAAAAAATAGCGATCTACTTGTCATTACGCCGCTTGATTCAAGCTTGCATTCGGCAGATTGCTAGACACCTTTGCGGATAAACCTCTCCCGATGCAAAAGTACTCGATACCCAACTGCTGCATGTACGTCGGGTCGTACAAATTTCTACCGTCGAATATGACTGGCGTCTTGAACAGGCTCTTCATTTCGTGAAAATCTGGAGACCAAAAGTTCCGCCACTCTGTGCAAATGGCCAAGCAATCGGCTCCGGTGATGGCCGATTCTTTTGTGGAGCAGTATTGGAGACGTATTTCGTTACCGAATAGCCCTGCGCAGACCTCCATTGCCTCAGGATCAAACGCCTTTATCGTGGCCCCCGCTGCTAACGCGTTTTCTATCAGCGTTTTGCTTGGGGCCTCACGCATATCGTCTGTGTTCGGTTTGAACGAGAGGCCCCACAGCCCGATTGTTCGCCCTGATAGATCAGGACCAAATCTAGAAATGATGAGCTCAAACAGCTTTTGCTTCTGAGCGTTGTTTGTGGCTTCCACTGCTGCGAGTATGTCGGCACCTAACTGGTGTTTCGAGGCGGTGCTGATGAGCGCACGAAGATCCTTGGGGAAACAGGATCCTCCATACCCGGCGCCAGGGTAAATAAACTGATAACCAATGCGCGGATCCGATCCAATACCCCGCCGAATCATTTCCGCATCTGCGCCCAACGCTTCAGCCATATTCGCGATTTCGTTAATGAAGCTGATTTTCGTCGCCAGCATTGCGTTGGCTGCATACTTTGTCAGCTCGGCGCTTCGCGGGTCCATAAACATGATTTTTTCATGGTTCCGATTGAAGGCTTCGTACATGCGTCTCAGTTCGTCGCAGACCGCGTCCGAGCTAACGCCGATAATGATCCGATCGGGCCGCAACGCATCAGCAACTGCTGAGCCTTCCTTAAGGAATTCAGGGTTAGAGCAAACCTCGAAGGAGAGGTTCTTTCCTCTGGCTTCAAGTTCCGCGGCGATCCACCGTGAGATGTCATCGACGGTGCCGACTGGCGATGTTGATTTATTGATAATCACTTTGCGTGAATTCATGCCCGCCGCAATATTTATTGCGGCGGTTTCAACATACCGCGTATCCACGCTACCGTCTGGGGCGGACGGGGTGCCAACGCAGATGAAGATGTACTCACTCTGCCGCACCGAGTCTTCAATATCACTGGAAAACCTCAAGGCATTTTGTTTGATCCCAGCTTTAACCAGATCATCGAGTCCAGGTTCATAGAAGGGAGGCCCGTTTGTCTCAATACTCTCTATCCGGGCCTTATCGATATCTGCGCATATCACTTGATGTCCTACATGGGCCAACACAGCAGCCTGTGTCAGCCCTACATATCCGCTCCCGAGCACAGTAATATGCATAAAGGTTACTCCTGCATCCAAAGTTCTTTGCTAAGATGATCTAACGATTTTTCTGCGCCAAGTGCGAGCCACTCGGCGAGGCTCCGGCTGACGTCCGGAAAACGAATACTGGGTGCCACAGGGAGATTGCTTAACCATCTCGAAGCTATATTGGGGTCGAGGTCTTCCATGACGGTTGCATAGTTAAGCTGCTCTAGCGCGGCCGCATTCGATAACTGCTCCATTTGCCTCGCCAGCGGACGCGTCAGTACAGGCTTGCGCCACTGCAAGCACTCGGATATTAGTTCGAAGCCACTGTTGCAAATCACGCCGCTGCTTCCGGCAAGGTCAGATTTAAACCGCTCGAAAGAGGCAGTTCGTCTCGTTACGTTGCCCTGCTGATCATTTGGCAAATCGGCGGAATACTGAACGAATTCATTATCTTGAAAACCGTTGAGCCACCTTGTAACGACCGACTGATCCTCGAAGGGTAAATAGACAAGGATGTATTTACCGACGTGGCAGCTTTCATGATCGGTCAGATCGAGAATGGGTGGCAGGGTCTTTTTATCGAATGGGTGCCAGTGCAGTCCTATTTGTCTCGCTACGGGAGCAAAGCGCGACATGACGCTGCGCTGCAAAAATGTGCAGCCCCTCTTTGGTGTTTTCTCTCCGAAAGCGTACTGGTGCCCGATCCCGACGACTGGACGTTTCTTGATGATCCCCGCCCAAGCAGTCACAGGCTCATAGTCAGTGACGATCAGATCAAAGTCTTTAAGGCTGAGCGATAGGACGTCTTGAAGGAAAGCCAGATAGTTGTTTGACAGGAGGGTTTTCCAATACTTGACGGTTCCGCCCTCGGTAACAAATGTCAGCCCTCCGCGGTGTTCATAGTCACCAAACCGATCCATGTCGAAAAGCTTCTCTTTACGGCGGCCGGAGAAAAGCCAGGTCACCTCGAGATCGGGATACACCGCGAGTGCTTTTGACATTGCTCGCGCACGGCTTATATGCCCCTGCCCCGTCGCTTGAACGCCATATAAAATCCGCATTCAGAGGCTGCTCACCAAACCAACTGAGATCGCCGCTATGGTGCTGCCGATGATTGCTCCAGCCATCACATCGCATGGGAAGTGCACTGCCAGCATTATTCGAGACACCCCTATAGCGGCCGCCCACAAGAAGAAGGGGTTGTGCGGGCCCGCTAATAACATTCCAGCGATCGTGGCGAAGCAAAATGCTGCTGATGTGTGGCCTGAAGGGAAGCTGAACTGATCAGCAGGGACGACTACCGCTTTGACACCGGGCATCACCTGTTCTGGACGATTACGTTTAAGACTATTTTTAAGTAGGAAATAGAATGGGCGTTCGATTGCGAATGCGAGGATCAATGCTAGGCAGAATGCCTCAGCATGAGGTATCTCTGCTAACCAGACAGTTACTGCAATAACTGCATAAAGCGGGCCATCTCCTGTGCGAGAGACTCTCGCCATCATCCCGGCAAGTCTCTGGCGGTAACGCACCCCCTGAAAAACGCGATTCAGTATGAGGGTATCCCACTGGTGCAGCCTGGCTAACGGACCCATCCGCGAAGTGTGGAGCTGGAGCATGGCATTCTTGTTAAGTAGCCATGGCACTTTTGTTAAGAATCTGTTTCGACTTTGTTACCGGATTACCTCATTTGCGGCAACAAATACAAGACTTAACGTTGTTTTGTAAATGTGGCACTGTCTGGGTCCATTCTGACTAACGTCGGGCGTCGAGTTTTGGAAATCATCGATTCTCTTGTCGAAAACTGGCTTTTACTAGCTCTATTGGCAGGCTTGCTTTGGGCGTTATTTCGTTTGCGCCAGCTCGAGGCACGGCTCGAGCAAGTCTCATCACAACAGACCAATCTGGTTGACGCCAAGGTTTCGTTGGAAGCTGAACTGACCGCCATCAAAGCCGACATCAGGTGGCTGTCTGAGGATTGTTTTAAAACACCCCGTCCAGTAAAGCTATAGCCGCTACTGTTGGTCTGATCTAAGTCGCCTGCGCACAGAATTTCGGTGCGCGCTACCTGCTCCGCGCTGCACCGTCTCTTTTGAGCCTTCATAGCGACCGATTCTCAAATTGGCTCCGTTGCTCTTCGCGGGGGTTTATGAACGTCCTTCAGAGCCCGGAATCTTCCGGCAGACCGCAGGATGCAGCCCAAAGCCTGACAACCCACTGATTTTTCACATCTGCCGGAGTGATCAGCGGCTAGTTATAACAACATTGCGGCTAAGCCCAGGCGTAGCAGCGAAGCCCAGGTAAGCGGTTGTCATAAATACGTAATAAAAACGTCAAGTTTTTGCAAAATCACTGCCATCAAATGGTCATCTCTCGGTCTTAGTGTGCGTCAAGTGATTCGCGCCCTAGAAAAAAAGGCGCTCTCGACGCTGAGGCTTTGATGAAAGTTTGCACCCCTCTAGTTCTGTTACGCCCCCTTGTGTTCACCGTTCTTGCCGTTGCGGCACATTTCACCAAGGCCGCTGACGAGCTTTTGGTTTATGCCTTTACAAACGGCGACCCTGCTGTCGGAGCAGAGGTTTTTATCGGTGAAAGTTCGGTGGGCTTCACGGGCGCTGACGGTTCGCTGCTGGCAGATTTGACGGGCGCCGGCGCCCGGACTGTCACCGTTGAGGCCGTGTCTGGCTCCGTTTCGGCGCGTTTCAGTGCGGGGGCCGGGCAATTGGTCGATGCGATAGTGCAGATTGATCAGGGCACGTTCTATGTCGACGTCTACTCTCAAACCGAGAGCGTCGCGGAACAAAAAGCCGCGCCCGAGGGCGCGTTGACCGTCGCTGTAACGCGGGGGGGTGAGCCCGTCGGGAATGAGTCGGTTTTCCTTGCGGGTGCAGGCAGCTCTGTTACGACAGACGCAGAGGGCTTGGCGACGTTGAGTCTCCCTCGTGGCCGGTATCGGGCACAAGTCGCGGAACAGGTGGCTTACTTGCGGGTCGTTGGCGGCTTAACCCGACAAGTGGTTGTCTCGATCACCGAAGAAGGTGAAGCGATGCAGGTGGCGGCCCCTGACCTCGAGGAAGTGTTTGTCGTTGCAAGCTTCGATCCTTCCGGGCTGGAGGTCAGTGAGCGTGACGCTTCAAACATCGTAGACACCATTGGTGTCGAGTTGCTAACCCGGTTCTCTGATTCTGATGTGGCGGCGTCAGTGGTCAGGGTTCCCGGTATCTCGGTGCAGGACGACAAGTATGTCTTTATCCGGGGTTTGGGTGGTCGATACATTTCGTCCACGCTCAATGGCGCAACAATGCCGTCTACGAACCCGTCAAAAAGAACGGTGCCGCTGGATTTATTTCCCTCCAATTTTGTGAGTCAGTTGGATATCAAGAAGACGTTCTTGCCTTTCATGCCAGGTGAGTCTACCGGTGGCAATCTGGTCATCAACACCAAGACGTTTCCAGATGAGCGCACGACTTCGTTGTCCGTGCAGGTGGGCTATCTCGACGGTGTTACCGGGGAAACCGTATTTATAGACCCGATAGATGGCGATTTTGATTTCGCCGGTTGGGACGACGGCTCGAGAAAGGAAGACATCTCCGTCAAGGCAGTGGCGGCGGTCCTCGGTATGGGGCGAATCACTGACTCTAATTCGGGCGTTTCTTACGAGTTGGACGCGCGAACCAAGGGCGAGCTGCAACGACTGGCGGGAATCTTGATTAAGGACGGTTTTGATCCTGACTTCGAGAGCGCGCTACCCGAGGGCAAGTTGGGAGCGAGCTACGGAGATCTCTTTTACTTGGACAGTGCAGAACTGGGTGTCTACACAGCAGTCAACTACAGCAACGAGTGGAGTCAGCGTGATAGTGGTGAGCGCTACACGTATGAGAGCGAGGGAGAAGTTGCCGATAACTTCCTTTACGAGCGCTACTCTAACAACGTCGAGATCAGTGCGTTGGCGTCTGTCGGGT
>JADHNP010000032.1 GCA_016779445.1 Luminiphilus sp. | reverse complement strand
AGCGATGGGAGTGGAGATTCAATGTGCGCTCCAAATGCTGATGAAAGTGTACGATGGCTTTTTCAAAATAACCGAACGTAAGGTGGGTGTTGGCACCACTGGCCAATGCTTGTTGAATCGCAGTGGCCGCGGCGCGATCCTCTTCCTGGCCTGAGTCGTTGACGAAAGCAGCGTCTCGTCGGGCGTCTTCGGCACTGATTGGCGCGTTGTCTGGAGCGGCGTTAATCAGACTGTAGATGACCCATTGAGACTGGCTGGGTGAGATGGGTTCCAGAATGACGAGATTACTGTGTTTTGACAGCACCGAGATACTGGCATTGGGAAACAGCATGTAAACCGAAGTCACCAAGCCGGTCAGGTTGAGTTTATCGGGCGCAACACCACGTACCTGCTCAATTCTCTGAAAGGGGTACACGACGCGCGAGTGCGGCCCGAAGGTCTCGACGACATTGAGATTGTCGTAGCCGAAAGGGTAAAAGGATTCTTGATGCAGGGACTTGATGTGATAGCCCTCCATCAGTGTTTCATACAGCAACTTCCAGTTAGCACAATCAGTGAGTACCTGTTGATCAAACAGTGCTTGAGAACCCGCAAAATAATCCAGTGCGTCTGACAGCAGCGCGGGATCCATTTCTCCTTCTTGCTGCACGTAGATAATCCCGCCACGCTCTGTTGCAGAGACTTCCTGTAGGCCGTGTTGGTCTCGGTTCAGAGTCGGGAAGCCGCTCTGCCCTGGAATTCCTTTGAGGGAACCATCGAGCCCATAGGTCCAGCCGTGGTAAGGGCACGAGAAGGCTCTTGTGCAGCCGTTGCCTGCTGCTACCTGCATACCTCGGTGTCGACAAGCGTTGATGAAGGCCCGCACGCTGCCATCTTCTCCCCTCGTTGCAACAATTGGGTTGCCTGCTGCAATGCGAGCCACGTAGCTGCCGTTTTCAGGTAGCGCTGCAGAGGGGCAAAATGGCGTTGGATGCTGTCGTATTAGCTTACACTCAGCATTGAAGCGCTCGACACTCAGGTAGTGTGACACGGGTTCGCGCCACACCTGTTCACCGAGATCGGTCGTACCGTCATCAATGTGCCTAAAAATACGTTCTGCCAAAGCGGCATCGTCAAGCAACGGAGTGCCGGAGACACCGTTGGCAGTATTTTGAATGGTCATTGCCTTTTCCCAGTAGCTGAACCTTTAGCCTGAGTGAATTTTTCCCCCTGGTAAAGCCTGCAGTTTTCGGTGTGCTGTCAGAGCAGGGAAAGAGTCCGCAAACACTTATTTCTCCGCTACGCAGACATCTTCTCTTCTGGCGGTTCAACAGGCTCATATTTTTACAACGTTATCGCAGACTATTATCTGTCATCAGAGGACGATCCGTCGCCGACGGTTAACGCCGACTTAACCTTAAATCCCTTAGACCAAACCAAATCTCACCGGATCTATTTGATTTAGGGCGCCCGATTATGCTGATATTATCGTGTTCCAATCACGACCCCTGGCATAGGTGTAATAGGATTGTGTATGTGCCGGTATTTACTGGTTGTTCTTTTCTGCATGACCTCTTGCGCGATCGCGGATGAATTTGAGGAATCAGAAGATGACCTCGATATGTTCGTGGTGGTACCCCATCTTGAGGACCGAGAATTGGGCGAACCCAATGTCGACGGAGGTGGCGTGCCTGTTGTTTGGGACCATCCACTGCCTTTCTTCGGTCAGGAGGTCACGGAGTTGGGCTTCGAATTGCCGCTCCCGTTTGGCATCAGTATCGTGCCAGCTACTTTTGAGCAGGACCTCATTCTCCGCGACCTTAATTTAGGCTTGCAAGGCGAGGCGGATCGCCCCATTGACGCGATAAATTTCCAAAATCCCTCTGTGCGAAATACAGCACTTCAGCTGAAGTTTGATGCGTGGCTGTTTCCCTTTATGAATGTGTTCGCGACGGTTGGACGCGTCGACGGGCGTGCCACGATTCCCCTAACTGTTCTCGGCAGCGATGTGCTACCAGAGCAGTGTGATCGACAGCTGGGGGCACCCGATCTGTGTGACCGTGAGTTCTCCGCCACGGCCAAGCCTAACTATGATGGGACCAACTGGTCGATCGGCACCGTTCTGGCCATGGGGTGGGATCAGTTCTTTGTGGTGCTGCCGATTGTTTACGCGGTGAGTGACATCGATCTTCTGGATACAGATGTTGATGCACTGAATATTAGTCCTCGTTTTGGCATCAACGTGGATCTCGATTCTTTAGGAGATTTATCGCTCTTTCTGGGGGCAACCTATCTCAAAGCAGAAGTTGAGGTGGCAGGTGACATTACCTTTGATACAGGATTGAGACCTGGTGAAAGCACGACATTGAGTTACCGCTTAGTTGAGGAAAATAGCGATGCGTGGAATGGACTCCTCGGGGCCAATTGGCAAGTGACACCGGCTTGGGGAGTAATGCTGGAGATAGGTGCCGGCGGGACCCGAACTGATGTCATTGCGGGCGTCACGTACCGATTTTGACAAAGCTGGCTCGTTTCTCGAATCCTGCGATAACAGCTTTTAGGTTTTCAATGCTTTTTTAAGGAGGGCAGGAGGCTTTTCTTAGTGGGATTCAAACTGCGAAGGCACAAGTGGTGTCAGCAATATTTTGCAAATAACCCAAGCATGTGTAGGCCTTATCGCACAGACAGCGGCAATCGCACCGTTAAAGTCGGCGGTAGTGCGATGGGGACATAACTTGCAGCAAGTACTAGCCAAACGCCATGATGGGATTGCTGGCGCGACATCAACCGCTATACTGGCGCACCGCAATGGTGCATGCGGGGGGGGCTGTGGACACTACTCCAAGCAGCGCGTTATCGCTGGGGCTTCTCAGTTCGTAACCCGTTAACTAAGTGTTTGTGGGCGATTGGGTAGATCCCACTTACCGACCGTTTTTTGCGCGTTGAAAGGTGCAGTAGCCGGCGTCGTAAAACCAATCAACGATAGAGGAACCAGCAATGACTCATCAATTCAGATGGTTGGTCGCCATACTCATCTCAGTGTTGTGGGCGACATTGGCTTTTGGGTTGGAGGCGGATGGTGAGGATGAAAAATCGTCCGAGGACGCCGAAGAAGACAAGACAATCGCCGAATTGATCGACGGCGACACTGAAGTCGCGGGGTTATTTACCTTTTACCGAGATAGTGACACGGGCAAAACCACATTATTGCTCAAGAAAAATCAGCTTCAAAAGGAATATATCTATTTTGTTCATGTGGCTAATGGTGTTGTCGATGCAGGGAGTTTCCGCGGCGCATATGGTCCCCGCTTCGTTTTTACCATAGAACGTCGATTCGATAAGGTTGCCATCGTCAGGGAAAACACCGCCTTCTACTTTGATCCGGAGAACGCCATCTCCAGAGCATCAGAGGCCAATATCACCCGAGCGGTTCTCGCCGTTCAGCCTATTCTTGCTGAGGATGAGGAAACAGGCGAGCTGTTAGTGGATACGGACAGCCTATTCTTGTCAGAGGCGTTTACCCGTCTCGCACCCACGCCAGATCCCGACGCAGACCCCAAGGAAGGATTCAAAGTGGGGGAGCTCAATGCCGAGAAGAGCCAGATACTCGCGCTACGCAGCTACCCGCTTAATACCGATATCGAGGTAGAGTACGTCTTTTACAATCCCCAACCCCTCGTGGGCGGCTCGGATGCGGTAACGGACCCGCGCAATATTTCGATTAGAGCATTGCACAGTCTCATAGAGATGCCTGATAACGATTATCTACCGCGGCGCGCTGACCCAAGACTCGGCTCATTTAACCAACAAATTACCGATCTGACTTCTAATGAAGCAGCGCCTTATCGCGATGTCATTAACCGGTGGCATTTGGTGAAGCAGGATCCCAACGCTGCGATATCCGATCCGGTCGAACCCATTACCTGGTGGATTGAAAACACAACACCTGTTGAGTGGCGCCCACTGATTGAGTCAGCTGCTCTGGAATGGAATAAAGCTTTCGAGAAGGCCGGGTTCAGTAATGCGGTCGCGGTAAAAATTCAACCTGATGATGCTGAGTGGGATGCAGGGGATCTGCGGTACAACGTGCTGCGTTGGACTTCTTCGCCTAACCCGCCCTTTGGTGGCTATGGGCCCAGTTTCGCTAACCCTCGCACAGGCCAGTTGCTGGGCGCAGATGTGATGCTCGAGTTCTCATTTTTGAATCGTTCATCATTAGCCCGCGAGCTCATTCAAACCGAACCGGCTGCCACCAGTCCTATGCTCTGGCCCTCGCAACACCTTTGCTCAGTAGAGAACGTGTTGGGGATGGGGAGCGCATTCGCGGATCTGGCCGCCAATATGACAGGCGGTTCTGCTTCGATTCAGGAGCAACTGGTTCGTGATCGCATGTATTACCTGATTCTGCACGAGATCGGTCATACGCTGGGGATGAACCACAATATGAAGGCGACCCAAATACTGAACATTGAGCAGATTCAGGACCCGCAGGTGATGGAAAGCGGGATTCTGGCGGGCTCAGTCATGGATTATCCCGCGGTGAATTACGCCCCTAGCGCTGATGAGCAGACGCTGTTTTATACCATTGCCCCCGGGCCTTACGACGATTGGTATATAGAGTACGCGTACTCGCCAGCGCTTGACGATTCGGATGCAGAGCGAGAACGGTTACTTGCCATTGCAGCGAGATCCTCCGAGGGAGCGTTGGCCTTCGGTAATGACGCCGATGACATGCGTAGCCCAGGTACGGGCATGGACCCTCGAGTCAACATTTATGACCTGAGTTCAGATTCGATCGGTCACGCGGTATCGCAAATGGCGCTGATGCAGACCACGTTAAATAAAATGACTGATTGGACTCCTGAGGAGGGTAACTCTTACCAACAGACAGTAAACGGCGTTGCGTTAATTGTTCGCTTGTGGGGCATTAGCGCTGGCGTGATCTCTCGATGGGTTGGGGGCGTTTATGTCGATCGTGCTGTGGTGGGCCAGTCGGAGCATACTGAACCCCTGCGACCCGTCGAGCGAAGTCAACAAAAGAGGGCTATGGATGCACTCAGTGCGCATCTTTTTGCCCCCGATGCTTTTGATGTAAATGGTGCGCTTTGGCGCACGACAGCGCCCGAGAGGCGTGGATTTGAACACGGAAGAGGTACCGAAGATCCCAAGATTCACCAGGCCGTACTGAGTGGTCAAAAGCGCGTGCTCGATCACTTGCTTCACCCCACTGTCCTGATGCGTATTGTCGATACGGCGCTTTACGGTAATGCGTATCCCTTAGAGGAAATGGTTGACGACCTTACCGCGGCCATTTTTTCAGCAGACATTGAGGGCACAGTGAATGGCTTTCGGCGTAATTTGCAAATGGAATATGTGCAAAGGCTTGTTGCTATTGTTGGGGTCCCCGGTAAGTCTGATTACGATACTTCGGCCCGAGGGATTGCGCTGCTTCAGCTGCTTAATCTCAGAGATACCCTAGTGTCCCATGAGTCTCAGGATGCAATGACCCGCGCGCACCGACAGTTACTAGTGATTACCATTGATCATGCTCTCGACCGGGAGATGCGAGAACAAAGTTGAGGGGCTCTAGGGGCAGCACCGATTTTTGACGTTACGCAGAACAGTCAGCGGGCTGCTCAGGATGTTTGATGAGGGTGAGTAATATTTCTCCTACGCCGAACCCCCACTTTCGCATCTTGGATTCATTGACGACCACATTTTCGCTGATGCGGTACATACGATCGTCAATGTGAACATCGATGCTGCTGTCCTCCAGTGCAATACGGAGAGTATAGTCGAGGAACATGGCATTACCCTCCCATCGCGCCGATCCGGCGCCAATTACGTCACCGGCCGTGCCGATATAAGTCTGATCACCAGAGGGGGTTAGGGTCCAGATACGCGTTTGCTGTTCACCATCGTCGAAGATAAAAAGCTCATTCAGGGTGCCCACGCCCTCCGACCAACAGGCGATAATGTCAGCATTGAAATGACGAATCGCTGTGCCAGAGAAGTCTTTTACAACGCCATGTGCCGAGAGAGCGCCGTTAAAAAAATCCTCAGGCATGAAAGCGGGTGAGCGATCGCGGTAGTCCTCAATTGACGCGGTGCCGCAGCCGCCAAGCAGTAATATAGTCAGGCAGGTAAACATGCCCGCTCGACGCGATGAACTCGCCCCCGTTGTGAAACAAAAGCGAACGGCTCCTGCCAACATGTGTAGACCTCTGACGTTTCAGTGGGATCAATACGAACCACGCACGGGAGCGGATCGGAATGCTCTAAGGTCTTTGCAACAGTTATCAATGGGCGTAGATTTTGTCTGATAGAAGCACCATGTGCTGAACACTATCGGCCTTTACTTATTCGTGCTGCTCGCCGAGTCCGTAAGTGCCGGGTATCGGGCTGATGCAAATGGACAATGGTTGGATGTCAATGGTCAGGCAATCTCCTGTGAGTGGAGGCAACTGTATGGGAGTGCCGGACAAACCGACACAGCGCCTACCGCAGTACCTCAGATGGGCGAGCGCGATGCCGGCCAGATGACCTTCGCCACTGACCAACGGGTGGTCTCCCTATTTGGCTGCTATACAAGCCACTCAGACTTAATTGGTCAAATACTGAGATTTGTCTAAGTTGCCGAATTTCGATATGAAACAGGTATTTTACGCGGGAGTTCGCTGGGTCGGCGGGCTCGTCGGTCTGCTGGCAGTGGACTTATTTGCAGAGTTTTTCGTTTTCGAGTGGCTTGAGTGGAACGGAACTGACAAGAACGATTGGTTCTTTATGTTGTGGTGGAGTGTGGTGCTGATATGGACCCTGTCGTGCGGCTATAGAACGTGGCGCGGGATCTTCGCCCCAGACACAGATCGCTCTTAATTCACCGAGGTATCAGGAAAATCTGGATGATGCCTCAATGTAAGGTCCGGCGCCGTGGTTCCCAACAGCGCCGGCTCCGGGTCTTCAGTGTCCGGCAAAGACCAGCATTTGCACCGGCATCAACAACGCCTGCATCCTTAAGATAATTGCGTGAATCACGCCAACGGTATCCACCATATGCAGGAACAGGGTCTGACCCAATCCAAGGTCGCCTTGTTCGATTAAATCGTGATTGCTGGTGTAGGCGTTCGCAATACACTTGCTCCCTGGCATGACATCCGTCAGGCCACCTTCGTAAAGGGGCTCCATCACCACTGTGAGAGTACCCGGTCGGGCGCGCTGCTGCGCGTCAAGCAAAACGTCTGAGGGTTTCAGTTGGCCCGCTGCCACAACAGGCTGTACGCGCGTGACTACCATCGGGATGACGGAGAAGGGCTTAGACATGCAGACCACTTCAGTTATGGTCCCCGGTTTTATTACCTGAGCCGATAGCTGATTGAAACCCGCAGCGATCTGAGATCGACCGGACTCAGCTCCACTGGATGGAATCAATACGCCAGCGGGTCGGAGAATAGGATTCACGTAGTCGCCCCGCTGTAAGAAAAACTGAGCAACCTGACCATCTACGCCTGCGTAGATCACGGTCTTGTCCAATGCGACCTGCGCTTGTTCTAACTGCCGTTGCGCGCTCTGACGTTGCGCAGGAAGCACTTCAGAAATCTGTGTTTGCGCTGCGGTGATATTAGCTTGAGCAGCCTGTACGCCACCCCTACGCTGGTTAACCGTATTCTCAAGACGCTCAAGCTCTATCTTGCTGATCAATTGCTGGCCGCGAGAGGCCAATTCAGACTTTTTGGCCAGCTCATTTTTAGCTTGTGCCAGCGCACTCTCGGCCTGCACCAGAGTCGCTTGCGCTGCGCTTACCTGCACCTCTGCCTGTGCGAATGCCGAAGTGATCTGGTCGAGCTGACTCTCAGCGAGATTGACACTGGCGACTTGCGCGCTGTCCAAGAGGCTGAATACGGGATCACCCGCTGCGACTGAATCCCCATTCTTGACAAAAATCTCTTCGACACGGCCACCACCCTCAGGCAGCAAGGGAATGGTTCGGAAGTAAAGGCCTGCATTTGTCGTAGACGGGTGGTAATAAAACACGATGGTGATCAGGGTCACGGTTAGCATGAGACAAGCCGTGATACCCCAACGCAGTTCATACCACATAGTGAAGAAAGTGATCTGATCTCCCCAACGCTTTCCCTCGCGGTAACGGCGGTAGAGATAATCGGGGAGTACAGTGATCAGAGAGCAGAGAATGAGTTCCAACATGATTAACGACCCTCCCCGTTGTTGTCTTCCTTCGGAGCAGGGGTACTACCTTCCTGCGCGGTCAGTTTTTTCAAAGAGTCTGAAATACTGTTGATTGGAGTGAGAAAGTCAGGGAATTTCAGCAGTGCGAGGATGAGTGCGGCAACCCAGAATATATTGTTGTGGGTGAACAACGCCAACAGGGCGAGGACCATGATGAGTTGTGATTGTGTATTACTGTGCTTGTGGGCTAATTGTTCTGGTATGGCGTGAAGCTTTAGATAAAAGACGCCAATGACCAATGCCATAGTGATCACTATGAAGGTGATCGCCGAGAACAGCGGATCGCTACCATCGGCTCCGCCTACGAAGGGCGGTAGTGCATGTGGTGCGAGGGGGTGGAGATCTCCGGACATGGTGTTGGCCTCAAAGTTAATAAAAGTTGTCGCCGTTTTATGCGGCCGCCGAGCGTTGCTGCCGCGCCATCATTTTTCGTAGGTCATCGATGGTGAGTGTGCGCTTGATGCTGCCGTCAGGATGTAACTGATCTGTTAGTTGCCCGTTGGGCGCGTATAGCTCAAAAAGCACCAGTGCGCCCTCCGCACCGCCTTGCTCCATATGTATATCGCCTGGCGGCATCTTTGCGTAGTGCCCTACGTGCCTGACAGTGGAATGGGTGGACTCACCATGCTCAAAAGTACTGACGTGCAATTCACCCGCCAGCACTACCGAAGTGGTCGCGCAAAGATGTCGGTGAAAATGACAATAGCTATGGGGATCCCATCGGTAGAGCACACTCAGGTGCCCAGAATCGTCGATATCAAGGATGGTTCCCCAGTAGCTTACCGGGTAAGGAAAATCTTCTTCCTCCTGATAATGGACCCACACCAAGCTTTCGCGATCAAGCAGATTATGTTTCATAGATATTGTTGCTTCCGCTCAATTATTTCCATCGCAGAGTCCATGATGGAGGTTTCACTGTCACAGTCAACCAGGCAAGCAGGTCCTGTCATGATTTGCTGGGCAAATAGGGCTTATCAGCGGTCGGCGTCCTGCCAATATGTGGAGGCTGTGAATGATGCTATTTGGCCTTGGATTAACGGTATTCTCGAGAGGTCATGTGACATAACGAACCGCGAGGGTTTTCCTTCAGACCACTAATTGCTCGCCCCTTTACCCATGTTGCGCCGTCTGATGCCACTAACAATCAGTGGTGGTCTCGCTGCAATGAGGCCAAGAATGTCAATGAGGGCTAATATATGGAGTCGTTATCACATGGATTAGCCGCCTTTTTTATATGAACGGCGCTGATTCCAACCGAGTCACGCTATATAAAGACAGGGGTCGGCCACGCGCTCTGTTGTTCAGGAGACGATTTCCTGAGCGATAAAAGGGCCGTCGACGCAAATGCGGCGACCATCAGGCGACGCACAGGCGCCACAGATTCCCACGCCGCATTTGGTGAGATAATCGATGGCACTGAAAATTTGATTGGCGCCAACGTACTGTCTTTGCACTGACTCACTAGCATGAATCATTGCTTCGGGGCCACAGTTATAAAATACCATGCGCGATAGCGCGGTCGGTGTTTGTGCAGACAAAAAGGCCTCCAGGGCCTCGCTGATACGGCCTTTAAAGCCGGCACTGCCATCATCGGTCGCAATAGTGACGCGCCCCACTCGATCGCACGCGTCGCGGAAATACAGGCGGTCAGCTGTTCGTGCGCCCACAAAAATATCGACGGGTTGGGCGGCTGAACCAAAATCTTCGGCTATCTGGTAGACCGCAGCCAATCCTGTGCCGCCCGCAACACAAACAATGTGGGCCCCCTCGGGCGGCGTTACCGCCACGCCGTGAGGACCTCTAAGATAGACGGCATCACCGATCTTTAAGTTGCAGCAGTGTTCAGTAAATTCACCCACATTGATCACCGCCAGTCGCACTGGGTTGTGAGTCAGGCACGAAAACGGTTTTTCGCCAACCCCTGGAATCCATACAAATACATATTCACCGGCCTGAATGTCTAGATCGCCATCCAATGTGATGATGCTAATGTCCTCACACACCGTCTCGTTCGCCGCCACAGTGTAAGGTTTGAAGGCCATATCGAGGTCGTAGCGAGTCTGCCGACCAGCGATATGAGTGCCCTCGGCCAGATCGTTGGCCAGCGCTCGAAAGTATTGGTGCATCGCGGCCGTATTCATTCCGCTTAAGCCTGATCCAATACCCAAAATATTGGCGCCGCAATCCAGAGCTGCCTCGCAATCTGCTGCTGAGGAGAGCCCGCCACAGCCTATAATGGGGAGTTCGGTTTCTGCCCGCAGATTTTTGATGGCCTTGAGTGTGATCGGCAAAATGCCTTTGCCGGACATGCCGCCCAAGCCGTTACTCAGTACAGCATGGCCATGACTGTCGGTATAGCCTGGTCCTGCCGTATTGATCGCGCAGAGTGCGGCCGCACCACCCTCAAGCGCGGCACGGCCAATGACAGCAATGTCATCGACATTCGGTGTTAATTTGGGTATGACCGGGACATCAACCGCCTCGCAGACTGCTGCTACCACTTCTCGAACCATCTGCGGGTCCTGGCCCATTGCCATGCCGTAGCCTTTGGCATGCGGACAAGACAAATTGAGCTCCAGACCATCGGCAACGGGGGCAAGACGGCGAGCCACCGCTACAAACTCGTCCACAGAACCGCCAAATATGGAGACGAGTAAAAATCGGTCTTCAGGGATACTTAGTCCGCTGAGACCAAGGAAAGCCTCTTCGACACCGGGGTTGGTGAGACCCACCGCGTTAACAAAGCACCCCGGTGCGTACTGGCTATAAACCGGTTCTCGGTAACCCGCCCGGGGCGATAATCCGATGCTTTTGGTTGTGATGACCCCGACCTCGGGCATCGTATCGATCACCCGTTGAATAATTGAGGGAGTGGTGGTCACGATGCCGGAAGGTATCGTGAAGGGCCCTGATAACTGTTTTCCGAGAAACTCGGTGACCAAGATGATGTCTCCGTGATGGATTCGGGATTATACGATGCTCGGTGAAAACCGTCTTGTTAATCGTGGTGCCAGAATCCGAGGTGCTCAGGTTTATGTGCCGCAGAATGTTCTGGTCACCCGCTCCTCTTCAAGGGGCGTGCGAGCCCACTCGTCATCACCGGCTTGCCACTCATAGGGTGAAGCGAATCGATCCACCAATGATTGGGCCCACTCAATATGGCCCGATTCGACGGTGTCGATCGCGCGCTGCACCAGATGATTACGTGGAATGATAGCCGGATTGACTCGGTACATGTTCGCAGCGATGAGACTCTGGTCACCATTGTTGTTTTTTTGTCGCGCACGCCACTCTTGAGCCCAACGGTTCAGCGAATCAGATGGGGTAAACAGTTCCGGTATTGGCGAGTGTTCCAGGTTGCCATTCGCCCACTCGGCCAGCCACCTGAATGCGAGTGTGAAGTCGAGTTTTCCTGTGGCTAAGGCGTCATGAAAGCTCTGTACCAGCGCGGCGTCGGATTCCCGAATAGTGTCCAGCCCCAATTTAGCTGCAAGCCAACTTTGATGATGGGTGTGGAATATCTGGGGGTAGCGATCAACCACGGTTTGCGCGGTATGTCGTGCCGTTTCTGCAGAGTCGTCGATCAATGGCAACAAACACTCAGCCAACACAGCTAGATTCCAATGCATGATGCCGGGCTGGTTGTGCCAAGCGTAGCGGCCCTGACGATCGATAGAGCTGAAGCTTGCCTCGGGGTCAAAATGGTCCATAAATGCGCAGGGACCGAAATCGATGGTCTCACCGCACAGTAGCGCGTTGTCGGTATTCAGTACGCCGTGAACAAAACCCAGTACCTGCCAGTGCGCGACCAATCTGGCAAAATGCTGGCAAACGCCTTCCAATAGTGTAGTGGCAGGTTTGGCATCACCGCCGATAATCGGTTGCTCGGTTGATTCGGCAAAATGTCGCGCTACAGCATAGTCCACCAAGCTCTCCAGCCCCTCGCCGCCGCGTGTCATTGCGAAAAACTGGATGGTGCCGACCCGAAGATGACTACTGGCGACTCGGGTAAGGATAGCTCCTTGCTCTATGCGATTGCGTATCACAGGCTCACCGGTAGCCACAGCTGCCAGCGCACGGCTTGTGGGAACGCCCAGCCCCGCCATTGCCTCTGACACAACGTACTCGCGAATTACAGGGCCAAGGGGTGCGCGCCCATCGCCACCGCGAGAGTAGGGCGTCGGCCCCGCACCTTTGAGCTGCACATCGACACGTTGTTCAGACGGGGTGATCCACTCCCCGAGCAGCGTGGCGCGCCCGTCACCCAACTGGGGATTGTACTGCCCAAACTGGTGGCCGGCATAAACAGTGGCGATGGGTTGAGAGTCAGTCAGGAGCTGATTACCGGCTAGCGCTCCCAGCTGCTGTGGATCCGAGATAGGGTCTCCGCGCCATCCCAGCTGTTCAGCGAATCGTCGATTCCAGAAAATCAGTGTTGGATCAGATACGGGATCCAGCTTTTGGGGTGTGCTGAAAAGCCCTCCAAGCCGCGCATAAGAATGATCAAACCCCGGTATTGATGTAGCGGCCACCTCAATTTCCAATATCAGCCACCGAACAGTTTTTTGATGAAGGAGCTGGCCTTTTCTTCTACTGCATCCTGAATCTGTTGTTTGGCTTCATTCTCAATGATTTGTTGCGCGATCAGCGCTACATCCAGTTTGCAGTTCGCCCCGGATTCCGACGCTAGATTGCCAACACAATCAAGAGGCCAATCTACCCCTGAATAACGCTGATCAATCACGCAGAGTGGGCTTACTTGCATAATGTCGTTGTTTACTTGGCCCTCAAGGCGGAAGCCAAAATCGAGGGTTTTCAGATCCACATCGCCGGAACCTTTCATCTCGACTCCGGTAGTGGCAAAGCGGAGTTTTTCAATATCGCCAGCGCCCTTTTCAAAGTCGATTGCGAGAGAGAGATCTGTAATCAGTGTATTACTGGGTAAACCCGTAATAGGTGGAATCTTGTTCACCGCCGCCACTGCGCTGCATACCAACCCCTGAATCGAGACTTTTTCAATTACCAGATCTGCGCCGCCGGCATTGACTTCGCCATCGAGTGCGGCCAGTAAATCCTCACTGGTTGCGCCTTGGGTGTTGAGATCCCAATCTATTTCGATGCGGCCCGAGGCGGCATTCTGATTGCCTAAACTACCGAGAAGCAAATCCATGTTGACGCCTTTCAACCCGCCCTCAATTTCGGCTTCTACTGTCGGGCGTCGGGCGTTGACGGCAATACGTGTATCGAGCTGACCCTCGTGGAGTACACCGCGAATGTATTGAATATCGGCAATCCCATCGAGCACTCGCATGAAAACCTGAGCATCCGTAATCGACTGCCCTCCGGCAATGAGTTCATTGGCAGTCACCCGCAACTCCAGATCAAGATCCCGAAGCGGCCCTACCGGGAGCGGCACAGATGCCGATCGTTGCTCTTTCTGTGGCGCGCCTTGCGAGGGATTCTGGGGAGACACGCCGCCTGTGTTCTCAGAAGGTGCTGCGGGCGCAGCAACAGCGGGTTGAATTTGATCGGCATTCAACCGCGCGGTGGCCACATTGAGTTTGATTTCAGGACTCTCCAGTGCTGACCAGATCATCTGTCCTGATACATCGCCGCCAGGGAGTGTGGCTTCGAGTGTTAAATCGGCTTTGGCAGGTTTAAGCAGAAAATCGCCGGTTAAGGAAGTGGTTACAGGCTGGGTCAGCGCTCCGGTCACTTCTGCTGCTAAATTGTCGAGTTGAATCTTGCTGAAATCCGACGCCACGCGGATACCGCCATCGAGGATGATACCCAAAGGCGGGGCACTGCCATCCCCCAGCACCGTCATGACGCCTTCCAGCCGCATGGGTTGGTTTTTTGTATTGACCTCAGACAGCGTTAGTGTGTCGATGTTGATCTGATTGCTGAGACTGCCGTCTCGAGTGCGCAGGATCAGTGTAAGGTCCTCGAGACGCACGGCCTCAGCAACGATCGCCACTCCTGCAATGGCGGCGCCTTCGGCGAGTTGCCGCTGCCGCTCTTGCGCTTTGTTATCCCTGATCAGTTCGCCCCGTTTCTCCCACTGACGATCACTCATGATTGGTTGTGGCTCAGGCGCGGGGGGAAGTGCCTGAGGCTCAGTGATATCAGCTCTGACACCACTAATCACGATGGTGCCTACGTCAACATTGCCACTCAGAAGCGGTAGCAAAGAGAGCCCAACGTCCAACTCTCTGAATGAAGCGTTAATCCGTTGGTCATATTCTGATTCGGCAGGAAGATCCAGTGACGTTTTCTCCAGTCGCAGACCAAATCGAGGGAAAAGACTGAGTTCGGTCTCTCCCTCAATCATTAATTCACCGCCTGTGTTGGCTCGCACCTGCTCCTGTGCCATTTCGATGAGCGCTTGCTCATCAATGAACATCGGTATTAGCAACATCGCCAGCACTACCACTGCGACCAAGCCACCCAGAATCCAGAGAATCACCAGCATGCTTCTTTCCCTCCTAGGGCATCACGACCTCAGCATAGCAAAGGTTTCAGGCGCGGGAAGCGTTTATCGAGGAGGTTCCGCGTCGCTCGACGTGCCGCTCAAGAATGCGCTCACGTTCATCGCAAATCTGGTCGACTGACTTTAGGCGCCATAGTGTTTCCTTGGCGAATTGGTAAGACGCTTTGAGGTCGACGATCGGATCCGGGTAGTCCACAGGATGGAACTGACGCTCCAGCGCAGAGCGCAGCCACGGCTGATGGATAAAGGGCAGCGGTAAGCCGGCCAATTCCGGCACCCAAGTTTGAATAAAGTCTCCCTGGGGGTCGTGCTCCAGAGACTGTTTGACGGGATTGTAAATCCGGATGGTATTGATGCCTGTGACACCAGCCTGCATCTGCATTTGCGGGTAGTGAATGCCGGGCTCAAAATCGAGGAATAGTGAACCCAACCATGCCGCACCCAGGCGCCAATCCTGCCAAAGATGATGGGTAAGGAAAGACACCAGCATGGCGCGTGAGCGGAAGTTTATATATCCCGTATTTTTCAGGCATCTCATGCTGGCGTCGACTAAGGGATAGCCCGTTTGCCCCTCGCACCATGCAGTGACTTGGTCTTCATCCTGTCGGCGAGGAAAAGCGATATAGCCGCGATTAAGATCCTCGCGTTCCATCCGGCATTCCATCTCGAATTTCTGAATAAAGTGGCAATGCCAGTGGAGTCTGGACTCAAACGCCGACAGGGGTCTGCTCCAACCTCCTCGCGCCTGCCGAGATTTTAATGCGCGGTAGATCTGACGAACGCTCAGGTTTCCCCATGCTAGATAAGGCGACAATCTCGAGCAATGCTGTCTGCTGGTTTGCGGCTTCGAAATATGCCGCTGATAACCCTCTGCTCGCGACTCGAGAAAACTTTCCAGTACTCGGTTTCCCTTAGATGTGCCCCCGACTAAAAATTCGGGTTTCTGTTCATGCCAGGAACGCAATCGTAGTGAGCGCGCGCCGGCCAAAGCCTCTGGTAGGGGCAGCGCTTTTTTCGCGAGTCGTGTCAAATCGATGCTCACCTCGTCTGCTGACATCACCTGATGCCACGAGCGATTCCAATCTTTACGATTTTTCCGGCCTCGCTGAATACCGTTGGTCTGGAATTCCTGCCAGTCGACGCCATTTTCGCGACACCACTTTGCCACGCGTAAATCCCGCTCGAAGGTGGTCTGAAGACCTGTCTCTTCATGGCTGAATAGTTTTTGGATGGGTAAGGCTCGGTGCAGTGCCTGCAGCAGCGCCTCTGGCTTTCCTTCAAGAATATGGACTTCTGTCCCGAGCGGTTTGAGCTGATTATTCATCGCCATCAGCGACTGTCCGATGAAATGCCAATGCCGACCTCGATAATGAGGATTCTTCAGAAGATCGAGCTCGATGCAATACAGCAGCAACACCGGACCATCGAGCGCTATTGCCTCTGCCAGTGGCTGATGATCCGCGAGGCGGAGATCGCGCTTGAACCAAACAACGTTCACGAGGCTTGTTCAACTCCAGAGAGGAGGGGATTCGCGATTTCCACACCGCGCCGCCCATCCAAAAGAGAGACCCGACCGCGGAAAATGGCACTGTAAATCAATCTATAGGCATCACGATCAAAGGCAGTGGGTGCCGCAGTTTGCAGTGCAGTGGTAGCGGCCTCTGTGCTGTCGAAACTTCCAAACCATGCCCATTGATCAACAAGATGAAACTGCTCTTCGGGCTGGTGCTCCGCGGGGCGAATGGTGTGCTCCCTGAGCAAGACGGGGCCGTTAAATGGCCAGGCCACAATACGCTGTTGACTGAGTTGATCGACGAGACGGGTATTATGAGACTCGGCCGATTCCTCTCCCATACATGCGCCGTCGCAGTGCCCGAGTTGATATTGGAAGCAGGGGCCGGTGCCGCGATCTAAACCCATTACCCGCAGGCAAAGCGCATGATCCCTCGCCAGATTCTGCAATGTCGCGGTGACTCGATGTTTATTGGCATATAGACCAAAAGTATCGATGCTGCGATCGCCCGAGGGTGCAAAGTCTACGGCTATTGGGTTGACGAATCCGGATTCAGATTCTGCCAGCATGATTGTCCACAGCTTTCGTAACCGGCGTTGCCGCCGGTTAAACAGCGGCACCTCCGCTTTGATCGCCGCGTTTTCAGCGAGTAGCGCGCCAATTTCCCCCGCTGTGAGTTCACAGTCGATGCTGTGTAATTGAGACATCAAGCGCTGGTGGCGTCCCGGCTTTCGGCCCTCATTGAAGTGCTGTGCCACTCTGCTGCGGATATCGACGCTTTTACCGATGTAGAGCAGCACGCCATTGTCATCGTAAAAGCGGTACACCCCACTGCATTGAGGTAGGGCTTCGATCGTGATGCCTGAGCGGGAGAGCTTGAGTTCGTCAGCAACCATGTTGTTAGTTTCGCGCTTCCACTACTAGACGGCAGGCGTTGTCCGCCTTTTGTCTGTGTTATTGGACTTAATGGCCACAATCCATTTTTTATGAGGGAACCGCGGCACGTCTCAGGTCGTAGATTTTTAGACTAAGTGATGAAATGTTGCGGGTCTTAGGTATGAAGGTAAATTTGCACGACTTGAACGATGCTATGGTAACAAAAGTGGTGATCGAGTCAGTGGATCTCAGTCTGTATATTGCGCACGCAACGGTTGGGGAAGTTGAGTGCGTTATCGCCGACCGTCAAGGCAGAGTGCTCAAGACGCACAATCTCCTAGAAATGCAGCGCGCCCTTCGAAAAAGGCTGGATTGCCATTTTTTCCTCCGCCAGCGCAGCGCGTATGACGAGATGGTAGGGCACCAACATCAAGCCGCGGATAATTGCATGGAACTCCCTCTAGGTCGCGACCCTCTGCCACCCTGGCTGAATTAGCGCTCCGGGGCAGTCGCCTCGGTCGACAGGTCATCCTCTCCCAATTGATGCCCCCAATCTCGCTTAGCCTTGAGGTAACGTAGGTTGTAGTCATCAACCCCGCAAACGTGTTTCACCTGCTCGATATGGGGGACACCCAAGGCGGTGAGGTCTTTTACTTTTTTCGGATTGTTGGTCAGTAACCGCACCGGTTTTCCCTCAGCGAAATACTTCAATAGTGCCGCCGCATCGGAAAAGTCTCTCGAATCGTCGGGCAAGCCCAGCGAGCGATTTGCCTGATAGGTATCTTCCCCTGCGTCCTGGAGAAGATAAGTAGCTGCTTTGGCCCATAGTCCAATGCCGCGCCCTTCATGCCCGGCCATGTAGATCAGATACCCGCCCTTGGGGTCATCGGCAATCCTATCCAGCGCCGCCTCTAGTTGGGGGCCACATTCGCAGCGTCGTGAACCCAGCACATCACCGGTAAGGCAACTGGAATGGACGCGCACCAATGGGTTCTCGCTCTCCTCGGGATTGCCAATGACCAGTACGCTATTCACCGCAATGCTGGAAGCGAGATGAGAAAACAGATGTTGACCTCCTTGTTCTCTCAATGTGCTGGCAAGATGCTCCACTTCACTGAGTTCTGTGCTGCGGACACAGGCATACCACCTCACCGTGGGTTGGCGGTCGCCCCGCGCCAGCGGTAGGGGAATTGGGCCCATCAGGTTCAGGTGTTGGCCCGGTCCCGGGGACTCAGCTATTTCCACAGGCGCACCTGACCCATCGATACGAAAGAGTTTGCCATCTTTGATGAGGCGTTCTCTGATCTCTGGGTTAATGTAGGTAAACATAGTCATTCCCGAAAGGTTGCCCGACAGTCTTGGCCTACCGCGCAAGCCGAATTTGTTAGGCGCGCTAGTATAAAGGGGTTTGCACTGGATGTTGCGGTTGCTGCTGGGTGATACAGTGAATGCCGCCACCCATGGCAAACAGTTCTCTTGATTCGACCATGAGAATGTCACGGCCGGGGTAGACCTCTGTCACTATTTCCCGCGCCATATCATCGCAGCGGTCATGAAAGCTGGGGCATAGCACTGCACCGTTACAGACATAGTGATTGATATAGCTGTAATCGACCCAATCCCGGTTGTCCCGCAGCGTCGTTGGTGCTGGCAGTGGGATGACTTCGAAACCGGCAGCCTCTATGGGGGCGACGAGTTCAGGCCAAAGCGCATGATCTGGGTGCGTATGATTCTGTTGCTGATGGAGGAGAACGCGCCCGTCGGGCGTGAAGCAGGCGACAATATCAACATGGCCCTTGGTGCCATTGAGAAAGTTATCTCGCCATAGACCCTTGGATAACCAGATGGCATGTTGTGTCCCCAGTAAGTCGTGAATCTGCTGAGTGACATCGTCGCGATGGCAGTTGGGATTACGCTGCGGATCTAACTGGACCGTCTCGGTCAGCAATACCCAGTCAGAGCCGCTGACGTGAATACCGCCACCTTCGTTGACAATGAATGAGCGTTCCAATCGAATATTGAGTTGCTGCGCAATGATGGCTGCAATCTGATCGTCCAGAGACCAATCCAGCTCGGTATTGTTGCCCCAGCCATTGAACTGCCAGTCGATCGCCAGAAGCGATTCATCTTCCACCACGAACGTGGGGCCAATGTCACGTAACCAGGCATCGTTTAACGCAACGGGAATGCACTCGATAGCGGCGGAAAGGTATTGTTTCGCGATAGCCAGATCATCTGAATGGCAGAGCATCCGCACACGCTCATAATCGCTGATATGGTTGGCTACCCGGGCCCAGGCACGCTGAGCAGTCTCTCTGGTCAGCCCAGAATCTTTGTAGCTGTCCCGCGGAAAACCCATCCAAGTCGCTTCATGGGGCGCCCATTCTGGCGGCATGTGCCGTGAGGGGCTCACGGTGCGATTCCGGGTATCCCACCGTCTCGTGCTTTTCCATTGGGCTTTCGAGGGTTAACGCGCGATTCGGTGAGTGCGGAGTAAGTGTCGGGCCGTCGCGTAGCAAAAAATGGAAATAGGGTAAGCCAATCTTCTCTTTGCCCAAGATCTATTTCCGCAACCAACGCGACGGCTTCATCCCGCGGAGCCTCAACGATGACGCGACCAAAAGGATCAATCAGGCAGCTGCCCCCATAAAATGTGAGCAACCCTTCAGCGCCATAACGGTTTGGAATAGCAATGAAGAGGCCATTGGCGATCGCATGTCCTGAAATGACCTGCCTGAGTAATGGCGCGGTATCGAAATCGGGGTAGTCGGGTTCAGATCCTATAGCGGTCGGGTAGCAAAGTAGGTCGGCACCCGCTAAGGCGTAGCAGCGCGGCACCTCGGGGAACCACTCATCCCAACAGGTTGGGTTGCCTACATTGAGATCTTGTCCATCTAAGCCGAGGGTGTGTACCGGGTAGGGGTCAGTTGCAGGACCCTCTGCAAAATAGTGGTCCTCAAAGTAGCCTTCGGTCACTGGAATGTGCAGCTTGCGGGTGAAACCGACTACAGTTCCGGAAGGCGCCACGATCACCGAAGTGTTCAGGCCGCGATTATCGGACGCACCGGATCGCTCGAAAAGCGAGATCTGAATGTGCACATCGCACTCTCGGGCGAGCTGTTGGGCGAGCATCACGCTTTCACCGCTGGCAATATCCTCAGCGGTTTCATCGGCATTACCCGATGGTGGTCGATCCGCCGGATAGCGGCTCAGTGTTAGCTCGGGCAAGAACACAACATTCGCTCCTGCAGCTGCGCAGCTGCTAACGCCATCATGGATTTGCGCTTGATGGGTTTCGGTGCACTCGTACCAGCGGGTTTGCACCAGCCCTACACTAACGAGTCTGGGATCGCGACCGGAAACCGGGCATAGGCTAGGTAAAGGTTTGCTGCGGATTACTCTCATCGTTTTTACCCTCGAACTCAACGCCTCAGCCTAGGTGGCATGGGGGTTCTTCTCAAGTACCCCAAAGGAGTAAAAAGCGTAGCGATGGAGTAAGCCGAATATGGCGGTCCGCAGCGATCAGCATGACGGACCGCGTGGGGGCAGAATAAGGCTAAGGTGTTGTGATACCCGACCCCAATGGAGGGAAACCCGCCAATACCCTGATCGCGGCCGCATCAAGAGCGGCCTGATCACGAATCGTTTCTTCTTTGAGCTTGGATTGCGTCACGCTGCGCCAGATTGACGCACTGCTACCCGGGTCGATCATGTCGATGATAAACGTCCCTTGTGTGTACTCCGTGACGCGCACGTCGGTCTGATTCATGCAGTTGTAGCAGCTGTACATGGCATGGCGGTTGTAACGGCTGTAGCCAGCTGACACGCCATACGACGCAGTGTTGTATGTTTTTACATCGGTCTTGTCGACCATGTTCAAGTGCCATGTGAGCAGTAAATCTGCGTCTGAAGTCTTGGTAACGAAAGTGAAACCTTTCTGTTGAAGCGCGCTTTTCAAGGCGTCATCGATGCGATCTCGCTGAAAATCTGTAAGGTTATTCGGATTGTTACCGCTCACTTCACCGCTCAACGCATAAAGCCCGAAGGTTTTCGTCTGACCAAATTGATAGTCGGGAGAAAAATCCACAACCGGTTCTGGAGGTTTAGTTGCGCAGGCCGCCAGAGTGATCGCTATAAGGCCGATGAGTGAAAGTCGAATCAATTTCATTACTGTCTCCAAAACAAACATGCATCCGTTCCAACAGGCGCACAATGTAGCAGGGTTTCGCAGGCCTGCCAGCCCACATTATTGGTGCTAGCGCTGGGAATGCGATTTTGTTGGGTTTTGACGAAGCTCATCGGTGTATCAGGAGCCGCCGCACTGAGACAGCACCTGCTGAATAACACGGACATGACCTTTGATCAGCCCTGCTTGGCTTTCCATCAAGGCGTCGCGACGTTGCACCCAATCGCGATATTGTTCGGGTTGTACGCCCGCTAGCGGGGTTTCCAGTGCAGCGATCGGACTAGATAGCAGTTCCTTCCGCTGACGCAGCTGGACTAGCCAGGGCTGCACCTCGCCCACGAAGAATTTTTTCACCACCGCCTCAACTGCTTCTGAGCGCGTGGTTTTTCTCCCGAAGGGACACAGTGGCCTTTCCTTGTCGGCACGCGTCAGCAGGTCATTCGCCCGCGCTAACTGTTTTGCCACCTGATCCATCGACAACAATAATGCACCGCCATCACCTGCCCGGAGGTCGCTCAGCAACAATTCGAAATCGCGATTGCTTGCTATCCAATTTCCCCCTAGCCAGGCTTCGATCTGTCGCCCAAGTTGAATTAGCGTTTCGACGATCCTGCTGTCGGTTTGTTGTGGGTAATCCCTCAGCGTTGTTGGTGCGGACCAAAAAGCTTCCCATTCAGGGCCTGCTAATACCGCCTGATGGATGCTCAAGGGCAGCGACTGCTGTCGTTGAGCGCTCGCTCGATCAATGATCTCTGCCAGAGAGGTATCCTGTTTTTCCAGGAGCAAGCCGATACAGGCGGGCGCCAAACGGATGAACTCGAGGTCGAGCAATAAACGTTGGGACGGAGACGCCGATCTTCCCAGTTGACTGTTTCGTCTACCGAG
>JADHNP010000002.1 GCA_016779445.1 Luminiphilus sp. | reverse complement strand
CCTTTGTCGATGTCTGCCACGTGCATCGAACCGCCTTTGCCCTTGCAAAGGCCTTCAGAGGATCCAAATAGCTCTTTCATCATGCCGGAGACGTCGGCGCCCTTGGCAATACAATGACCATGACCACGATGCGTACTAATAATCGTATCGCTCTCATCGAGGTGAGCACACACGGCAACCGCGTTGGCTTCCTGACCCGTATATAAGTGGGTAAAGCCGGGAATTTGGCCATTCATGATTTCCGCATGGACGCGTTCTTCGAATTCGCGGATCGTTTTCATGGAACGATATGAATGCAGAAGTGTTTCCTTTGGGATAGACACGGTCGGTCTCCTTGGACGTTTTATTTTGGTGGCTCACTCCAAGCTGGCTGACATGCGAGCCGAATACGGACTTAGAGGTAGGTGCGGGCTCCTTACGACTGTCCGCGAGCGCCATGGCAAGGTAACGCCGCCGTGAAAAACAGTCAACAATGCTTTTTTCTCCAGGTCGATCGAGAGGTTCTGCGAGCGCTCGCGTGCGGTGCGCTTTGGCGATCCGTACTACGCTGTGTTAATAAAGGCGCTTGGGAAAAAGCATAAAGAACAGATCCTGAAATCTTTGCCAGCCGTTCCGGACGGGCTGCCGACTGACAGATTCGACGTCGTTGCTCCAAATGATTTTATTCTTCTCGTTCAGGCTCACTTCCCAGCTGTTCGCGGCAGACGTGTCGAGAAGAATAGCTTGTGCCAGTTCTTCGGCAAGGCTTTTGCTGTCAATGATCGCAATCATCTCCGAATTCAAAAAGGCCGAGCGCGGATCGAGGTTGGCAGAGCCGATCACGGCAAAGCGCCGATCCATTACCAACGATTTAGAGTGCAGTCCCATGTAGCGTGCACTGATGGGTTTGGTATCGACTATCGATGTTTTGATCGATGCGTCGTACCTCGCCTCGAATAGGGATACGCCAGACTCCAGAATGGGTTTTCGCCAAACCTTGTAATGGCTGTTCACCGCGGGGACATCATGTGATGACAACGAATTAGTATGAATTGTCACTTCAGCACCAGCCGCCACTAGATCGTCAAGAACCGCGACGCCCTGAGTCTCCGGAATGAGGTACGCGTTAGTGATCAAGAGTTCTGTTTGTACCTTCGGCAGATTTTGCGTCACCCAGTCATAGACTTCATTGCTGATGCCGTTCGAACCGGGTCTATCCGTCAAGACTTCGCTCGGGCCAAGGTGGAGTGAAGGCGTCAGCGCATCGAATTCAGACTCCCAGCTTCTCGCCACCAGTGAAAATCCCTCGAGAGCCTTTGATTGACTGAGTTCCCGCTCCAGTGCAAGGCGTTGGGTCGTATAAACGCCCTCTGCCTTTGTTTGAGTGGAAGGGTCGGCAGTAATGACCCAGCCGCTATTCCAGAATGCGTCGAAAACAGATGATGTCTGCCTCGCCACGGGGCCAAAGCCCAGAACGTCGATATCGCGAAAATTAAAATGCGTATTGAGCCCTATGTACTCGTCGCCGATATTACGACCGCCCACTATGGTTGCGTGATTATCAGCCGTGAGGGATTTGTTGTGCATGCGGTGATTAAGTTGCTCAAAATCAGTGGTAAAATTCCAACCACGCCCGAGCAGGCTGCGATTGCCGCTGCTGTTGAATAAGCGCAGTGAGATGTTGGGATGGGCGATCATTAATGCGCCCATGCTGTCACGAAGCTTTGCCTGCGACGGGCTGACCGCCAAAGTGCCCATATCATCGATAATAATGCGTACTTTAACCCCGCGATCAGCAGCCTCCAGCAATCGGCTCGTGAAGAGTAAGCCGGTACTATCGCTGTGATAGAGGTAGTACTGCGTGTCGATGCTTTGCGTCGCGGAGTCGATCAGTGCTAGCCGCCATTTGAGAGCATCCTCACCACTATTGAGCAGCTTAAAACCCGAAATGCCTTCGTTTGAATTGCCAGTCTGATTGCTTGTTGGCTGTGCTCGCGCTGCCACGTCTGTTTCGACCTGAGCGAGAACGCCGTCGGCAGCCGCAGGTAGCGCCCACTCAGCTTGAGGCATTGTAAAGGGCGCTTTCACCGCGCTTGTGCAACCGAAAAGAATGAGGATGGGAAGGGCTAGACCCAGACGGCAAAGGCGCATCACTGCTACAGCTTTTGTCGATTTATGGCGCGACAGTATGATCACAGCGACTGGCGCGTGTCCAGCCTGCCGGCGCCAAACAATAATTTAAAAAGGTCCTCGGGTCTGCTGCCAGGTGGCTTCACTGATGCCCGATCGGATGATGTCGGCATAAACCGCCGCGCTGGGGCGCGCGGTGCGGGAGAACTCGTTTTCATAGTCTACTGCGAACAAGCCGAAGCGGGGACCGAACCCCTCAGCCCACTCGAAGTTGTCGAGGTGGGACCAGTGGAAGTAGCCGTCGATATCAATGCCTAGCACGTTCATGGCATACCACACCTCGCGAAGGTGGCTGACCAAAAAAGTCTGGCGCAATGTGTCATTTGTACTGGCATCCGCGATGCCGTTTTCTAAAATCTGGATGGGTTTACCGTAGCGTTGCCAAGCTTCGTTGAGAACAGTGCTGAAGCCAATAGGGTAGAGCGCCCACCCTAAATCACTGGTGAGTTCCTCGGGGTCGTTGGGGTCGTGGGTATGGGTGACCGGGCCTGCTGCCATCGCGTCGATGTCCATCTGTACATAAAACCGCCCGTAGTAATTAATGCCAACGTAATCCTGAGTGCCGGCCAACCCATCAATGGTTGCCGAGTATGCCGTGTCGGTCATCGTGTAAGTCCCGGTCTCGATCGCGTCCAGCACATCCCAAATAAAAGCCTGCTGTACAAAGCCCGCTGTGAGCCGATCGACGGGGTGCCAGTTACGCCAGGGCTCGAAGGCCCGTGTGTGCTGGGTTAACCCAACTGATATGGATTGCCCCCGAGATGCCGCATCCTTGTGCAGAATTTGATAGGCATCGGCATGGGCTCTCAGCAGCTGTGTAATGACTGGTGCAGCATCCACAGGAGCGGCACGCTGCTCCAGTGGTGGAAAAACGCCCTCGATATAACCCCACAGCACATACACCATGGGTTCGTTCAGGGTGCACCAAAAGTCAATGTCAGCTCCGAACAGTCTCGAGACGGCGCTGACGTAGCGGTTCCAGTGGGTGAGTGCGTCGGCACGTTCCCAGCCACGTTGACCGTCTTGATCCTCCCAGAACCACTCGGGCGTAGAGAAATGAAACAGGGATACGTGAGGTGTCAGGCCATGGGATTTGGCGGCAGCGATGACATCGCGATAAAAAGCCACGCCAGCCGCGTCCGGTTCGGTCATATTCGGGCGTGGAAATAAGCGAGCCCAGGAAAGGCTAAATCGATAACTGTTCAGCCCTAGCGCTGCCAGTTGCTCAAAGTCCTCTTCGTAGCGAGAGTCGAAGTCGACTTTTTTGCGTCGTACTTCCTCGGAAACGAGATCTAGATCGCGAATGTGGCCGGGCTTGGCTTGTCCGGGTTGATCTCCCGTTCCCGTTTTGCCCTCTGCGATCACTCGCTTTTCAAAGGCAGTCCAATCGCTGGGCTGTTGGTGCTCCACATGTTGTGCTGCAACGGCCACTCCCCAGGCAAAATCGTCAGGAAAAGTCAGAGGGTAGTCGGCCTTTATCGTAGACGCTGTTTCAGTCCCACGTCCCACCCCCATCAGCCAGGGAGTGAATAGTGTTATGCCCAGCACCAGGGAAAGCGCGACGACGGCGGCAAGGATGATTCGAGTCATGTCATTGCTCCTTTACTGCGAGTGAGCGGTGTGAGGAAGGGGTCATCGCTGCCAGCTACCGCTTCCGGATCAGGGGGGGCAACACTTTTTAAGATTGAAGTTGCTCGTAGTAACTTCTTAGCTCCCCAGTTAAAACCAATGCAATTTTTTAAATACTGCGATCTGTGCCAACACTACTGCAACTAGAATGCCACAGAAAATAAGAAACGCTCTGGGATCATCGGCGCCAGGAATCCCCGGTACGTTGATACCCAATAAACCGGTGAGGAAACTCAGGGGTATAAATACGGCCGCGATGATGGAGAATACGTAGGTATTGCGGTTGAGTCTCTCGGAGAGCATGTTGGCGATCTCGTCTTGCACGGCGTGAGAGCGTTCTCTCAGCGCTTGCAGGTCCTCAACAAACCTTGCAATGTCATTGTGTGCTTCCAGCAGGCGACTGCGCTGGTTTGGATCGAGTGGTGCGAGCTCAGTCTGGCTCAGTCGTTGCACGATGTCTTGCTGAGGCGCCAGAAATCGATTGAAAATAACCGTTTTTCGGCGCATAGAGACGATTTCCTCCCTGAGTCCATGCAACTGTGCTGACAGAGTACGGTCTTCCATCTCATCGATACTGTCTGCCAAGTCCCTCATGACGGGAGACATTCGCGCGATCGACCCTTCTACAAAGGTGGCGATCAAATCGCCAATATCAATCGGTCCCGATCCCGATTCGAGGTGCTGCCGCATTTCGGCAACGCCGCGCAGATCTCGCAGCTGCACCGAAATAAGTCGCTGCGGCTCCGCCCAGATGCGAATAGACACCATGTCCTCTGGTTCGGCGTTTTGATTAAGGTTGACCCCGCGCAGAATCAATAGGACACCGCCGTCCCTGCTGAGCAGACGCGGACGGGTGTCTTCTGCGAGCAGTGCTTGGATCAATGTGTCATCGGGAAGGGAGGCATCGTCTTCGAGCCACTGGATTGCGGCGGGCGCGTGGGCACTTAGATGGATCCATACAGGGGGTGTTTCAGCGCCCAAACGGCGCAACCCGTCCTCCTCTACCGGGGTGCCCGAGCCGTCCCCGTTTAGCGTGTACCCGCATAAAAAAGCGTCTGACATCTAGCGATCCTCATTCTTGTCCTTATCGTGGTTCCGCTCGAGCAGCCATCCCACAGAGCACATGATTACCACCGAGCAATGCTCTGGCAGAATCGAAACTTACCGCGCTAGGGTAGAGAGGGCTGAGTGATCTGGAAATGCCCGGCATGAAGCCGGGCAGTCACTGCCTTGTTCAGGTTTGCGGAGTGTAAATCACCCGCGAATCAAACACCGCCGGCTCCTGGCAAGTCGCATCTTCAAGCGCTTTGGCAGCATGGGGTGCGTCAGCATAAGCCGCGTATCCTGCTTCGCGCTCCGCATCAGTTGCCCAGAAGTTGGTCCACATGTAGTCGGGTGTGTTTTGGTTCGGCAGCTCAAACAGCGGTGTCATCGCCGTCCACCAGTAGCTTGTCGCGCCGACCTCGGCCTCATAGGCATCCATATAGGCCGCGTGCAGGGCCTCAAATGCCTGACGGTCCGCCTCTCCCTTGCCCTCGTTATATCCACAAAAGAGGAACTCCACGACGCTGCTGCCGCTGGTGTTGGGGGCGGTAGCCTGTCGCCCGGGAGCCGGTGCAAAGCCATAGGCATGCTCGGCAGAGTAAGTAAAAGTGTTTTGCGTTAATTCCAGCCACGCGGGTTCATGGTTTGCTCCCCAGTCTGCCCACGCATTGTTGCGCGCTTCCTGAGATGGCCACGCCATAACCCAGAGGAAATCGAAGTTTTCGGTTTCTATCCGAGGCGTCATAACGGCGGCGACCATTAGCCCCCAGTCCGCTTCTCCCGCTACATTGGACCAATAGTCGGCATGGGACCACAGCGCGTCGTCAGTGAACCCGTCTGCCTTTTGATGCCATACAAACTCGACAATCGCAGGCACTTGAGGCCCTTCGCTGGCCGCAGTATCCGATGCCGCTGCTGGCGCGGTGGGCGCTGGGTCTGGAGATTGGTCATTGCCGCAAGCGGTCAACGTAAAAATGAGTAGTGTAAGAATGGCTTGTTTCATTTTTTCCTCCTGGTTTTTGGCGGCCCGGTGTCGCGCCGCCCCACTACTGTCTTATCACAAAAACGCGCCAGCACAACCGCCGAGCTCAAATAAAAATGTTCATCGAAGTAGCCGCGCATCGAGCAGCAAGCTGCGTTGCCTCGCTCCCTAGGAAGCGCTATTGAGCGATTAAGGGTGCCCAGAGCGAGATGACGCGTGACTAATAGTCTGGATTGGCGCGCCGTCAGAGAGAATCGAGGATGAGCTGAATATCATCTCGAGTCGTACGCGGATTCACAATGCAGAATCGGAGAACGGTTTCACCCTCATGCTTGGTAGGGGTCACCAGGCCATCACCGCGTTCCAAGAGCGCGTCACTCCAGCTTTTATAGTCCTCAGGTGACCAGCCCAGTCGCCTGAACACGCAAATGGAGAGTCTTTGCTCGGTCACCATTTCCAGACGAGGGTGAGCGTCGATCATAGCGGCGGCCTCGCGGGCACAATCGAGGGTTTTTTCGACTGCGTCGGCGTAAGCCTGAGTACCATGAACGGCAAGGCTGAACCAGAAGGGTAGTCCACGTGCCCGGCGCGACAAGTGATGCGCATAATCGCTGGGGTTCCAGGTGCCGTCGTAAAACACCTCGAGATAATCACCATGTTGTCGATGCGCTGTGCGCGCCTTGCCGGGATCCGCATAAATCAGAGCGCAGCAGTCAAAGGGCGCAAAAAGCCATTTATGAGGGTCGACAATAAAGCTGTCTGCTCCTTCTATGCCGTTAAAAAGTGCCCGGGTCGATGGCGCAGCCAGCGCCGCACCGCCATAAGCGCCATCCACATGAAACCAGACGCTCTCTTTCTTGCAGACATCGCTAATACCTTGCATATCGTCGATGACGCCAAGGTTGGTGGTGCCCGCTGTGCAGGCCACCGCGAATAGCCTTGATCGGTCTGCCGCGTTGAGGTCCGCAATAGTGCTTATCACGTCCGCGCCGGTTAATTGATGTCCCCCAGATTGAATGAGATCGGCGTCCATCACCTGCGCTGCCTGATCAACCGAGGCGTGCGCACCCCGCGATGAGATGATGAGGCCTCTTTGTCGGGCATGGTCGGGTGAGCGTTGCCGCCAATCATGGCGAGCGGCCACCAGTGCCGACAGGTTGCCTGCTGTGCCACCACTGACAAATACGCCGCCGGCCTCGGCGGGCAAGCCCGCAATATCTGCAATCCACCTGAGCGCCTGATTCTCGGCGTAGATAGCACCAGCACCTTCTAGCCAGCTGCTGGCGCAAATATTGGATGCGCCGACCACGAGATCAAACAGCGTTGAGACCTCTGAGGGCGCGGTGGGCACAAAAGCCAGATAGCGCGGGTGGTCCTCGGAAATGCAGGCAGGTGCCAATGTTTCGATAAACAAGTGCAGCGCCTCCTCACCCCCGAGACCCGTTTCCGTGATCGTCTGCCCCGCCAGTTTCTCCAACGTTGTCTGTGGCAACGGATGATCGATGGTGGGGGGGTCCATACGCAATCGGTCCATAGCGTATGACAAAATCGATTTTGATAAGGCTTCGATAGCGGGATCGACCTGATGCATCAGTGTATGGCCTTGCGATAGCGGTAATTGGGTGTGAGTGTGCAACAAATCACCGCCAGCCAGAAGTCACAGGCGGATTGAATGTTCACGCGATTGTTTGTCATGCGGTTGTTCCGCTCCGTTCTGAGTTGTCAGGCGGTTTTGAGTTGCATGGGCGTGTTGAGGGCCTCGATTACGGGCACGTATGATTCCCCCAGTGCAGTCGCCACGGCCGCATGCGTTAGCTGTCCATCATACACATTGAGGCCAGCGCCAAAATGCACGTCGGCCTGGAGAGCTGATGCGACATCGCCCTGTGCCAGTTGCATGATGTAGGGCAGGGTGGCATTCGTAAGCGCCATAGTGGCCGTTTTCGCAACTGCGCCGGGCATGTTTGCAACACAGTAGTGCACCACGTTAGCGACCTGGTAGGTGGGTTGGGCGTGAGTGGTTGGTTTTGATGTTTCAAAGCAGCCGCCCTGATCGATGGCGACATCCACCATAACGGTGCCGGGTTTGAATCGGGTGAGCTGGCTCCGGCTGATGAGCTTGGGGGCAGAGGCGCCGGGAATCAGCACCGCGCCAATGATCAGATCAGATTCCTGAGCGCATTCGTCGATGGCCGCCGCCGTGGAGTAAATCGTGCGCAATCGACCTGCGTACTGCTCGTCCAGTTGCTCAAGGCGAGTGATCGAGCGATCCAGCACTGTCACCTCTGCACCCATGCCCAGCGCCACGCGGATCGCGCTGCTGCCTACGACACCGCCGCCTAGCACCAATACTTTTCCCGGTTGGACCCCGGGCACGCCACTGAGTAGCGTGCCATTTCCTCCTTGATGTATCTCCAAGTGGTGTGCTCCCGCCTGAACCGACAGCCTGCCTGCGATGAGGCTCATAGGGGCTAGCAGTGGCAGACCGCCCTGGGGCGAGGTGATGGTCTCGTAGGCGATACACGTTGCACCAGAGTCGAGCAACAGCGACGCTTGCTCAGGATCTGCAGCCAGATGCAGATAGGTAAACAAAATTTGTCCGGGCCGCAACTGTCTGCATTCGTGTGCCTGGGGTTCTTTAACCTTAACGATCATTTCTGCCTCGGCGAAGACTTGCTCGCCGGTGTCCGCTGTCCCTGCGCCAGCGGCTCGGTAACTTTCATCAGAGAGCCCAATAGCGTCGCCGCAACCCGTCTCAACCAGCACGCGATGACCCGCTGCGACTAACTCACGAACGCCCGCCGGTGTCATACCGACTCGAAACTCTTGTGCTTTGATTTCCTTGGGTACACCAATCAGCATGTCGTGATCTCCAAAACCGGTAGCCACTATAAGTCTGTGTAGTCTGTGATGACTGTTATTTCCCGCAAAGGCTGAAAGCACTAATTAAATTTTTAATTTAAGCTGAAAAAATAATAAAAATTAATAAAAATAGTTGAAATAGCTATAATTTAGGTAAAAAAAAGGTCATATTTTAAAGCGGTAATAGCTTTTGGAGCGTCATTGCTGGCGGATTGGGGAATGGGTAGTCAGTCATATCAGCTGGACCGGATCGATCGGAATATAGTGCGCGTGTTGCAGCAGGATGCGCGCATTCCATTCGCGGAGCTTGCGCGAAGGGTCGGCTTGAGCACGACGCCCTGCAAGGAACGTGTTCGGCGGCTAGAGCGAGATGGCGTCATTCAACACTATCAGGCCGTTTTGGATCCCAGTGCATTGGATCGCGGGTTGGTGGTGTTCGTGCAGATTCGCCTGAATCGCACGTCACAGGATATTTTTGAAGAATTTACCGAGTGCGCTATGGATTTGCCCGAGGTGCAGGAGTGCTATTTGGTGTCGGGTAATTTTGATTACCTGCTCAAGGCTCGAGTGGCTGATATGAATGCTTATCGCGTATTGTTGGGCGAAACGTTGCTGACCTTACCTAGTGTTCAGGAGTCGACCAGTTATGTAGTGATGGAGCAGGTCAAGGAATCCCTGATGTTGCCAGTGCCGTTATAACCGGCCCGGTTGACGCGGGACGACGCAGCCACGCTTTGCCAGAAATCTGCTGGGCAATATCGGGAAATAAAAGACCCTCTCATAGGGCTTTACAGCACTTAAGGCAGCGGTTGTTTGCCATTCTCCTTGTCGCGTATACCAGCGTAAGCTAAGGTCTTCGGTGCTCACATCAAGGGGTAATTCCGTGGGTAGTTGCAGCCGCCCACGGGTTTAATGGCATATAATATGCCATAATAGAGAGGCTGCCCGGCAGCACCCTGAGAATGAGTAAGGGTTGATTAAGGAGTGAGTGATGGATTTAGGGATTTCGGAAAAATTAGCGCCGGTACTTGAACAGGTCAGGGCTTTTATCAGCGCACACATTCTTCCGGTCGAAGGCGAATATATCTCGGAAATTGAAGTGGGAGACCCCTTTGATTTGACCGATCGCCAGTATCAAATCCTCAATGAGTTAAAGACCCACGCACGAGAAGCGGGCTTGTGGAATTTTTTTCTCACCGGTGAGAAAGGGTCCGGATTAAATACAGTCGAGTACGCCTACCTTGCTGAAGAGATGGGTAAGTCGCGACTCGCCGCGGAGATTTTCAATTGCTCTGCACCCGACACAGGCAACATGGAAGTGCTGCACAAGTATGGAAGCGAAGCCCAGAAGCAACAATGGCTTGAGCCACTGCTGGCAGGAGAGATTCGCTCTTGTTTCGGTATGACAGAGCCTGCGGTGGCATCATCCGATGCCACCAATATTTGTACCTCTGCGCAGCTTGAGGGGGCGGAGTGGGTGATTAACGGAGAAAAGCATTGGACGTCAGGCGCGGGTGACCCGCGCTGTAAGGTCATGATTTGCATGGTCAAGACTGACCCCGAGGCGCCCAAACATCTTCAGCAATCACAGATTCTAGTGCCTTTGGATACCCCCGGGGTAAACATGGTTAGGCCCCTTAAAGTGTTCAACATGCTTGATGCGCCCCATGGCCATATGCGGGTAAAACTCGATAATGTGCGGGTACCCAAAGACAACATCATTCTGGGTCCGGGTCGAGGTTTTGAGATCTCCCAGGGCCGTTTAGGCCCCGGCCGCATCCACCATTGCATGCGGTCAATCGGTTCGGCTGAAAAGGCTTTGCAGTTGCTGTGTGAGCGCGCTACCGAGCGCGAGGCGTTTGGTCGTCCGCTCTATAAGCTGGGGGGGAACATCGACATTATCGCCGACGCGAGAATGAACATTGAGCAAGCGCGGCTGCTGACGCTCAAAACAGCATGGATGATGGACCACACCTCGCCCAAGGAGGCAAGAATCTGGATCTCTATGATCAAGACTGTGGTGCCCAATATGGCCTTGAAAGTGATCGATGATGCGATCCAAATGCATGGCGGCATTGGTGTATCGCAGGATACGCCGCTTGCCGAGATGTGGTCTGGCCAGCGCACCTTGCGTCTGGCTGACGGTCCCGATGCGGTTCATCGAATGGTGGTCGGGCGCAATGAAATTAAACAGTACCTGGCAGAAACGAGTGGCTTGGCCGCGACTTTCCGTGACGGATAATGCCCGTGAGATGAGGTCTACGTTGAGTAACGCGGGGACGTTTAATAGAGCCAGCCGTAAAGCATGACAACATAAACTGATAGAGAAGAGTAAGGGAGAAGACACCGATGGCGCTGACAATGGTCAAACCTGAGGAGATGGAAAATCAAGCCGGCACAACATTACCGCCGGGAGGCTGGTTTGAGATTGACCAGGAGCGGATCAACACTTTTGCTGATTGCACTGAGGACCACCAGTTTATTCATATCGACGAGGCAGCCGCTGCACAGACGCCGTTTGGTGGCACCATCGCACACGGATTCTTGACCTTGTCGCTGTTGACCAAGCTCTGCGCGGAAAACGGCGTCTACCCTGAGGGTATTGTTATGGGGGTCAACTACGGCCTGGATAAGGTCCGTTTTCTGCATCCGGTTCGCGCCGGCAAACGCGTTCGCGCACACACCGAGATTCTTTCGGTGGACCGCAAGGATGCTAATCGTTTTTTGGTCAAGCAGGCTGTGACCGTTGAGATTGAAGGTGTCGATACACCGGCGGTTTATGCTGAATGGCTTGGCATGTCCATTATTGGTTAATAGATCGGGAGTAACGCTATGACGATACGGTACGACGGGAAAGTCGCAATTGTGACCGGAGCGGGTGGTGGCCTCGGTCGGTGCCATGCCATTGAGTTGGCGAAGCGGGGAGCCAAAGTTGTGGTTAACGACCTAGGTGGTTCTGTTTCTGGAGAGGGTGCTAATTCTGAAGCGTCGAGGGCGGTGGTCGCCGAGATAGAAGCGCTGGGTGGCGAAGCGATGGCGCACGGTGCGAATGTCGCCGACTTGGCTCAGGTTGAAGACATGGTGGCCCAGACCATGGCGTGCTGGGGCCGCATTGACATCCTGGTCAACAACGCAGGGATTCTGCGCGACAAGAGTTTTTCAAAAGGCACAGTAGAAGATTTCCGGCTGGTTACTGAGGTCCACCTGATGGGCACGATGCATTGCACCAAGGCTTGCTGGGAAATTATGAAAGGTCAGGAGTATGGCCGTATTGTCGTGACGTCATCCTCCAGTGGGCTGTACGGTAACTTCGGCCAGACTAATTATGGTGCTGCCAAAATGGGCGTGGTCGGCATGATGAACACGCTGGCGCAAGAGGGCGCTAAATATAACGTCAAGATCAACGCGCTCGCGCCGACTGCCGGAACTCGAATGACGGAAGGGCTTATAGATGAGAAAGCTTTCGCAATGATGACTCCGGATACTGTTACCCCTGCCGTTTTGTTCCTCGTGTCAGAGGATGCCCCCACGCGGACAATATTGGCGGCAGGTGCGGGTGCGTTTGCCGTGGCAAAAATTGTCGAGACCGAAGGGATGTGGTTGCCCAAATCGGATCAGACCCCAGAGGGGATTGCGGCAAATTGGGCGCAAATTTCAGACGGCGGCGAGCGGGCCCTGCAGGCCGGCTTTGAGCAGAGTATCAAAATGGTGGGTCAGGCCATGGAAGGGTTAGGTATCGATCCCAACTAACGGCAGGACACTGCATTGGCGGTTGGTATATTTTCGAGTATTTGCGTGTGCCGCCCGGCCAACATCCCTCACCCAGACAAGCAGTAAACCAAATTCAAATCGTTAGAAAGGACACAGATATGAGAGAGGCAGTAATTGTTTCAACCGCACGCACCCCCATCGGCAAGGCATACCGAGGTGGCTTTAACAATCTGTCATCGCCCACGCTGGCGGGACATGCCATTAGCGCCGCGGTGTCGCGTGCGGGCATTGAGCCCGAGCGGATCGAAGATTGCATCATGGGTTGCGCGCTGACCCAAGGAAGTTCGGGCCGCAATATTGGCAGAACCGCGGCGCTCAGAGCAGGCTTGCCCGTCTCCGTCTCAGGCATGACGGTTGATCGTCAGTGCTCCTCAGGAATGATGGCGGTGGCGATCGCTGCCAAACAGGTCCTTCACGACGGCATGGAGGTGGTAATAGGGGGCGGTGTCGACTCTATCTCACTGGTTCAGAACGAGCATATGAACCTCCACCGGGCGGCTGATGAACAGTTGCTGGCCATGCACAAAGATATTTACATGCCCATGCTGCAGACCGCAGAGACGGTGGCGGCCCGCTATGGCATCACTCGCGATGCGATGGATGAATACGGGCTGCAATCGCAGCAGCGCACTGCCGCAGCTTATGAAGCTGGCAAGTTTGATGACGAGCTGGTGCCCGTGACTTGCGAGCGTATTGTCTATAACAAAGAGACGGGTGAGCAATCCACTGCGGAAACGACGGTAAGCACCGACGAGGGCGTTCGCCCGTCGACTCTCGAGGGTATTCAGGGGCTGAGGACTGTGATTGAGGGCGGCACCATTACCGCGGGTAACGCTTCGCAGTTGTCTGACGGCGCCTCAGCGCAAGTAGTCATGGAAGCGGCGACTGCAGCACAGCTGGGTTTGACCCCGCTGGGCGCGTATCGGGGCGTCGCGGTTGCAGGTTGTGAACCGGACGAGATGGGTATTGGTCCCGTCTTCGCCGTGCCAAAATTACTGAAGCAACACGGACTGTCAGTGGATGATATTGGTCTGTGGGAGCTCAATGAGGCCTTCGCGGTTCAGGTTATGTACTGCCGCGACCAGCTTGGTATCGACAATGACAAGCTCAATGTTAATGGTGGCGCGATTGCGGTGGGTCATCCTTACGGTATGAGCGGCTCTAGGTTACTGGGGCATGCCTTGATAGAAGGTAAGCGACGTGGCGCGAAGTATGTTGTCGTGACAATGTGTGTCGGCGGCGGCATGGGCGCTGCGGGCTTATTTGAGGTCTTTTGATATGAAGGCACTGGTTTGTCGTGAGCATGGTCTGCCGGATCGTCTCGATCTGGTGGCCGATTGGCCTGCGCCCGAAACGGGTGACAACGACGTCAGGATTCACATCAAGGCGGCGGGTCTGAATTTTCCTGATGTACTGATCATCCAGGGCAAGTATCAGCTCCAGCCTGACTTACCATTCATCCCGGGTGGAGAGTGCGCGGGTGTGATCGAAGAGGTCGGCTCGGCGGTCACACGCTGGAAAGTCGGTGATGAGGTGATTCACAGTGGCGGCTCAGGTGGTTTCTGCGGAGAGGTTGTCGCGCACGAGATGGCTGTGCTACCGAAGCCAGTCGCGCTGTCTTTCGAGGCGGCGGCGGGCGTCTCGATTACCTACCTAACCTCTTATCATGCACTGGTTCAGCGGGCGAATATCCAACCCGGCGAAACACTGCTGGTGCTTGGTGCCGCTGGCGGGGTCGGGAGCACTGCGGTCGAACTGGGCAAAGCCCTTGGTGCCACCGTCATCGCGGCGGCAAGTACTGATGAAAAGCTGGATCTATGCACGCAACTGGGGGCAGACCACACGATTAATTACAGCACAGATTCCCTCAAGGATCGTGTCAAGGAACTGACGGGCGGGCGTGGCGTAGACGTTGTGTATGACCCTGTAGGGGGCGACTTCAGTGAGCCGGCTGTTCGTTCCATGGGTTGGAATGGCCGGTATCTGGTGATCGGTTTCGCTTCTGGCCCGATCCCGAGTATTCCTTTGAATCTCACCTTGCTAAAGGGGTGTGCGCTGGTGGGTGTGTTCTGGGGTCGCTTCACCATGGAAGAACCAGAGTTACACCAAGCCAATATCAAGACCGTATGGCAGTGGTTTGAAGAAGGCAAGTTAAAGCCGGTTATTACTGATTTGTTCCCAGTCGAGGAATACGAAGCAGCCTATGCCGCTATGATGGAGCGTCGTGCCAAGGGCAAGGTCATCCTGACTTTTTAATATGTCTGAGTACCGCTTCAATACCGTCACCTCTTTGCGGGTTGGCCCCGGTATTTCTCGAAAGATCGGTGCTGTGTGCGCAGAGCTGGCTATAAAAAGGCCACTGATCGTCACCGACCCGGGTTTGATGGCCACGGGCTTGGTGGGCCCTTTGCAGGAAAGCACCCGGGCGATCTGCGAATCGGTGAGTGTGTATACCGAGGTCACGGCTGATCCGTCGGAATCGGTCGTGTTGGCGGCGCTGGAGCAGCTTCAGGCTGAGCAGTGCGATGGCGTCATTGGTTTGGGCGGTGGCAGCTCTATGGATGTTGCCAAGGCCATAGCGGTATTGGCGAATGGTACTCAGGTGCTCCCTGAGCTGTATGGGGTGGATAAAGTGACGGGTGGGCGCCTACCGCTGGTGCTCATTCCCACTACCGCCGGCACCGGCTCAGAGGTGACACCTGTTGCGGTGATTACGACCGGAGAGACTACCAAGGCAGGAATCAGCGCCACAGCCTTGCTACCCGATGTGGCCATTCTCGATGCCGAGCTAACGGTCGGATTACCCCCCCACGTTACAGCGATGACGGGAATCGATGCGATGGTTCACGCTATCGAAGCTTATACATCCAAAATCAAAAAAAATCCGATTTCCGACATGCTGTCTCGCCAAGCACTCAAGCTGTTGGCTGGCAATCAGCGACGGGTATTATCACATCCGACCGATCTGCAAGCTCGAGAGGCGATGCTGCTTGGGGCCACTTTGGCAGGGCAAGCCTTTGCGAACGCTCCGGTTGCAGCTGTGCATGCTTTGGCTTACCCGCTCGGCGGGCACTACCATATGCCCCACGGGTTAAGTAATGCGCTTATGCTTCCCTCGGTATTGCGTTTCAATGCAGTTGCATCAGAGGTGCAGTATCTGGAGTTGGCCACATTGTTGCCAAAACCACTCACTGAGGGTTTGCCTGGCTTCGTGGAATGGTTTGAACAGTTGATTGACGATGCCGATCTGCCCGGGACTCTTGAGGCAGCTAACGTACCGGCCAAAGACCTACCCATGCTTGCGGCCGATGCCATGCAGCAGCAACGACTGCTTATCAATAATCCGGTCGAAGTGGATGAGGCCGCCGCGCTGGCGCTTTACCGGGCAGCTTGGGCTGGAACCTCGTGAGCGCTCGACCTAGCCCTTCGGATCGAGGTGGTTACGCAGTTTTTTATAATCTCGAGTCCCGCTGGGCGGATAATGACATATACGGACACATCAACAATGTCGCTTATTACGCCTACTTCGACTCCGCGGTGAATCGGTTTTTGATCGAGGAGGGTGGTCTGGCGCCCACCACGGACGATGTGGTCGGATACGTCGTGTCCTCCAGCGCAAATTATTTTAGTCCTGTGAGTTACCCAGCGACCCTGTCACTCGGGCTCAAGATTCTCAGGTTGGGGGACAGGTCTGTCACGTGGGAGGTTGGCGTCTTTGCCTCGCAAGCAGCGCACAGCTGTGTGACCGGGACTTTCACGCATGCATTTGTTGACCGCGCCACAGGTCGCTCTGCAGCGATTCCCTGCTCTATCAGAGAGGCGATAGCGAAACATTTCACGCCAGGGTGAAAATTGACCGATATTTTGGATTCAAGTAGTCGTATTGGTGTCTCGTATCAACGTCGCAATAAATACCACGAGTAACAGCGTGGCTGCGGTCCATGCGGCCGCGGTAGGGCTGTGCTGATAGAGAAAGCCGCCACTGATGGGGCCCACGACAAATCCTGCCGCCGGACATGCACTCACTAGTCCGGCCACAGCTCCCTGTTCCTCTGGACCAACCGCGACCGAGGCGCCCGCTGCCACTGCGGGCATTAGCAAGCCCAGCCCAGCCCCGATCAGCGCCATGCTGCTCATGACAGCTTGCCAGCTTTCCAGAGCGCTGATCAGAACGGCGCCGCAAAACAGCAAAGCCGCCCCGCTCCTGACGAGATGAATGGGGGAGCCTGTGTAACGTTGCGCCACGGTGAACTGCATGAGCAGCGTACTAGCGGCCGACGCCATCATGGCCCAGCCAGTATGCTGAGCGGTTTCAATGCCCGACAAATTGAGGGTATCTTGCAGACGGAAGGCAAGTGTTTGCTGAATCATAGCGAAGCCACTAAAAGCGCCGATCGCTGAAATGAGATACATTCTGACTCTTACGTCAAAGTAACCCATGCGGCGTCGTGGGGTCTTCACCGCGCGGGGCGCTGCTCCTGGCGACAGTTTCAGGGCAATGATCAAGGCCGCCAGTCCTGAGAGAAAAGATGCCACGACCAAGGGCGCTAATAAACCCCAGCCGGCGACAGCTCCCGCGAGCACCGGTCCCATGATCAAGCCAATACTGTTGGCACTTGAGAGTCGAGCAAGCGTCTTGACACGAAATTGTGGGGATGTGTGGTCCGCGGCATAGGCTGTGCAGCCGGGGTGGGTTGCGGACATTGTTGCCGATTGTAGTGAGCGAATGACCAGCGCAGTAATAAAGAGCGTTAAGCCGCTAATCCAGCCTTCGGCTGCTGCATTGAACAAAATGGCAAAAACCAAGGACCCAAAGGAGTAACCCAACAGCCCGATTATAATGATCGGCTTTCGTCCTATATGATCAGAAAACCGGCCCCAGAAGGGCGCGACGAGCGTAAAGACCAGTCCAGATGTAGAGATAATGGCGGTGATGCGGAGTTCATCTAGCCCCACCGAGCGCCCTAGAGGCGGCAGAATGGCAAACACAAAAGCTTGACCCACTGCTGTTGCAAATAATCCGATAAACAATAGTAAGAAAGGTTCGCGGGTCAGCCGATCGGTTCCGACAAGCGAAGGAGTCATATTTTTGGAGTGTTCAGTCATTCGCTGCGCGCGCGGTGATCCAGTGGTATTGCGTCGGCAGAATCTTGGTAAGTTGCAAGATCAGCCAAGCATCCCACCCAACCATAATCCGCCGCTTGGCGCGAGCTGTACCGGTGAGGATGATTTCAGCTGCGCGCTCAGGCGATGTGCGGGCTAATCGCCGAAATTGTGCGTCGCGCTCTTCAGGGCTGTCAGGTTGCGAGTTGCCATTTACTCGGGCCGCGCGCGCGATGTTAGTTTGAATGCCGCCTGGATGAACGCAACTGACGTGCAGGCTACCGTCGAGATATTCCGCTTGTAACGCTTCGCTAAAACCGCGCACAGCAAACTTAGCGGCGTTATAAGCACTTTGGGTAGGAATGCCGACCATGCCGAAAATCGAGGAGATATTGACCAGATGTGCGTGCTGTGATGCCCGCAGCAGTGGCAGGAATGCCCGCGTGGCGTGCACGACTCCCCAAAAATTAATATCGATTAGCCATTTGAAATTGTCTTCGGTGGAGTCTTCAAACCGCGCGCCATAACCGACACCGGCATTGTTGAAAAGTGCGTCAACTTCTGGGGTGTCCTCTGCCACGGATTGTGCCCAGGCAAACAGTTCATCGCGATGACCACAGTCCACAACCCGCGTGATCACGCCCGCACGTTCGCGATCCAATAAATTTACGGTCTCTGCCAATTTGGCTTCGTTCACATCACACAACCAGACATGGCATCCCGCTCGATTCAGCCGCTCTGCCAGCGCTCTTCCGATGCCGTCTCCCGCTCCCGATATCGCGGCTTTTTTCCCAAAAAAGTAATGATCGACCCTGGACATGATGTTTCTCCTTTTGAGCGGGGCGCGCAGTGTAACCGACATCCCGTAGCGGGTGGCGCAACCTAAATATTAGACAGGGAAAACGCTTTACCGTAGACTGCAGAACCAGCCCGCGCGGGGTTATTGTCAGCTCCATCACGCGTCTACGTTTGCGATTTGCGACCACAGGGTGAACCTAGCCCGGCCTTGCCGTGCACCTGTTTCAACCCTCTGGCGATAACGACTGGGAGGTCTCTTTGTCTCATTCCGCTGTCCTCGTTTTGGAAGATGGCGCGACGTTTCGCGGCCGATCTATTGGCGCTGTGGGAAGCACAGTGGGCGAGGTGGTCTTTAATACTGCTATGACGGGGTATCAGGAAATCCTGACAGACCCCTCCTATTGCCGACAAATAGTGACGTTGACCTACCCCCATATCGGTAACACGGGCGTCAATGCTGCGGATGAAGAGTCGGATGCCATTCAGGCAGCTGGCCTTATCATCAGGGATCTGCCACTGATTGCGTCCAGTTTTAGATCAGAGCGGAGCCTAGGTGATTACCTTACCGCAGAGAGCGTTGTGGCTATTTCTGATATCGATACCAGAAGGTTGACGCGCATACTACGCGATAAAGGTGCGCAGAATGGTTGCATCATGGCTGGACCTGAGCTGGATGAGGCGAGTGCCCTGGGACAGGCACGCGCGTTCAGTGGACTCAAGGGTCTGGATCTCGCAAGAGAGGTGACGACACAAACACCCTACGAGTGGGGTGAGGGAACGTGGCGTTTGGGGTCGGCGGCAGGCGATCGGGAGTCTCGATCTGCCTCGCGGTTCCACGTTGTGGCACTGGATTTCGGTGTTAAGCGCAATATTTTGCGCATACTGGTGGATCTTGGGTGTCGCGTTACCGTCGTGCCTGCCCAGTTCACTCTCACCGAGGTGCTCGCGCATGAGCCCGACGGTATTTTCCTCTCAAATGGGCCTGGTGACCCAGAACCCTGCGATTACGCTATTGATCTGGCCTGTGCAGCCATGGCCAAGGGGATCCCTTTGTTTGGTATCTGCCTTGGCCACCAGATTCTTGCTTTAGCCAGCGGAGCCAAGACTGAGAAGATGAAGTTTGGGCACCATGGTGCGAATCACCCGGTGCAGAATATGATGGCCGGCACCGTGATGGTGACGAGCCAGAATCATGGGTTCACCGTCTCTGAGGAAGGGCTGCCCGACACCTTGGAGGTGACACATCGCTCGCTGTTCGATGGCACGCTACAAGGTATTGCTCGCATAGATGTCCCGGCCTACAGTTTTCAGGGGCACCCAGAAGCCAGCCCGGGTCCGCATGACGCGGCCTCACTGTTTGACCCCTTCATCAAGGCCATGGAGCGTGCTTCGTAATGGAAAAGGTGAGCTAAACCATGCCACGACGCTCAGACATTGAGAGTATCTTGATCATCGGCGCCGGGCCGATTGTGATCGGACAAGCCTGCGAGTTCGACTATTCCGGGGCGCAAGCTTGCAAAGCGCTCAGGGAAGAGGGGTACCGGGTTGTTTTGGTTAATTCCAACCCCGCCACCATCATGACCGATCCTGCCATGGCTGATGCAACTTATATAGAACCCGTCGAATGGCAGACGGTTTCGCGCATCATAGAGCGCGAGCGTCCGGATGCGATTTTGCCAACTATGGGGGGGCAAACGGCCCTCAATTGCGCACTAAAACTCGCTGCGGAGGGCGTGCTGGAGCGCTTTAACGTCGAAATGATCGGTGCAACCAAAGAGGCGATTGATAAAGCGGAAGATCGTGAGAAATTCGATATCGCTATGCGGCGTATTGGTCTCGAGACGCCTCGTGCGGGATTGGCGCACAGTATGGAAGAGGCTTGGGGGGTGCACGAGGAGATTGGCTTCCCTTGCATTATCCGTCCCTCTTTTACGATGGGGGGATCAGGCGGAGGGATTGCCTACAACCGCGACGAATTCGAAGACATTTGCTTACGAGGGCTTGAATTATCGCCGACCAGCGAGCTGCTGATTGACGAGTCATTGATTGGCTGGAAAGAGTACGAGATGGAGGTTGTTCGTGATAAAAATGACAACTGCATCATCGTATGCTCGATTGAGAATTTCGACGCAATGGGTGTTCACACGGGTGACTCCATTACGGTTGCGCCTGCACAAACCCTCACAGACAAGGAATACCAAATCATGCGCGATGCCTCTCTCGCGGTGTTGCGCGAGATAGGTGTTGAGACCGGCGGTTCCAACGTCCAGTTTGGGCAGTGCCCGGATACCGGTCGTTTGGTCGTCATCGAGATGAACCCCCGTGTTTCTCGATCCTCCGCATTGGCGTCTAAGGCAACCGGCTTTCCGATTGCGAAAGTGGCGGCCAAATTGGCGGTAGGGTACACACTCGATGAATTGGAGAACGACATTACTGGTGGCGTGACGCCAGCGTCTTTTGAACCCACGCTTGACTACGTGGTGACAAAAATCCCGCGCTTTGCCTTCGAGAAATTTGCGACAGCGGATCCGCGCCTCACTACGCAGATGAAGTCTGTGGGGGAGGTCATGGCGATTGGCCGGACCTTTCAGGAGTCGTTGCAAAAAGCGTTGCGTGGACTCGAAGTTGGTTCAGCCGGGTTCGAGCCCCAGATGCTGGTGACAGATGAGGACAGTCGATCGGAATTGGTGGATCGATTGACTAACCCGGGTGCTGATCGTATTTGGTACGTCGCTGATGCCGTCAGAGCAGGCTTTGAACTCGAAGAGATCTATGGATACTCGGGAATTGACCCATGGTTTTTGGTGCAGATTGCCGACATCATCCAGTGGGAGTCGCGACTGCACGGCATGAAGCTGGAACACCTCGATCACGCATTGATGTGGGGCCTCAAACGCCGCGGGTTTTCTGATCGACGCATCTCGGAGTTGCTAGCGGTGTCCGAAGGTGACATTCGCGAACGGCGGTGGTCCCTGGGTATTCGGCCCGTATACAAACGCGTGGATACCTGTGCAGCTGAATTCGCTTCATCCACGGCCTACATGTACTCCACCTACGAGGAGGAGTGTGAGGCGTCACCCAGCGACCGCAAAAAAATTCTGGTTCTGGGCGGCGGGCCTAATCGGATCGGTCAAGGCATCGAGTTTGACTATTGCTGTGTGCATGCGGTGCTCGCCATGCGCGAGGATGGCTATGAGACCATCATGGTCAACTGCAACCCGGAGACGGTATCCACTGACTATGACACGTCCGACCGACTCTACTTTGAACCGGTGACGCTCGAGGACGTTTTGGAGATTGTTGCATTGGAGCAACCCACTGGCGTAATTGTGCAATTTGGTGGGCAGACGCCACTTAAGTTGGCGCGTGCACTAGAGGCCGCGGGCGTGCCGATCGTTGGTACCACACCTGATCAGATTGATCGTGCCGAGGATCGTGAGCGGTTCCAGAAAATGATTCAAAGCCTTGCTCTTCGTCAGCCGGCAAATACCACTGTGCGGAGTGTTGAGCAGGCTGTGACGGCAGCGGACGAGATCGGCTATCCGTTAGTAGTCAGACCATCTTATGTGCTGGGTGGCCGCGCTATGGAGATCGTTTACCGTAAAGAGGATCTCCTGCGTTATATGAACGATGCCGTTAAAGTATCGGAGGACTCTCCTGTGCTGCTGGATCGTTTTCTTAGTGCAGCTATCGAGGTAGACATCGATGCTGTGAGCGACGGTGAGCAAGTGGTCATCGGTGCAATCATGCAACATATTGAACAGGCTGGCGTCCACTCGGGTGACTCTGCCTGCTCCTTGCCGCCCTACAGTTTGCCTTCTGATGTTCAGGAAGCCATGCGAGAAGTTGTCAGAAAAATGGCTATAGAGTTAGGTGTATGTGGGCTCATGAATGTACAACTTGCGTGGCAAGACGGAGAGATTTTTGTCATCGAGGTGAATCCACGTGCTTCGAGAACCGTGCCATTTGTTTCCAAGGCTGTGGGTGTTTCTCTCGCAAAGGTGGCAGCTCGTTGCATGGCTGGACAGAGTCTCGCCAGTCAGGGTGTCACGCGAGAGATTGTCCCGCCCTATTACAGTGTTAAAGAGGCGGTATTACCGTTTAACAAATTTCCGGGCACTGATCCTATTTTGGGTCCAGAGATGAAGTCTACGGGTGAGGTCATGGGCACTGGGGACACGTTTGCAGCGGCTTTTGCTCGCGCGCAGTTGGGGGCAGGAGACGACCCTCCGACGTCAGGTTTGTGTCTTATAAGCGTGCGCGATGCCGATAAAGCAGCTGCGATAGATGTGGCGCAACGGCTGGTAAAGCGTGGTTTTACTCTCGCGGCAACCGGCGGCACAGCCAATGCGCTGGAGGATGCGGGTCTGTCGGTCCGAAGGGTGAATAAAGTAGCTGAGGGGCGGCCCCACATTGTCGATTTGATCAAGAATGACGAAGCGGCGATGATCATTAACACAACAGAAGGACGTCGTGCCATTATGGACTCGGCGTCAATTAGGGCGAGCGCTGAACAACATCGCGTTTTCTACACCACCACATTGGCCGCGGCCGAGGCTGTTTGTATGGCATTGGAGCAGGAGACAGACATGACGGTGCGTCGTCTTCAGGATTTACATGAGAGCATTGCGGTATGAACCGAGTCCCCATGACAGTCAAGGGCGAGCGAGCGCTGCGAGAGGAATTAGAGCGGCTTAAAAGGGTAGAGCGCCCGCGAATCACACAGGCCATTGCAGAGGCGCGAGAGCACGGCGATCTCAAAGAAAATGCCGAGTATCATGCGGCTCGCGAGCAGCAGAGTTTTGCCGAGGGCCGAATCAAGGAGCTCGAGCATAAGCTGTCTCACGCTCAGGTGATTGATGTTGCAACCATCCCCCCTTCCGGCAAAGTCATTTTTGGGACTACGGTAACCTTGATCGATATTGATAATGATCGGACAGTGCAGTATCGCATTGTCGGCGAGGACGAGGCGGACGCTAAAGCCAATCTTATTTCCGTGAACTCGCCTATTGCGCGTGCCTTGGTGGCAAAGGCCGAAGGTGACGAGGTCGTCGTCAAGGCTCCCGGTGGCGATGTTGTTTACGAGATAGACGCCGTCGAGCACCTGTAGACTTACTGAAAATCATTCTCATTGAACGTATGATCCGCGTTTTATCGCGGGAACGTCCTGTGGTCGCTGAAAGCCAAACGATAAATTTGTGGGAACTGCCGATGCATACTGCCGGGGTGTTGGTCGGCTTTTGCCCTGAACTTTCAGGTCGGTATCGCGGCCGACTGCAGGAATTTGGCTTTCATGCGGGTGAGACGATCACTTGCCAGCATCAACCTGGATTCGGTGCGCCGCGTGTTTACCGCGTGAGCAACGCCACTTATTCCCTCGACCGCGAGCTGGCAATTCAAGTACTTGTCAGCCTGTCGGGAGGGTAACCTCATGTCAAAAGTGCTCCTTGTCGGGACCCCGAATTCGGGAAAAACAGCCCTGTTCAATCGGCTCACGGGACTTAATCACCGTGTCGCCAATTATCCTGGCATTACGGTCGACCTGTCCATTGGACAGCTAGCGAAACTGCCCGATCGCGAGCTGGTTGATTTTCCCGGCACTTACTCGCTGAGACCCATTTCCGAGGAGGAGCGAATTGCGGTCGCACATTTTGCAGACGCCTTAGGCGACCCAGAGGTGGAGCACGTTCTTTGTGTGGTAGACGCCACGCGTTTGGAGAAAAGCTTATTTTTCTGTTTGCAGGTTGTGCGCGAGTGCCGGAGAAGCGGCAAGCGGATCACCGTGTTGGCCAATATGGGCGATATATTGGCGCGGCATTCTCTCAAGGTAGACGCACCGGGTCTTGCAGAAAATATTGGCGCCCCCGTGCTGGTTGTGTCGGCGCGAACAGGCATGGGGCTGGCTGAGGTGTTGGATCAGCTGGCCTCATCGACACTAGACGAGATGGCAGTGGCGGCCGATGAAGAACCGATGTTACTGGCCCAGGACGATGAGTCGGCTGACAGCGCGCTTTATGAGGAGGCGCATCGGCTGGCGGAGCGGTTCGGCGCGCCCGCTGACCAATTGTTGCTTATACAATCACGCCTCGACCGATTCTTCCTGGGGTCACTGTCGGGGGGCTTGGCCTTCAGCCTCATTATGCTGGTCTTGTTTCAGTCAATTTTCACCTGGTCGGCACCGGCGATGGATGCCGTGGAGAGGGTCGTAACCGGGCTGGGCCGTTGGATACTGCCTTTCCTTGATCAGGGCATTCTTCGTGATTTTACAGCGGACGCCATTTTCAGTGGAATCGGTGCTTTTCTGGTGTTTGTGCCACAAATATTTGTGCTGACCTTTGTCATCGGTTTACTTGAGGACTCCGGCTATCTCGCGCGCGCAGCGCTGATCTGTCACAAGCCGCTGAGATTTTTCGGCCTCAGTGGAAAGAGCTTTATTCCCATGTTGTCGGGCGTAGCCTGTGCTATTCCCGCCATTTACGCCGCACGCTCTATCGAGTCACCCCGCGCCCGATTTCTGACCTACCTGGTTATTCCCCTGATGCCCTGCTCAGCCCGCTTGCCGGTTTACACGTTATTGATCGCGATTTTTATTCCCAGAGAGACCGCTTTGGGCGGCTTGGTCGGCTGGCAGGGCCTGACACTCTTTTGTGTCTATGGCTTGGGCATGGTTTGTGGATTGCTGGTGGCCGGGGTCGTGAATCGCATCAGTACAGGAGAGGCGCAAATGCCTTTTATGATGGAGTTACCTGCCTACCGGATGCCCGCTCTCGTGCCCATTGCCCGAAAATCGCTGCAAAGAGCCAAACATTTTGTTACCAAGGCGGGATTGGTGATTTTGAGCGTGACGATTGTGGTTTGGGTATTGGGTTATTTCCCCAATCAGGGTGCGGACCTTGGCGCCTCATGGTTGGGCACGATTGGCAAGTGGATAGAGCCCGTTTTTCAGCCTTTGGGTCTCGACTGGCGATATGGTGTGGCGATTGTTAGTGCGTTTCTTGCCCGAGAAGTCTTTGTTGGCACCCTTGGCACGATCATGGGCATCGAAGGCGCCGAAGACAACATACTGCCGCTCGTTGAACAGATTCAGGCGAGTGCACTGCCTCTGGGCTCGGGCTTGGCGCTGCTGGTTTTTTTCGCAATTGCGCTGCAGTGCGTTTCCACGGTCGCCATTCTGGCGCGAGAGGCAAATTCATGGCGATTGGCTGGCCGGATGGTGGTGGCTTACCTTTGCATAGCGTGGCTGGCGGCCTGGGCCACCTTTCAAATCACCGCCATGCTATGACGCTCAGTCTTTGCGTTCATGTTGAAACAGTCGAAGTTCCGTCAGCACTAGACGCGCTGCCAGCTTTAACGTCAGATCATGTTGTTCTCGGCTCAACTTCTCGATTCCTGAGGTAATATCTTCCCGCAACTGGTCTGCCGCTAACTCGCTTACATCGAGCGGGAGGCGAACCTCGAAATGACGGTCGGCACTGCGCCGGAGTTCATCATAAACTTCAGTTAGTGTCGCGGTAGCGAAGTCGATCAGCGCCTCGTCAGCCCCTTTTGCTCTGAGTAATGCGGCCAGTTCGCGATCAAGAAAATCAAAGGCTTCTCGTTGTCGCGTCGGGAACTGAATAATTTCGGCCATCACCATAGGGCCTGAGGTTAGGGTTTCGCTCGAAGCAGATTCGACTTTTTGGGATCTGCTGTCGGGTTACGGCGAAGCAGGGTCGCGATGTTGCCAATACGCTGCACCAGTTGGGCACCGCTGGCCTCGCACAGTGCTGCGACAACCGTCTCCCGCTGGACTCGATCGCCGACAGAGACCTTCACTTTGATCAATTCATGGTCTGAAAGTGCGCGGTCAAGCTCTTGAAGTACTGAAGCTGACAGTCCATTACCGGCAACGGTGACCACCGGGCGCAAGGCGTGTGCCAGAGCACGTAGTTGACGTAATTCTTTACTGCTTGAAGGGTTCATAAGCGATCATATGGTGTCTCGCGGTACACTTCGTGAAAGTACCAGTGTAAAGGGGTCTGGCAGGGTTGTGGTGAAGGTGGGGCAATAATGGGCAAAAAAAAATCATCCAGTCGCGCCTGGTTGAAGGAACATCATGATGATCCTTTTGTGCAACGTGCCCAGCGCGAGGGGTATCGCTCGCGTGCCGTCTACAAGCTCATTGAGATCAACGAGAAGGACAGGTTGATTCAGCCCGGCATGTCGGTACTCGATCTTGGCAGTGCGCCTGGGGGGTGGTCTCAAGTGGCAGGAGTGTTGGTGGGCGACAGGGGACGCGTATTGGCAAGTGATATTTTGCCTATGGATCATTTACCCAACGTGACGTTTATTCAGGGTGATTTTACGGAGCAGGAAACGTACGACCAGCTGATGCAGGCGCTGTCGGGACGTCGTCTGGATGTGGTGATATCGGATATGTCACCCAATATGAGCGGCCTGGCGGCAGTCGACCAGCCGCGAGCTATGTATTTGGTGGAATTGGCGACTGACTTAGCGCTTCGTGCGTTATCACCCGGCGGTGCCATGTTGACGAAGGTTTTTCAGGGAGAGGGGTTCGAGGAATGGTTTCGCCAGATCCGCGAACGTTTTGAGCGCGTAATTACACGTAAGCCTTCTGCGTCGCGGCCGCGGTCGCGGGAAGTGTATGTGGTAGCTACGGGCCTGAAAGTAGCCAAAACGGCAGCCTGAGGGCAGTTTAACCGGGGTAATGGCGGCGCAATTCGGGAATTTCAGCCAAAATAGCCTTGAAATGTTGCAAAAATCCCCCATTCACTGGATACGCGAGGTGAAAGGGCACCGAAAGGCTGGTTCAGAGTCTTTACTCTACCCGCTATACTACGTGACCGAGCTTAGCGCACGTGTCGAAACCGAGAGGAACTATTGTGAACAATATGGCCAAGAACCTGTTGCTGTGGCTGCTGATAGCCGCGGTATTACTCTCGGTTTTCAATAATTTTAATCTGCGATCCGCTACAGAACAGATCGGATACTCAGAATTTATTCGGGAGGTGCAGACGGATCGCCTCTCCAAGGTTGTGGTGGATGGCCTCACCATCAGCGCACAGCGGAAGGACGGAACCAGTTTCGAGACCGTTAGGCCGATGGTGGAAGACCCCAAACTGATGGATGACCTTCTGTCCCACAATGTGACGGTTGAGGGGAAAAAGCCCGAGCAACAGTCTGTGTGGAGCCAATTGTTGATCGCAAGTTTCCCCATATTGCTGATCATCGCTGTGTTTATGTTTTTTATGCGACAGATGCAAGGTGGTGCGGGTGGACGAGGCGGCCCGATGAGCTTTGGAAAGAGTAAGGCCAAGCTTCTTGGGGAAGATCAGATCACGACTACTTTTGCTGATGTGGCGGGAGTGGAAGAGGCGAAGGAAGACGTACAGGAGTTGGTCGAGTTTCTTCGTGATCCAGGTCGATTTCAAAAGTTGGGTGGCCGTATTCCCAGAGGGGTTCTCATGGTCGGCCAACCGGGCACCGGTAAAACCTTGCTGGCCAAGGCCATTGCAGGTGAAGCCAAGGTGCCGTTTTTCTCGATTTCCGGATCGGATTTTGTCGAGATGTTTGTAGGTGTAGGGGCTTCTCGAGTGCGTGATATGTTCGAGCAGGCCAAAAAGCAATCACCGTGCATCATTTTTATTGATGAGATTGATGCGGTCGGTCGCCACCGCGGCGCAGGCTTGGGTGGTGGTCACGATGAGCGAGAGCAGACGCTGAACCAACTGCTGGTCGAAATGGACGGTTTTGAAGTGAATGACGGGGTCATCGTGATCGCGGCGACAAACCGCCCAGATGTGTTGGATCCCGCTTTGTTACGCCCTGGCCGTTTTGATCGACAGGTCGTCGTGGGCTTGCCCGATATTCGTGGGCGAGACCAAATCCTGAAAGTCCATATGAGAAAAGTGCCATTATCCGAGGATGTCGATTCCTCGAAGATCGCGCGGGGCACCCCCGGTTTCTCAGGCGCAGATTTGGCGAACCTGGTAAATGAAGCTGCACTTTTTGCTGCGCGCGGTGGATTGCGCGTTGTCGATATGGATCAGTTTGAGTTGGCCAAGGACAAGATCATGATGGGGGCCGAGCGGCGATCCATGGTGATGTCCGAGTCAGAGAAACGGAATACCGCTTATCACGAGGCGGGCCACGCCATTGTGGGCAGACTGATGCCCGAGCACGATCCCGTATACAAAGTGTCGATCATTCCCAGAGGGCGCGCTCTTGGGGTCACGATGTTTCTTCCTGAGGAAGACCGTTATAGCCATAGTCGCCGTCATATTATCTCTCAGGTCACCAGTTTATTTGGCGGACGGGTTGCCGAGGAAATGACGCTTGGCAAGGACGGTATCACTACGGGTGCGTCCAATGATATTCAGCGGGCTACCGAAGTCGCGCGTAATATGGTGACAAAGTGGGGGTTGTCCGAGGCAATGGGGCCGCTAATGTACGACGAGGGTGGCGAAGAGGTGTTTTTGGGCCGGAGTGCCGGGCAGCCTGCCAAAGCCATGTCAGATGAGACGGCGTTGGCGATCGACAGAGAAGTGCGCAGCATCATTGACGATTGTTACGCCAAAGCGCACCAACTGCTTGAAGATAATCGTGACAAGCTGGATATGATGGCGGACGCGCTCATGCAATACGAGACCATCGATGCCGAGCAGATTGAAGATATTATGGCGGGACAGCCACCTAAACCACCCAGTAGTTGGTCTGGTGATGACCGTGGCGCGCCACCCGATGCCGGTGAGCCTGAGCCAACGGGAAATCCCATAGGTGGTGCTGCAACCGAGCACTGAGCACTCTCGCAAACCAAAGAGCCCAGAGTGATGACCAGGCGCCTTCAATGCGGGTCGCGCTCACTCGACCTCACTTTGCCCAGCGTCATGGGCATCCTCAATATTACCCCTGACTCCTTCTCGGACGGGGGGGATCTTTACTATGACAATAAGATTGATCTAGATGCCCTCTTGGGTCGTGCGCAGGCTATGGTGGATGCGGGCGCTCTTATGTTGGATGTCGGTGGTGAGTCGACGCGGCCCGGCGCAGCGGCGGTTACCGAGGCAGAAGAAATGGATCGTGTACTGACGGCGGTCGAGCTCCTCGTCGAACGGTTCGAAGTCATTGTCTCCGTAGATACCAGCACACCAAAGCTCATGACGGAGTGCGCGCGTCTTGGAGCGGGATTCCTCAATGATATTCGCGCCTTCAGGCGGCCAGGTGCCCTCGAGGCGGCTGCAGAGACGGGTTTACCTCTTTGTGTCATGCACATGCAGGGCGAGCCAAGTACCATGCAACTATCTCCTGAGTATCTTGATGTGATCGCTGACGTTCGGCACTTTTTCGAGGAGCGCGTAACAGCGTGTACTCGGGCGGGTATCAAAGAAGAGCGTATTGTGCTCGATCCGGGATTTGGCTTTGGTAAGACCTCTGGTCAGAATTTTGAGATGCTGGCGCGGCTAGGGGAGGTTTCTTTTGGCCAGCGACCGCTTTTGGTCGGGTTGTCACGTAAGTCGATGATTGCCACTGTGCTAGATCGTAATCCGTCAGAACGGCTTTATGCCAGCGTGGGCCTTGCGATGATCGCGGTAGAGCGGGGTGCGCACATATTGCGAGTGCACGACGTAGCGGCAACGGTTGATGCGCTCGCTATGTGGCGAGCCTTACCCAGGAGTTTTGACAGATGAGTAGGCGATTTTTTGGCACCGATGGTATTCGCGGCGCTGTAGGCGAGTATCCCGTGACGGCAGATTTCATGCTGAAGCTCGGCTGGTCAGCAGGTCGAGTTTTCGCCAGCGAAGAGCGGGCGACCAAAGTGTTGATTGGCAAAGATACTCGAGTTTCCGGCTATATGTTTGAGTCAGCTCTGGAGGCTGGATTGGTGGCCGCGGGCGCGAATGTGCTGCTGCTGGGCCCTATGCCGACACCTGCCGTTGCCATGCTGACCCGCAGTCAGAAGGCTTCTGCAGGTATTGTGATCAGCGCTTCCCATAACCCGTATACCGATAATGGAATAAAGTTTTTCAATGCCGATGGAAAAAAACTGTCTGATGAGGTGGAAGAGGAGATTGAGGAAATCCTCTCCCAGCCAATGGAGACGGTGCCTTCACCCGAGTTAGGTAAGGCGAACAGAATGGTTGACGCATCCGGTCGTTATATCGAATTTTGCAAAAGTAGTTTCCCGCATTCGCTAAGCCTCCGCGGTCTAAAGTTGGTGCTTGATTGCGCTCATGGTGCGACGTATCAAATAGCGCCGCAGGTGTTTGCTGAACTGGGTGCGGAGGTGATTGCGATTGGTGCGGAGCCCGATGGCTACAATATTAATGAGGGCGTCGGTTCCACCTCTCCTGCCGCGTTGCAGGCGAGGGTGTTGAGTGAACAAGCCGATGCCGGGATTGCATTTGATGGTGATGGAGATCGAGTGCAGTGCGTGGCGGCCGATGGCACGGTGATAGACGGGGACGAATTGCTTTTTATCATTGCTAATGACCTCGTCAGACAGAATCGTGCTCCTGAGGGGGTAGTGGGTACGCTGATGTCCAATTTGGGTCTCGAGCAAGCACTGCGGGAGAAAGGGGTCGATTTAGTCAGAGCTAAAGTGGGTGACCGGTTTGTGTTGGAGGAGATGGCGCAGAGGGGGTGGCAGTTGGGTGGAGAGGCCTCGGGCCATATTATTTGTGGGGAGCAAACCACGACAGGTGATGGCATTATTGCCGCGCTTCAGGTGATGGCGGCTGTAGTGCGGTCGGGTGAAACCCTCCTTACGCTGAAAAGTGGCTTGCACAAATATCCGCAAACACTCCTGAATGTGACCGTCTCACCCGATTTCCTCCTGGCTGAATGTGCTGCCGCGCTCGATGAGAGTCGGCGCGTAGAAGAGGTTTTGTCCGGTCGCGGACGTCTGGTATTGCGTCCATCGGGAACCGAGCCACTGATCCGTGTCATGATTGAAGGGACTGACGGCAGCGAAAACTTAATGCTCGCTGAACGCATCGCTCAGACAATTCGTGATGCGCACTAGCTTATCCTGCAGACGCCTGCCGTAGCCGCAACACCCGCTTCGGTCCCTCAAAACTGGGAGCAAGTCGCTTGCGGCTCGCCAGACTGATCGGTATCATCTCGCGCCCGAAGCTGTTCGTTGCGTCATTGTCGGGAGGACGAAAGGAGTTCCTATGGAACAGATCACACTCATGGTTCACCTGCTGGTGGCACTCGCTTTGATCGGGCTGATTTTGTTGCAGCGTGGTAAAGGGTCGGACATCGGGGCGTCATTTGGAGCGGGTGCGTCCCAGACGCTGTTTGGCAGTGCAGGAAGCGGCAATGCCTTGACGCGAATGACAGCTTGGCTGTCGGCTATTTTCTTCGCTAGCAGTTTCGGTCTTGCAGTGATCGCCGATAATCGCACTGCAGGTGAAGACGACCTCGGGTTTGATGTTCCGGATTCAGAAATTGTTGCAGAGCAGATGGAAAACGGCGACATGCCTACAGCAGAGTTCGAACCGCTAACGGGAGGAGCGTCCGACGACGCGCCTGTGTTAGACGGTGAGTGAATATGCGGAAGTGGTGGAATTGGTAGACACGCTATCTTGAGGGGGTAGTGGCCTTTGGCTGTGCGGGTTCAAGTCCCGCCTTCCGCACCAAAAGAACGATGCCAGGACAGGGAAGTCTTGGGCCGCCCTCGATGAATTGATACTTCGCACATCCAACTCAATAACCTTTGCGGCAGGCTGGGCCTCTACAGGTTCAGTATTCGAGAATACATTTGTTGCGCACAGACAGTTACGCGGACGTGGTAAAAGTGAAATCCAATCAGCAGGACAATGCCTTAATGACCTCTCTGTTTTTTCGCGGCATGCTGGCCACCGCGTTTACTCTCTTATTGTCGTGCGGAGGCGGGGGGCAGAGTTCTGGGTCGCAGGCGCCCGCACTCAGCTTTGCAGTGACGCCTAGCGCAGGTGTCGGCGGTGAAATAAGTCCGAATACGCCTCAAACCATTACCCAGGGAAGCACCACAAGCTTTACAGTGACCCCCGACAGCGGTTACCGGGTCAGCGGGGTGGACGGCACTTGTGGTGGCTCGTTGTCAGGGAACAGCTACACAACCAGCGCGATAACGGCAGCTTGCACCGTGGAGGCCGCATTTTCAGAGCTTGACCCTGTCCTTGAGAGTTTTTCTTTCAGAGCGGAGCATAATTCAGCGCTCGAATCAGACCTCGAGCTTGATGCTAGTGGTGCTCAGTTCTCTGCGCGGCTAGCCAGCATCGCAGATGTGAAGTCCTTGGTACCCTCCTTCACCTTTCAGGGCGCTGAAGTTACGGTTGAGGGTGTCGTACAAGCCTCTGGAGAAGATGCTCAGGATTTCACGAACGTGTTGTCATATACCGTTTCTAATGAATCAGGGATCTCAAAGACCTATGAGATCGATCTCGTCCGATTCACGGGATTACCCATTATTTATCTCTCGACCAACGTGCCAGTCACGTCAAAAGAGGAGTACGTTGCCGGCACATTCAGCTTGGATGGGTGGCGCTCCCATGAATCCATAGAAGAAATGGAAATGAAAATAAGGGGCCGCGGCAACAGCACCTGGGCTTTGCACCCCAAAAAGCCTTATCAGCTCAAACTGGAATCCAAGCGCACACTCTTTGGCATGCCCTCGGACAAAAAATGGCTTTTTTTGGCTGAGTATTCCGATAAAACACTCATCAGAAACCGCTTGGCCTTTGAGCTGGGCCGTCTAAGCACGCTGCGCTGGACACCCAGCGGCCACTTTGCAGAGGTTGTCTTTAATGGAACGCACGATGGCGTTTATCACGTTACAGAGAAAGTAGAAGACGGCGCAAATCGAGTCGATATTGGCGATACCGGCTTTTTGCTGGAGATTGATCAACCTGATCGTATCGATCCTGATGATGTCTTTTTCCGGACAGAGAATTATCTTGTCAATATCAAGGAGCCCAGCGTCGATGACGGTGATGAGCAATATCTCCAAGTCAGCCGGCACATTAATGAATTTGAACGCGTCCTATTCAGTAGCGATTTCACTAGTGTAGAGTCGGGTTACGCTACTTATGTTGATATCGATAGTTTTGTTGATTGGTTTTTAGTCAACGAGATCGCGAAGAACGTTGATGCTCAGTGGTATTCCAGCATTTTTTTTCATTGGGTCCCAGGTGATAAAATCAAAATGGGGCCTATCTGGGACTTTGATTTGGCATTTGGAAATGTTGACTACGCAGATGCTACCTATCCAGAAGGATGGTGGGTCAGGTGGAATACTTGGATTGGCCGCATGTTAGAAGACCCTCGATTTGCTGCCAGGGTCAAAGAGCGTTTCGCTTTTTTTGACGCACAACGCTCCCAGATCAAACAGAATATCCAAAAATGGGCGGAAGACCTTCAGTTCGCCCAAGCGGAGAACGATTCGATTTGGCAAACTATTGGCGAGTACGTTTGGCCAAATCCCGTGGTCTACAATACCTACGAGGAAGAAGTTACGCATCTGAGCGATTGGCTTGACGCTCGCATGGACTGGATGGCCGACTCAGTGGAACAGCTTTAGAGAACAGCAGGCAGCCCGAAACCCCCTGTATGCTCGCGAGATTCAGTGAGCGTCAAAAGGCGTGATGTGGGCTGCTCTCCCGTGGCAGGTGAGCCCCGTGAACTTATCTGTGCCCAACTGATCCCGACTAGTAAATGTATCCCTCTTGGGGCAGCATGAATCGACCTTCATCTGCCAGCAGCTTGGCTAATCTGGCAACGGCTGCTCGCGCAGCCTCCACATCACTGCGTCTGATGGGGCCTAATTCCTCCATCTCTTCGATGAACATCTCTCTGGCACGGCTGGACATGCTCTGCAGGAAAGGGTCGCGGATGTTTTTGGATAACCCCCTGAGCGCGATGATGAGTACGGACGAATCGATTTCGCGCACCAAAATTTGAAGGCTGCGAGCATCAGCCTTGGCAAGCTTGTCAAAGGGTAAGATCTGATCACTGATCTGTTCCGCAATATCCTCATCGAGCTGATATAACTGATGAAGCACGGTATCTGCCCCCGGCTGATTCATCTGGGCCATTATTTTGGCGGCGGTTTGAATGCCACCTAGTTTGATGATGGGTCGACGGGACACCGAACAGTGCTCAATGTTGTGTAGCGGCTCACAGTACTTTGGCAGAAGGTCTTTTTCAAACATCGACTAATCAGGAATACGCTCGCAGTCACTGCCGAAAATAAAGTCATATTGTTAGCTCCTCTGTGTGGGTTGACGGCGATGTCCTCGGTTCCTATACTCTCGCGCCTCAGTGTGTGGTGATCGCACCACGGTGACGCCTGCGGCAGCCATATGAGTTATGGTCAGACGCTAAAAAGGGGGCTGTCACAGAGAGTATTGATGCGGGGTGGAGCAGCCTGGTAGCTCGTCGGGCTCATAACCCGAAGGTCGTCGGTTCAAATCCGGCCCCCGCTACCAATTTGACGGCAGCTCGTTGCTCGCTGACCGTCACTTCGGAAGCCCCTTTTGGGGCTTTTTTGTGGCTGTGTGGAATACATAGCCTGAGGGAGGAGGACATGTCGGGAAAGGAGGCGCAGTTGATGCGGCTTTTACAGCCGACCGTCGAAGACATGGGATACTCATTGTGGGGTGTCGAGTTGACCTCTCCCGGGAGACGACCAACGGTTCGGATATATATTGAAGCCGAGACCGGGGTCAGCGTGGATGACTGTGCTCAGGTGAGTCATCAGGTTAGCGGTATTTTGGATGTTGAGGATCCTATCAGTGGGGAGTACACGCTGGAGGTTTCGTCTCCCGGTATTGACCGGTTACTGTTTCGGCCAGAGCAATATGAACCGTATGTGGGCGAAATGGTGGATATCCGACTGAGGCTACCCGTGGAGGGCAGGCGCAGATTTAAAGGCTTATTGCTCTCTGCGGACGACGATACGGTGGTCGTTCAGATAGACGAGCAAGCCTACACGTTACCGCTTAGATCTGTTGATCGGGCGCGGGCCATGCCCAGATTAGAGTTTGGGCAGAGCAAAGAATGAAACGGTGGTACTGAAATAACACAAGGTCGAAGTAATTCGACTCGGCTAATAGGCAGAGAGTGAATCGATGAGCAAAGAAATCCTGATGGTCGCTGAGGCGGTCTCGAATGAAAAAGGGGTGTCAGAGGACATCATCTTTGAGGCGATCGAGCTGGCACTGGCCACTGCGACAAGCAAGCGTTACGACGAGGATGCCGATATATTGGTTTCGATAGACCGCGAGTCCGGGGACTATGTTACCAAGCGGCGTTGGCTTGTCATGCCCGACACAGAGATGGCTTTGTTGGGAACCCAGTTCACGACTGAAGAGGCAGCGGAGGTAAATACTGCGTTGCAGCCGGGTGATTACCACGAGGAAGTCGTTGAAAATGTCGATTTCGGCCGGATTGCTGCGCAGACAGCGAAACAGGTCATTGTTCAGTGTGTGCGTGATGCAGAGCGAGCGCAAATTGTTGATGAGTATCGAGATCGAGTAGGGGAACTGTTAGCGGGCACCGTGAAAAAAGTCACGCGTGACAACATTATTGTCGATCTTGGTAATAATGCTGAGGGTCTGCTACCCCGCGGTGAGCTCGTCGGTAGAGAGACGTTCCGCATTAACGACCGTGTCCGAGCCATCCTGACCGAGATCAATACCGAGTCTCGCGGGCCACAGCTGATTTTGTCCCGCGCCTGTCAGGAGATGTTGGTAGAACTCTTTAAAATAGAGGTTCCTGAAATTTCCGAAGGGGTTATTCAGATTAGGGCGGCCGCCAGGGACCCTGGCTCGCGTGCAAAGATTGCTGTCAAAACCGGAGATCAGCGCATTGATCCGGTGGGCGCCTGCGTGGGGATGCGAGGCTCAAGAGTACAGGCAGTATCCAATGAGCTCGATAATGAGCGTGTCGATATCATCTTGTGGGATGACAATCCCGCGCAACTTGTTATTAACGCGATGTCGCCGGCCGAGGTGGAGTCTATTGTGGTAGACGAAGATAACGCCACCATGGAAGTTGCGGTTGCAGAAGACAACTTGGCGCAGGCAATTGGCAGAGGCGGTCAGAATGTTCGACTTGCCTCTGATCTAACAGGTTGGATCATCAACGTTATGAGTGTCGACGACGCCATAGAAAAGCAGGAAACCGAGGCCGGCGAAGTTATCGACCAATTCATGACGGCATTGGATATCGACGAGGATATTGCAGTTGTTCTTGTCGAGGAGGGATTTACCACCCTCGAGGAAATTGCCTATGTACCTTTGGAGGAAATGAATGCTATCGAGGGGTTCGATGAAGAAATCTCCGACGAGCTTCGGGCGCGAGCAAAAGATGCGTTGCTGACATTGGCCATCGCCTCGGAAGAGCAACTGGATGCCAATGAGCCTGCAGAGGATCTACTGACCATGGACGGTATGGATAAGCAACTTGCCTTTGTGTTGGCGGGTCGAGGCATTGTCACTATGGAAGACCTTGCAGAGCAGGCAGTAGATGACCTTATTGATATCGAGGATATGACCGAAGAACGCGCGGCAGAGCTCATCATGACAGCTCGCGCCCCTTGGTTCGCTGAGGAAGAGGAGGCAACAGCCTGAGTTTTTTTCAGGTGTTGATTGCACTCTAGCGACTGAGCGAATAGGGAGAAAGAAATGGCACAAGTGACAGTAGAGCAACTTGCAGAAACCGTCGGGGCGTCGGTAGATCGGCTGCTAGCGCAGATGAAAGATGCCGGATTACCCCACGCTGCGGCAGAAGAGGCTGTGTCGGAAGAGGATAAGCAGACCCTGCTGGCTCACCTCAAGCAAAGCCATGGTGAGAGCGCCGGTGCACCCAAGAAGATCACGCTCAAGCGCAAATCTGTGAGCACCTTGCGCGCAGGTGGGGCTGGCAAAAGAACGATCAATGTTGAAGTGCGAAAAAAGCGGACTTATGTCAAGCGAGAAGACCTCGAAGATACGGGCTCTGATGGTGATGTAGAGGCCGAGAGCCCTGCAGAGACCGAAGTACCTGTTGACATGGATCCCGCGGTATCAGCGCCTGCGCAGTCGGGTTCTGATGAAATGGTCCCCCTTGAAGCTGAGGGGCTTGTTGATGAATCAAATCCAGAGTTGCTGCGGCAGCGCGCAGCAGCTAGGCGTAAGGCAGAAGAGCAGGCTAAAAAGCTTGAGCTGGATGCTGCCGTGAAGGCGCGGGCTGAAGAGGCCGCTCGGCAAGCACAGGAGGCTTCCGCGCAACCCGGTACCAAAGAAGCGGACCGAAAGCCCAAGCGGCTCCATGCTGCACCGACAAAAGAGAGCACGCTACCCGCTCGCGATGAGCTCCGTAGACGCTCTAACAAAGGACGCCTTGAGCGTGGCAATGTACCCGGGGCGAGAGGCAAGCAGCGCGGACATAATCTATCGATCACAGATCTTGAGGCCGTTGAGGCTGGCGTCGCACGTCGTCGCGGTGGACGAAAAAGAAAGCTCAATGACGAGCCCAATCAGCATGGCTTTGCTCAACCTACAGAGAAAATCATCTACGATGTTAATGTCCCAGAAAACATCTCGGTAGGCGATCTTGCACAGCAAATGGCGGTCAAAGCCGGCGCGGTAATCAAGGAGCTCATGGGTCTTGGCGTAATGGCGAACATTAACCAAGTACTGGATCAGGATACGGCCACGTTGGTTGTGGAAGAGCTCGGTCACCGCGTTGTGCTCAAGAGCGCAGAAGAAGTCGAGGAGAAGCTAGAGGAGACTTTGGCGAGTCAGGGGGGCACTCCGGAGCCGCGTGCGCCGGTTGTCACTGTGATGGGCCACGTTGATCACGGAAAGACGTCCTTGTTGGACTATATCCGAGAGTCGCGGGTCGCGAGCGGCGAAGCGGGTGGGATTACGCAGCATATTGGCGCCTATCATGTTGAGACAGACAAGGGGATGATCACCTTTCTGGATACGCCCGGTCATGCGGCGTTTACGGCGATGCGGGCACGGGGAGCCAAGTCAACGGACATAGTGGTGTTGGTGGTCGCGGCAGATGACGGCGTTATGCCGCAAACAGAAGAGGCTATTCAACACGCTCGCGCGGCCGGCGTCCCGATTGTTGTTGCGGTCAATAAGATCGACAAGGAGGCCGCTGATCCCGAGCGCGTTAAAACAGAACTCTCAACTAAAGATGTCATACCCGAGGATTGGGGTGGCGATACGCAGTTTATCCCGGTGTCGGCTCATACTGGTCAAGGCGTAGACGAATTGCTCGATGCGTTGTTATTACAATCTGAGCTGCTAGAACTCACAGCTCCCGTGGACGTCCCCGCTTCCGGTATTGTTGTCGAGTCGCGGCTCGACAAGGGCCGGGGTGCCGTCGCTTCGCTCTTGATACAGCAGGGGACCTTGAGGCAGGGCGATATTGTTTTGGCTGGGCTGCGGTATGGTCGTGTCAGAGCCATGCTCGATGAGAATGGTAAGCAGATCAAAGAGGCTGGCCCGAGCATTCCCGTGGAGGTGTTGGGATTGGATGGAACGCCAGACGCCGGGGATCCAGTAGTCGTGCTGGAGAGTGAAAAGAAAGCACGCGAAGTGGCTGACTTCCGACAAGAAAAGATGCGTTCTTCCAAGTTGGCACGTCAGCAAGCCGCCAAACTCGACAACATGTTTGAAACGATGACGGCAGGGTCAGTAGAAACCCTCAATCTGGTCATCAAAGCAGATGTTCGAGGTTCTTTCGAGGCTCTTCAGGGCGCATTGGGAGACTTGGGTAATGAAGAGGTTAAGGTCAATATTGTCTCGGGCGGTGTAGGCGGAATCTCTGAAACTGATATCAGTCTCGCGATTACCAGTTCGGCCATCATTATTGGTTTTAATGCGCGAGCTGATACCAAGGCTCGGGCAATGGCTGAGAACGAGGGCGTCGAGATTCGCTATTACAATGTAATTTACGACTTGATAGACGACGTGCGCGCGGCACTCTCGGGTATGCTTTCACCGGAGATGCGCGAGGAGATCGTGGGGATTGCGGAGGTGCGCGATGTCTTCCGGTCACCTAAGTTCGGCTTGATCGCTGGTTGCATGGTCACTGAGGGTACCGTGCATCGATCGAAGCCTATCCGCGTACTGCGCGATAATGTTGTGATCTACGAGGGAGAGCTCGAGTCTCTTCGTCGCTTCAAAGACGATGCCAGTGAGGTACGGAGTGGCACGGAGTGTGGCATCGGGGTAAAAAATTATACCGATGTGAAGGCGGGCGACTTAATAGAGGTCTTTGAAGTCAACGAGATCGCCAGGAGCCTTTGAAGCAGGGTCATGGGTAAGGAGTTTGATCGGACTGAGCGGGTCAGTCAGTTCCTGCATAAGGAATTGGGTCATTTGCTTCACACTGCGGTCCGTGACCCTCGTGTCCAGCAAGTAAACCTGACGGGCGTTGAGGTCAGTCGAGACTTGTCCCATGCCAAGGTCTTTTTTACGCTGATGGAGGATGCCTCCCCAGAACATCGAGCGGAAATGACCCGTGTGCTTGAAAAAGTATCGGGTTTTTTACGATCCCAATTAGCTAAAGGTTCGTCTATGCGAACCGTTCCACGGCTGGGTTTTCGATTTGATGAGAGTGTTGGTCGTGGCCGAGATATGGAGAGCTTGTTGAGAGAGGTGCGTCGAGTCGACGAGCAGCTTGCTTCTGCGACGCCGTCGGAATCTGATTTTTCTTCGGAATAATGGGTCGACGGCGAAAAGGACGGCAGGTAAACGGGCTACTGGTACTCGACAAGCCCGGAGGTATCACCTCTAATTCAGCTCTGCAGCGCGCCAAGCGACTGTTTGGTGCTGCAAAGGCCGGGCATACCGGCAGTTTAGATCCCTTGGCGACCGGAGTCCTTCCGCTTTGTTTTGGTGAGGCCACTAAGTTCTCTCAGTTTTTACTGGATGCCGATAAGGAATACACCAGCACTTTTGTATTGGGCGTGGGCACTGACACTGCGGATGCGGATGGCAATACCCTGCGGCAAGCCTCTGCGTCGCATATAACACGGGACGCCATCATTCGAGCTCAGACAGGGTTGACGGGTCAGATCGATCAGGTTCCACCAATGTATTCGGCGCTCAAGGTGGATGGCAAGCCGCTATATAAGCTTGCCAGAGCTGGAGAGCAGGTGGAGCGAAAGGCGCGCGCCGTGACCATACATCGCTTCGATTTACTCGCATTTCGTGCCGGAGAAATAGCGACCGTTGATGTTGCTGTGGTGTGTAGCAAGGGCACTTATATTCGCGTACTTGCAGAAGATCTGGGAGCGGCACTCGGCGTGCCCGCGCATGTGAGCGCGCTCAGGCGGTGTCAGTCTGGTCCATTCGATCTTTCGACCGCGGTGACGCTGGATCAATTATCGAGACAGCGGGATCAGAACTCCGAGCAAGCGCTGGATGCATTACTCGCGCCGATCGAGGCCTGTATGCCCCAACTGCCGCGAGTTGAGCTCTCTGAAGCCGCAACTTTTTACATGCGAAAGGGTCAACCAGTGGTAGTGCCAAATGGCCCCCAGAGTGGTATGGTGCGCATCGCCGACGCCGGGGGATGTTTCTTCGGCGTCGGTCTTGTTCGAGAAGACGGAAAATTAGCCCCAGTGCGGCTTCTTTCCCAGTAAATTTACGGCACTAGCCGACTTGCGAACCTGTCTGTAAACCTGCACGGATAGGCTCGCTTTTAACAAGCAGGTTGGAGAAAGCACCATGGCGTTGGACGCAGCCACCAAGGCGCAAATTGTTACCGATTACCAGCAGTCAGATGGCGACACCGGATCTCCGGAAGTACAGGTCGCATTGCTCACGGCAAATATAGAGCAGCTGCAGTCCCACTTTAAGGACCATTCTCAGGACCACCACTCTCGACGTGGCCTGATTCGTATGGTGAACCAGCGTCGAAAGTTACTCGACTACCTCAAGCAGAAAGATACCGCCCGCTATGCAGAGTTGATTAAGCGGTTGGGTCTGCGCCGCTGAGGATCAGAAAGGGCCGGCCCAGCGCCGGCCTCGTCATATTTGGAGAAGACAAGTGAATGTAGTGAAAAAAACGTTCCAGTACGGTGACCAAGAAGTCACGCTGGAAACCGGCCGTATTGCACGACAGGCGTCCGGATCAGTATTGATATCGATGGGAAGCACTAGCGTGCTGTGTACCGTCGTTGCCGACCCTAAAGCGAAGCCAGGACAAGCATTCTTTCCTTTGGGCGTGCATTACATCGAAAAGACTTATTCGGTTGGAAAAATTCCGGGTGGGTTTTTTAAGCGAGAAGCGCGACCCAGTGAAAAAGAGACTTTGACATCGCGCTTGATTGATCGACCTATTCGCCCGCTCTTTGCAGACGGATTTATGAATGAGGTACAGGTAGTTTGCACAGTCATGTCAGCTGATAAAGAGACTGACCCTGATATCCCAGCGATGATTGGCACTTCAGCGGCTCTGGCGATCTCAGGTTGTCCATTTAACGGCCCGATAGGGGGTGCGCGGGTGGGCTTTACCGAAGCCAGTGGCTACATTTTAAACCCGACATATTCGGCGTTGGCAGATAGCCAGCTCGATATGGTGGTGGCCGGTACGAAAGATGCAGTGCTGATGGTGGAGTCGCAGGCTAAAGAGCTCACTGAAGATCAAATGTTGGGCGCTGTGTTGTTCGCGCATCAGGAGATGCAAACAGTTATCAATGCAATCAACGAGCTCGTGGCTGAAGCTGGCAAGCCGCGCTGGGAGTGGCAGGCTCCGGAAGCGGATGCAGAATTGGTTGCAGCGGTGCAGGCTGCCGCCTCCGGGCCATTGGGAGAGGCTTACCGAATCACCGAGAAAGCTGCGCGCTATGAGCGTGTCGGTCAAGTAAAAGACGAGGTCGTTGCTCAACTTGCAACAGATGATGGCCCAGCCCCAGACGACGTTAAAGACATCTTTAAGACCCTCGAAAAGAACATTGTTCGTAGCCGTATTCTGGCGGGCGAACCGCGCATTGACGGGCGTGATAATCGCACGGTCAGGGCGATTGCCTGCGAAGTTGATGTTCTGTCGAAGGCGCACGGTTCTGCACTCTTTACCCGTGGCGAAACCCAGGCCATTGGTGCAGTCACGCTGGGGTCCACCCGGGACGCGCAGATCATTGACGCTTTGGAAGGTGAACGCCGTGACCCATTTATGCTCCATTATAATTTCCCACCCTACTCTGTGGGAGAAGCGGGGCGCATCGGTTTTACTAGCCGTCGTGAAGTCGGTCATGGACGGCTGGCAAGACGCGGTTTGGCAGCAGTGTTGCCAGATGAGGAAGAGTTTCCTTACACCATACGCGTTGTCTCAGAGATTACTGAGTCCAACGGCTCTAGCTCCATGGCATCAGTTTGTGTCGGCTCGCTTTCAATGATGGCGGCTGGGGTACCACTGTCTGCTCCAGTAGCGGGTATTGCCATGGGTCTTGTTAAAGACGGTAATCAGTTTGCTGTGTTAACCGACATTTTAGGTGATGAGGACCACCTCGGCGATATGGACTTCAAGGTTGCAGGTACTGCCAAGGGTGTAACTGCATTGCAGATGGATATCAAAATCGAGGGCATCAACGAGGAGATCATGGAGCGCGCGTTGGAGCAGGCGCTTGAGGCGAGGCTTCATATTCTTGGGCAGATGAACACCGTGCTTGACGCACCCCGCGAGATCACTTCTGACAACGCACCGAGTATGAGCAGCTTAAAAGTGGATCAGGACAAGATTCGCGACATTATCGGCAAGGGTGGCGCAACCATTCGCCAGATAACGGAGGAATCGGGTGCGACCGTCGACATCAACGACGACGGCACAGTGAAGGTGTTTGGTCAAAATGCCGCTTCCCGAGACGCCGCTATCGAGATGATTATGGCCATCACGGCAGAGGCCGAAGTGGGAGAGATCTATACTGGCACTGTCGCGCGAATTGTTGATTTCGGCGCCTTCGTAACCATTCTTCCTGGTAAAGACGGGTTGGTTCATATCTCACAGATTGCCGATGAGCGTGTTGAGAATGTGTCCGATTACCTTTCGGAAGGTCAGGAAGTGCAGGTCAAGGTGCTGGACGTCGATCAGCGTGGTCGGATAAAACTGTCGATGCGAGAGATTGCAGCCGAGGCCACTGCGCCAGCTGATCCCGAGGGACATGATGACTCAGCTGAACCGGAATCGCTGGAACAGGAATAGGCGCTCTATTCGCAGTGCGCTGTAAAGTGAGGCGCCTTGCTTAGCAGAAATGAACCGCGGCACTGGCCGCGGTTTTTTTTGGACGCGGAGGCTGCTTACAATGCATCGGCTCTTTTAGCGGCGACAATCCTGGAAACATCCCTGAAGGTTATTATCCCGATGTACGCCAGCGCAATGGATAGCATTGGATTGATTATGTTCAAAAAGCAATAAGGTAGATAGGACAAAGTTGAGACACCAAGGGTGCCAGTGATAAAAGCCCCTGTAGACGTCCACGGAATCAGCGCACCAGTCATCGTTCCACCTTCCTCCAGTAGTCGACTAAGCGTGCTTCTATCAAGGCCCGTTCTGTCAAATGTGTCACCGTAGAGGCTGCCGTTGAGAATAATAGAAATGTAGGTGTCGCCTGTTGCCGCATTCGAAAATGCGGTTGAAAACAGCACAAAAGTAATCATGCTGGCCGCAGACTTGATTTTTTCAATTGTTTTCTCGACGACTACCCGAAGATAGCCAACCTGATCAAGCACTCCACCTAGCGACAGGGCAATAAAGGTTAACGAGAAGGTGTACATCATACTTTGGATTCCCCCTCGCACTATCAGCGCATCTACAACCTCAACCCCTGTCTTATTCGTATACCCCTCGTTAATTGCCGTTAGCGCTGACGCTAAACTGGCGTCTTGAAAAACCAGCGATACGATCGTCGCCACGACTACACCGGTTAACATAGCCGGTAGCGTATGCACCCTCACTATCATCATGGTAAGCAATGCCACCATGGGCGCCAGTACCATCGGGTTTAAGTCAAATTCTGTTGCAAGCACTTCCTGAATGAGAGCAACCTCAGCCGCGTCAACATTTTCAGCGCCTGAATAGCCTAATCCGACTAAAGTGAATAGCACGAGAGTGACTATATACGCGGGGATGGTGGTGAAGAGCATAGAGCCAATATGACTGTAAATAGTCGTCTTGGCTGTTAGCGCCGCCAGATTGGTAGTATCGGAAATAGGCGACATTTTATCTCCAAAAAATGCGCCTGAAATGATCATTCCTGCAACAAGCCCCGGCGGAATCCCAAGACCAATGCCTACGCCCAACAAGGCCAGACCGACAGTGCCTATGGTCCCCCATGATGTACCCGTCACGACTGAAGCAATACTGCAGATTACCAACCCAGCCGGTAAAAAGTATTTTGGCGGTAGGAATTCAAGTCCATAAAAGATCAATGCAGGAACGGTTCCGGAATGAATCCAGGCACCAATTATGCATCCAATAAGTATGAATACGAGCAGTGCCGACATCGACTGGCCAATAGTTCTGGCCATGCACTCGATCAATTCCTCTAGGCTATAGCCAAGTTGCGAGGATAGGTAGCAGGTTAAGGTGAGGGCTACTATTAATAGAACGTGGATGGATGTCCCGAGTACCGCAGACCCAACTGCAATAATACCCACGATGGCCAAAAACAGGGCAAAGGCGACCTGGAATGAGGGTTGTGATTTATTGCTCATTCAAACCATCCATACGCCTGGCAGCAGATTACCGTGGGCTCCGGCTCAAAGAATGACCACGCTGCCTATCGCTTACTTGGAGTCAATAAGTTGTCTCACCACGCTGGGGTCGGCAAGCGTTGAGATATCGCCAAGATGGTCGAGCTCGTCTTCCGCTATCTTACGCAAGATACGACGCATAATCTTGCCGGACCGCGTTTTGGGTAGCCCTGGCGCCCATTGAATCTTGTCTGGCTTGGCGATGGGACCGATTTCCTTGACGCACAGTGCAATCAGTTCGGTACGGAGCGTCTCATTGTCCTCTACGCCACTCATCGGCGTCACGTAAGCATAGATACCCTGGCCTTTAATGTCGTGCGGGAACCCAACGACTGCTGCCTCGGCGATATCCTCGTGTAGTACCAGAGCGCTCTCCACCTCTGCAGTCCCCATGCGGTGACCAGAAACATTTAAGACATCGTCCACGCGACCTGTGATGCGTAGATAGCCGTCTTCGTCCCTGAGTGCGCCATCACCAGTAAAGTAGTAGCCGGGGTAGGTCGTGAAGTAAGTGTCTACCATACGTTGATGATCACCGAAGACGGTGCGTATCTGGGCTGGCCAGCTTCGTTTGATAACCAGGTAACCCGCGCCGGCTCCTCGTATTTCAGCCCCGTTCTCGTCGAGCAATGCCGGCTCGACACCGAAGAAGGGATAACTGGCGAACCCGGGTTTCAGCGCATGGGCGCCCGGGAGGGGGGTGATCATCACCCCACCGGTTTCAGTTTGCCACCACGTATCGACAATCGGACAGCGACTTTCTCCCACAACACGGTGATACCACTCCCATGCCTCGGGGTTGATCGGTTCACCTACCGATCCAATGATGCGCAACGAGCTGCGATCCTGAGACGTCACCCAGGTATCTCCGAGACTATGAAGTGCGCGAATGGCGGTGGGCGCAGTGAAGAATAAATTGACGCGGTGCTTCGCGATTATGGCCCAGAACCGGTCTGCCTCAGGGTACGTTGGCACACCCTCGAACATCAAAGTTTTCGCGCCAATTGCCAGCGGCCCGTAGACGATGTAAGTGTGCCCGGTCACCCAGCCCACGTCTGCGGTGCACCAGTAAGTTTCTCCCTCGCGGTAGTCAAAGACGTATTTCATCGACATGGCGGCTTGGAGAAGATAGCCGCCCGTTGTGTGAAGTACGCCTTTGGGTTTTCCCGTCGAGCCTGAGGTATAGAGGATGAATAATGGATCCTCGCTGTCCATCCATTCTGGTTCGCAGTCATCACTGACGGCCGCGACGGCCTCGTGATACCAGATATCTCGATGTGCCAGCCAATCGATCTCTACACCTGTTCGCCGAACGACAATGACGCTGTCGACACACTCCGTATCTGTCACGGCGACATCAACATTGGCTTTAAGAGGTATGGTTTTCCCCCCGCGTACACCTTCATCTGCCGTGACAACCAGTCTGCAGGAGGAGTCATTGATGCGATCCTTGAGTGCTTCCGGTGAAAAACCACCGAACACAACAGAGTGGATGGCGCCAATACGACTACAGGCCAACATCGCAAACGCGGCTTCCGGGATCATGGGCATATAGATACAAACGCGATCGCCTTTGCTCACTCCCTGAGCTTTTAGGACGTTTGCAAAGCGGCAGACCTCATTTTTGAGATCCTGAAAGGAAAATGCCTGGCTCTCGTTGGGGTCATCTCCCTCCCAAATGAGGGCGATGTCGTTGGCACGTTGTGGCAGGTGTCGATCAATACAATTGACTGAAACATTGAGTTGCGCTCCGACAAACCAGCGAGCCGCTCCAGTGCTAATGTCCGTGTCGGAAATAGCACTCCATGGCGTGTGCCAATCGAGTAACGTTGCCTGCTCCGACCAGAATGTATCTGGATCCTCCATAGACTGTTGGTAGAGGGCCTGATATCGCTCAGGTGTGATGTGAGCATCGCTGAAACTCGCAGGCACGTTGTATTTAGCCGGGTCTGTCATCGGTCGCGTCCAGTGGGTGAGAGAACACGGATGTTAAGTGACACAGTTTTCGACAACAACTGTGTTGTTTGTTCAAAGCAGAGCGCTCCTTATCTTCGCTAAATAGGATTAAGCCGCGGCAGATCTCTGTGAAAAGTGATGTTGCTGCCTGAGTGAGCGGTCTATCATAACCAACAGCAACTTAGCACAACGTGGAGACTGTCATGCAACCAGAAGATCTCGAAGCGCTTCGCGGAACCTACTGGCGAGAGAATCGTCGTTGGATGCTTATTTTGGGCACAGTCTGGTTTCTGGTTAGTTTGGGTTGTGGCGTCTTGTGGGTGGAACCTCTCAATGATTTTCAGCTGGGCGGTTTCAAGCTGGGCTTCTGGTTTGCCCAACAGGGCGCGATCTATGTCTTTATCATATTGATTTTTGTTTACGCTAGGCTCATGGCGAGGTTAGAGCAACGGCTTGGTCTTGAGGAGCCCGGGGAGTGACGCTGACAGAGACAACCTACTGGGTGGTCGGTGCCACATTCGCAGTCTATATTTTGATCGCGATCCGCTCCAGAGCAGGCACAACACAAGAATTTTATGTGGCGGGGAAGGGGATTCACCCGGTCGCCAATGGCATGGCTACTGCGGCCGATTGGATGTCAGCGGCATCCTTTATTTCGATGGCAGGTCTGATTGGGCTCTCCTATAACGGGTATGGAGGGTCCGTTTTCTTGATGGGTTGGACAGGGGGCTATGTCCTCCTCGCCATGCTCATTGCGCCGTATTTGAGAAAGTACGGAAAATTTACCGTGCCTGAATTTATCGGCGATCGCTACTATTCCGATACTGCGCGTGTCGTAGCCGTTATCTGCCTTATCATCTGCTCGGTAACCTATGTGATAGGTCAAATGAAAGGAATCGGAGTTGCCTTCTCCCGCTTTCTCGAGACAGATTACGAAACTGGTCTCTTCTCGGGCATGGTGATTGTCTTTTTTTACGCTGTACTCGGTGGTATGAAGGGTATTACCTACACCCAGATTGCCCAGTTTTGCGTGCTGATTTTTGCATACACGGTGCCAGCCATTTTTATCAGTTTGCAGCTGACAGGTCAGCCGATCCCTCAGTTGGGATTGGGCTCTACGCTCGCCGATGGTACCTATCTACTGCAAAAGCTCGACCAAACGCTTTTGGATCTTGGCTTTCAGGAATATACCACCTCGGTGCGGGGCAGTACGCTCAACATGGCGGCCTTCACGGCGTCACTAATGATCGGAACCGCCGGGCTACCTCACGTCATCATCCGTTTTTTCACCGTGCCTACGGTAAGCGCGGCGAGAACATCTGCCGGATGGGCATTGGTATTTATTGCGATTTTATACACTACCGCGCCCGCAGTTGCTGCAATGGCTCGGCTTAATATCATGCAGACGCTGCAACCCGAACCCAATCAGCATCTGGCTATTGAGGAGCGTCCGGAGTGGTTTAGGAATTGGGAGCGCACTGGGCTTTTGGGAATTGATGATAAAAATGGCGATGGCCACATCCAGTATTCGGCTGACCCAGATACGAATGAACTCGTGATGTTAGATAACGATATTCTTGTACTGGCGAACCCAGAAATCGCCCAGTTACCTCATTGGGTGATCGCGCTGGTTGCCGCAGGAGGTCTAGCCGCCGCACTCTCGACCGCAGCAGGGCTATTACTCGCGATCTCATCGGCAATATCACATGATTTACTGAAAAGAACCTTTATGCCTCATATTTCCGAACGGCAAGAGCTGATGGCTTCACGGGTTGCTATGGCGGGTGCAGTGCTGGGTGCGGGATATCTCGGATTGAATCCGCCCGGATTTGCAGCGGGGACGGTAGCGCTAGCCTTTGGCTTGGCGGCATCCTCTCTTTTCCCGGCGCTTTTCCTGGGTATTTTTTCCAAAAGGGTGACGCGTGAAGGCGCTATTCTTGGCATGCTGGCGGGATTGGGCGTCACATTGGCCTATGTGTTCCAGCACAAAGGCATCATGTTCATACCGGGCACCGGTTTTCTCGGTGATATGCCTCCCAACTGGTTTTTGGGAATTGAGCCCAACGCTTTTGGCGTAGTGGGTGCCTTGGTTAACTTTGCTGTGACGTTGGCCGTAACCTATATGACCGCGCCTCCGCCTGCCGCAGTGCAACAATTGGTGGAGGAAATTCGCGTGCCCGTCTCGCTTGAGCCTCGCTAGGTGGCGAGGATTTGAATGTTGTCGATCAGACGAGTTTGACCAAGGCGTGCCGCGACAAATAGCGCGCAATCCTGCGTTGCGTCATGAGCTGCCGACAGCGTCGATATGGCCCGCAATTCGAGATAATCAACTGAAAACCCAGCTTGCTCTAGGGTTTTACGTGCAGCTATCAATATGGGGCGTGCGTCGTTAGCAGGGCTCGCTGTCAGTTTTTCGGCGCTGTGCCGTAGCGTTTGCCATAGCAGCGGTGCAAGTGCCCGCTCGTTTTTGGAGAGATATTGGTTGCGTGAACTCAGGGCAAGCCCATCCTCAGCTCGTTTTGTAGCGCCACTTTGAACATCAACGGGTAATTTCAGGTCACGGGTCATTTTTTTGATAATAAGCAGCTGTTGCAGATCTTTTTCTCCAAAAACCGCAACGTCGGGCTTCACCAGTTGAAAAAGTTTGTAAACAACAGTGCACACACCATCAAAATGCCCCGGGCGGTCTTTTCCGCATAGCGCGTCTCCCAGCAGTGGGACATGAATAGCAGTTTCATTATTGCTTCCGTGAGGGTAGATGTCCGACGCACTGGGCGTGAAAACTATGTCGACCTTCACGTTCCGTAGTGCAGAGAAGTCCGCCTCAAGCGTGCGTGGATACGTGTCGAGATCCTCATGCGCCGCAAATTGCATCGGGTTAACGAAGATCGACACGACAACAATGTCAGTTGCGTTGCTCGCTTGCTGAATCAGTGACAAATGGCCTTGATGGAGATTCCCCATCGTTGGCACAAACCCGACGGTGGTGTTTTGGGCTCTCAGAGCTTGGAGCCTTTCACTTAATGCCTGTGAGTCAGCGGTGATAATCAACGCAGGCGCCTACGAGTACGTATGCTCTTCTCGGGGATATTGTCCAGATTTGACCGCGCTGACAAATGCTTGTAACGCAGCTTGAATAGATGTGGCGCCTTCCATGAAGTTCTGGACAAATTTGGGCGCCGTATCTGTCATACCCAACATATCATGCAGTACCAGTACCTGAGCATCAGTTCCGCCTCCCGCACCGATTCCGATTACCGGTATATCGAGCTTCGAGGAGATATCGGCCGCCAGTTCGGCGGGAATACACTCCAGAACCAGCAGGCTCGCACCCGCGTCCTGAATCTCTACCGCGTCAGCCAAAATCGATTTGGCTTCTTTTGGAGTCCGGCCTTGGACCCTATATCCGCCGAAGACGTTCACCGATTGTGGTGTCAGCCCAAGGTGGGCGCATACGGGCACACCACGCTCAACCAGTCGGTGAATACTATCGCTAAGCCAGGTACCGCCCTCTAACTTGACCATTTGTGCGCCGGCCTGCATGAGTCGGGTACTGGCATGAAGCGTATCATCTGAATTGGAGAAGCTCATGAAAGGTAAGTCTGCAACGATCAGTGAGTGAGGACGCGCTCGTGCAACACATTCGGTGTGATACGCCATTGAATCAAGTGATACGGGGATAGTGGTCTCATGCCCCTGTAACACCATACCCAAAGAGTCCCCAACCAAGATTGTTTCTGCACCGGCCTCACTTGCGAGCCTCGCAAAGGTCGCATCGTAAGCAGTAATCATCACAAACTTTTCACCTGATGCTTTCATCGCGTCGAGGGTGCTGATGGTGATGCGTTTTTTCATAGGGCGAACTCCCGGCCAGTCGCTGGCTGGTGCAAATCAGCTAAAAAAAGTGGGATTGAAGTAGTGGCGACCTTTTTTAATGTCCAGCATATAGTTGATGAGCTGTTCATAATCTCTGTCACCCCGAGTGAGGTCAATATCGTTGGCGTTAACGATCAGCAGCGGCGCGGCATCGTAGTAGAGGAAAAACTCGCTGTACACCTCATTCAGTTGCTCAAGGTATGTCCGCTCGATGAGTCGTTCCGCATCAATTCCTCGTTTCTCGATCCTTTCCAACAGGCGATCAGGATTAGCCTGTAGATAGATAACAAGATCAGGTACGGGGGCGTCTACGCGCATCTTCTCAAAGACTTTCTGGTATAGCGCATACTCGTCGGCGTCGAGATTCACTCGCGCGAATAATGGATCTTTTTCTAACACAAAGTCAGCGACGCGATTTTGGTCAAACATATCCCGTTGCTTGAGCTCCGTGATTTTCTGTACTCTTTGAAAGAGGAAGAACAACTGTGTCGCCAGCGCGGTTTGCTGCCGGTTCTGGTAAAAACGCTCCAAAAAGGGGTTCAACTCAGCCTCTTCCAGCAACAGCTCGTGCGCAAAGGTCTCAGCAATGCGACGCGCGAGTGTCGTTTTCCCCACGCCGATGGGCCCCTCTACGGCAATGTAGGTCGGTACTGTTCGTCCACGCAACGTTAAGCCATTAGAAGGCGTTTCCTCGCGCACAGCTATCTCTCCTGATGCCGCGATCATTCTGGAAACTCGCACAATACGCGAATCGCTTGCTCGCTGCATCGTGATCTAAGTTGTCCGAGTGGCCCTTTGCCCGGTAGAGCATGCGCTTCTCCAAGTAACTCGATGAGTGGATCAAGAACGAAGCGGCGCTCATGAGCTCGTGGATGGGGGATATCCAATTTATCGGAGTGCATTATCAGGTCGTCAAAGAGCAAAAGGTCTAGATCGATACACCGTTCTCCCCAGCGTCGTGTGCGGACGCGCCCCATTTGCGACTCGATCTCCTGGAGTATTTTCAGTAGGGCCATGGGCTGAACTATAGAGTGGATTCGTACAACTGCATTGTAAAAATCAGGCTGGTCGTCGGGTCCTTGCGGCGAGGATAAATACACGCTTGAGGCAGCCAAAGTTTGCATGAGAGTGTGATCACGTAGGTACCGGTAAGCGATCGCAAGTTGGCCCATGGGCTCTTCAATGTTAGAGCCAATTCCGACAAATATGCTACTCATGGATTGGGGGGGCGCCTGCGCCGACGGCCACGGGAAGCTGGTTTTTCTGACCTGCCTCTCGCGCTGCCAACCAGTTCAGGATATTGCGCCTGTTTGTGCTCCCAGAACTCGCTGCAGTGAGTCGACATGTTGCTCGTCTGCTCTCTGAGCAGGAGTAGATCAAAAGCAGCTCTAAACCATCTGTTCGCTAGCAGGTCCCGCACTTTTTTTGGCTGCATACGCTCTAGCCGCGGCTGAAGATCCCAAATATCCCGCATGGCTAGCGAGAAACGTTTCGGTACGGTGAGTCTGCGGCAGGCTTCCAGAACAATCTGCTGACCCGCACTGTGCATGGCTTGAATGGGTGCTTCGCCGCCTGCGGCAAGTGCAGCGCTGCGGTGCTCTGCAGCGGGCCAGTAGAGTGCCGCTAAAAGGAAGGCGGGGGTGACTGGACGCCCGTCGGCAACGCGCTGGTCCGTATTTTTGAGGGCTTTTTTCTGCAACGCGTACGCGCCTTCTTTGGACTCACTAATGCTGACGTTGTCACCCATGAGCAGGGACAACAAATCGAAGTGCGACAGAAGCAAAAAGGTGGGCTCAGAGAACCCATTCATGAAGAGCTTCAGCCATTCATCAAAGAGCCTCGCAGTCGGGATATCCGCGAGTAGATGGCGGGCTTCGCCAATAGCAGCCTCTGTATCGCCTTCCAGATCGAAGCCCAATCGGGCGGCAAAACGGACTACCCTGAGCATGCGAACGGGATCTTCCGTATAGCGATCGAATGGTTTCCCGATGATTCTGATCAGTTGTGCGCTGATGTCATCAGCACCGTTCAGCAGATCGATGAGTTGATGGGTGGTGGTGTTGTAATACAGGGCATTGATGGTCAGATCACGCCGAAAAGAGTCTTCTTCAAGGGTGCCGTATACGTTATCGCGCAAAAGTCGCCCAGATTGGGCTGCTTGAGCAGTTTTATTGGATTGACCGGCATCATGGTGTCCTCGGAAGGTGGTGACCTCGATTATCTCGCCACCTGCTCGGACATGGACGATTTGAAAGCGCCGGCCAATGATCCGCGCGTTCCGAAAGCATTGCTTGATCTCTTCAGGCGTGGCGTTAGTGGCAATGTCAAAATCTTTAGGTTGCTTGCCCAACAATAGATCGCGAATGGCGCCTCCCACCACATAGGCTTCAAAGCCCGAACGCTGCAGATGCGCGACAACCTGCAATGCCCCCTTGGAAAAGGCAGTAGGGTCAAGCCTCATAGTAGGGCGCTCAGCAGTTTGCACATCAGGGGCTTACCCACGATTTGGCAGCGGGCGCGGTAACGCTGCCACGGAAAGCTATAGCGAAGGGAGCACGCGAGTAGTCCGGGAGTGCTGAAAAAATGCGGGGGGTACAACGAAACATGGGGAAGTTTCCTCCCCCACCCAGGTCCGTTATGACATCGTTATTTTTATTGGGCCACTTTTTATTATTTTGGCTCTCCCTTGAATACAGCAGGTTGTGTGCCACTTTGTAAAAATTGTCGATAAACAGGTAGTTGTTCATTTTTTGACCTAATTTGACTCAGTGTCGTGGGCAACAGTGTTACGTATTTGCACTTCGCTGTTACTTATCTGCACTGAGGCTGCCTTGCTCAGGCTAATTTTTGTTTGCTGCGGGGTATGCCAAAGCGCTGTCGACGCTCCCACAGGCATTTGCGGCTAATGCCGAGTTTTTGTGCTAACTCGGTCTCATTCATGGCTTCTTGATGCTCGAGGACAAAGCGCTGAAAGTAGTCTTCCAAAGAGAGCTCGTCCGATGACTCGATGACCTCTGTTGATGACGGAGAAGCGGGTGGTTCTGAAAGGCTCGGTTCGACGGCGTTTGCTTCACTGGGTAAATCGATCTGCAGGGTGGGACCGGTGGACATTACCAATGCCCTTTCAATCACATTCTGCAGTTCTCTGACATTACCCGGCCAGTGATGTCCGGAAATCAGTCGCTGACTGAGAAGGTCAAGCGGTCGCGGGGGTACTCCCAGCTTAACGGCCAACTGCTCAATGAACCATTGAGCCATATCTATAATGTCTTCCCCACGATCTCGCAGAGGCGGGACATCGAGTCGCAGCACGTCGATCCTGTAAAACAGGTCTTTGCGAAAATCGTTTTTGGCGGCCAATTGGGCAAGATCCCGATGGGTCGCGCAAATGAGACGCACATTGACGCGCTTGGTGACGACCGAACCGATTTGTCGAATTTCCCCTTCCTGTAGGAATCGAAGCAGTCTCGCTTGAGCCGCTAGTGGCAGCTCACCAATCTCATCAAGAAACAAAGTGCCCCCATCAGCAGCCTCAATCAGTCCGATATGGTTGCTCGTCGCGCCCGTAAAAGCGCCCTTTTCGTAGCCGAAGAGTTCAGATTCGATCAATGTATCGGGAATCGCGGCACAATTGACTGTAATCAATGGCGCCATTCGGCGTTCGCTGACAGTGTGCACCTGCCGCGCAGCCAACTCTTTACCTGTTCCCGTTTCACCGGTAATCAGCACTGTAGAGTCGGTTTGCGCGACTCGCAGAGCCATGTTTTTTAAGGACCGCATCGCCGGGCAGTGTTTGCTTTGGAATTCCCTTCCTTGTGCGCGCTCTGTCGTGAGCTTGGCATTCTCGGCACAGAGTTGCACGAGCCACTGAGTGACGTCTCCTATGGCGGCGGAGCGATCATAGATATCCAGCGCTCCCTCTCTTCCAGCGGCCAGTGCAGTAGCGGTATCCACCTGATTTGACAGGCGCACCACCGGTGTTGGCCAGCAAGCTTTCTGGATTGAGCCGGGATTCTGGCTATCATCATAGTCGCCGATGACGATAAGGTCTGACTGCTGACCTAGCCATTCTTGTCCTTCCGGATCAAAGTGAGTGTCGTGCACGACTTCAATATCGTGTTCAGCCACTGCCGCCCGAATTTTTTCGAACAACTTTTGGCATGAGTCAATTAGGCGTACTTGCATGGCCCTCTCCGCCTTGGTTGATTTTCGGCAGTGTAACCACTCGGCGTCACCGGGCGAGTGAAAACGTAACACCTTATGTTACTGGTAAGGTGCTGCGTGTGCCAGTCCAGCAATCTAGTGCATGATCGAGGATCTCGCTCGTGGTTACCGCAGAAGGGGGGGGGGCGGATTGTGACAGGTGCTGGAGACAGCGCCGGAGAGTATTGGCCGGTATTGAGGCGCTGACGGCTTTCGCTCCCGTTTGTTTGCTTAACTTATTTCCATTCTCGTCGTAAATCACGGGCACATGCGAGTAGTGCGGAGAGGTTAAACCGAGGATGTGATGCAGCCACCGTTGTCGATGTGTCGATTTGAGGAGGTCGGCGCCTCGCACCACATGAGTGTGACGGGGTATGGCATCGTCGATAGCAGCCGCAAGTTGGTAGGCGAAAAGGCCATCGCGCCGCCGGACAATGAAATCAACCGGTATGTCGTTTTCCACAACCGGTTGAAAACCGAGAAAGCCATCCTCAAAGCCGCACATGTCGCCGACTTTCACTCTGACCCGGAGGCTGTGTGGTGCCTCTCTGTCTATCGAGATTTCTTGACAATTTTGACCACACGCCCCCAACGCATTGAGATGGGTGCGAGTGCATAGGCATCTAAAAAGCCAGCCATCATCCTCGAGTTGCTGCAGCGCTTGCTCGTAGGCTGGGGCAGAGTGTGATTGATAGGCGACGGGGCCGTCCCACTGCAGGCCATGTTGGATAAGTGTCGACAGTATGCCCTCGACGCTACCGTTGATTTGTCGTGGGGGATCTATGTCGTCTATCCGGAGATGCCAAGCCCCTCTGTTCTGTCGCGCATCCAGAAAGCTCGCCACCGCCGCCACCATTGAGCCGAGGTGCAGTGGGCCCGTCGGCGAAGGAGCAAACCTACCCCGGTAGCTTGTTGAGCTCACATCGGGCCTAGGCGGTTCAACCCAGTTCCTGTCTTTCCTTTATTTCAGCCAGCGTTTTACAGTCGATGCAAAGCGTAGCGGTGGGTCGAGCTTCAAGGCGTTGGACCCCGATCTCGATGCCGCAGGCGTCACAATAGCCGTAGTCGTCACTTTGTAGCCGATCAAGTGTGGAATCTATTTTCTTGATGAGTTTTCGCTCTCTGTCCCTTGTTCGCAGTTCGAGGCTGAATTCCTCTTCTTGCGTTGCTCGGTCAGCTGGATCAGGGAAGTTCGCGGCCTCGTCTTTCATGTGGGAGACCGTGCGCGTGACTTCGTCAACAAGTTCCCCTCGCCAATTGAGCAAGATACCGCGGAAGTGCTCAATTTGTTCATCGTTCATGTAGCTTTCACCGCGTCCGGGCTTGTAGGGCTTGAAATCATCGAAGTTTTGCAGCTGACCAACCGCCCGTGCCAATTTTGGCTTTCTTTTGGCTGAGGTTGCTGCCTTTGCAGGTGCTTTTCTCGCGGTGTGAGCGGCTACTTTTTTGACTGCTGTTTGTTTTTTAGCGGGCGCCTTTTTGGCTACTGCGTTCTTTTTAGCGGGCGCCTTTTTGGCTACTGCGTTCTTTTTAGCGGGCGCCTTTTTGGCTACTGCGTTCTTTTTAGCGGGCGCCTTTTTGGCTACTGCTTTCTTTTTAGCGGGCGCCTTTTTAGCTACTGCTTTCTTTTTAGCGGGCGCCTTTTTGGCTACTGCTTTCTTTTTAGCAGGTGCTTTTTTGACCTTGGCACTGGCGGGTTTTCGACTGGCCATGATGATGATTTCCCTCTTTGTGTCGCGCGGCATACACCGCCAGTTCTCTTTCGGGGCGACGCAAACTATCAGATCTCTTCGATTGGTGCTAGGGGTGATTTTGGGTTTGTTGACGCTTCAGTGATCTAAAGCTTTATCATTTGCGCCACTGGCACAGACGGTTGAGGGGTATGGATTTTCCAGAACTTGCGGAGGGGCGACTAATAAAGCGTTATAAGCGGTTTATCGCCGATGTGCGACTCTCTGCGACGAGTGACCTAATTTGCGCCCATTGCCCCAATACGGGGGCCATGACGGGCTGCCAGCCCTCCGGGGGCAAGATCTGGTTATCGTTTCATGACGCACAACACCGCAAGTTCAAATGGACTTGGGAGCTGGTAGAAACGGACACGGGTTTGGTCTGTGTTCATGCGGCACTCGCGAACCGGGTAGTGGCAGAAGCTATTGAGCATGGTTTTTTTGCCTTTTTATGGCCTACTGAGGCCCCCTGGTGTCGCGAAAAACCATTAGGTGCGCGATCACGAGCTGACTTTTTCATTGACTGGAAGCAAGGTGTTTTCATTGAGGTGAAGGCAGTTTCATTGCATTTAGGTGAGGGAGAGGGGGCCTTCCCCGACGCTGTCAGCACTCGAGCAACCAAGCACTTATGTGAGTTGGTGGCGGCGAGACAAAAAGGTTACCGAGTCCTACTGATATTTTGTGTCATGCACACCGGTATTCGGGTTGTATCACCGGCCCAACATATCGATCCGGCCTACGCCCAACACCTGGAGTGGGCCGTTGCAAATGGGCTTGAGATTTATACGCTTTTCAATGACATCACCACTAGTGGCATTTATCCTCAACGTCTGGTGGGTGTGGAGGATTGAGCGCTGTGGAGGACGCCTCGGTAGTGTTAGGCATCCACTCAAGGCATCTCACTGCCTTGCAAGAACGCTTTTTGGCGGAGCCGGCCACTGTGGGTGCGTTCGATCGACTGACCAAACGGGCAGCCGCTGCCGGGTTTGATCTGCGGGTCGCTTCGGCTTTTAGAGACTACGATCGCCAAACCGAGATCATCAATCAAAAATGGACTGGCGCTCGCCCTGTCAAGGACGTTGTGGGTCTGCCGCTATTGCGTGAAAACGTGAGTGATTTAGCGTGGCTGGAAGCGATCCTGCGGTTTTCTGCGCTGCCAGGCACATCGAGGCATCATTGGGGCACCGATTTGGATATTTGGGACGCAGCAGCAGTGTGCGTCGACTATCAGCCTGCGCTTGAGCCATCCGAGTACGAGCAAGATGGTGTTTTTGCAGAGATGACCTTTTGGCTGGATGCGCTAATCAGTGCAGATGATGCTGAGGGTTTCTACAAACCCTATAACGCTGACTACGGCGGCGTCGCACCCGAAGCGTGGCACATCAGTTACCGTCCTGTGGCGTCAGCGCTTCAAAAACAACAGCGCGTTGATCTCTGTTGGCCGCTCTGGCGCGGCGAAGCGGATCCTGAGGGTAATCGGCATGAGGCACTGGCCATGTTGGCGTTACTGGAGCCTCATGCAGACGATTTATTCACAAGGTTTGTGCTGGTATGAGCGACTAAAGGCGTATTCAGCATCTCGCGATGATGCATGATCCATGTTCAACCATGCAGTAACTGCGATGCAGTTTGGGGAGAAGTGGGTGCGCGACTAAGGCCTTCGCCACGACGGACATCGCTTCGGAACCAACACCTGTTTGAGACGGGTATAACGCGGCAATCCTCGCTGGTACTGGGGGTAGGCCTCACCAGCAATGAGTGGCTCAAAATAGGCTCTTGCCTGGGGGGTGATGCCAAAACCATCTCTGGTGATGAACCGCCGCGGCATTTTCTTTTCACGGTTGGCAACACGACTCAGTGGCACCGGCTCAATAGACCAGCGGTAAGGATGATTTGATGTCCGTTTGATGGCCGGCATTACGGCATTTGCACCGGCCACTGCCACTTGAACCGCGGCTTTTCCCAGGGCGAACGCCTGATCGACATCTGTTTGGCTGGCGATATGGCGCGCGGCGCGTTGCAAGTAGTCTGCGACCGCCCAGTGATACTTATAGCCGAGCGTATCTCTAATCATTTCGGCGAGTAGGGGAGCCAGGCCACCAAGCTGAGCGTGACCAAAAGCGTCCCGTTCACCCTGATCAGATAACAATTTTCCATCGGCGGTGCTAGCACCCTCAGAGGCAACAATCACGCAGTAGCCGTAACGTTCAACGCACTCCGCTACCCGCTTTAAAAACTGGTCTCGATCAAACGCGATCTCAGGGAAAAGAATAATATGAGGCGCATCGCCGCGCTCGCTGGCTGCAAGCGCGCTGGCGCCAGCGATCCACCCGGCGTGGCGACCCATCACTTCCAAAATAAAGACCTTGGTAGAGGTGGCACACATTGACGCAACATCCATAGCGGCCTCCCGCGTCGATATGGCGACATATTTGGCAACGGAGCCGAAGCCCGGGCAGTTGTCAGTGAGTGGCAAGTCATTATCGATTGTCTTTGGAATATGAATGGCCTGAATGGGAAATCCCATGCTGGCGCTGATTTGAGACACCTTGAGACAGGTATCTGCCGAGTCGCCGCCGCCGTTATAAAGGAAATATCCGATATTGTGGGCTTCGAATACGGCAATAAGACGCTCATATTCGGCGCGATTTTCGGAGAGGCTTCGGAGCTTGTAGCGGCAGGAACCAAACGCACCCCCCGGAGTGCTGATCAGTCCCTCAATGGCGCGGGAGCGCTCCTTTGAAGTGTCGATAAGGTTTTCCTGCAGTGCGCCTAAAATCCCGTTTTGTCCAGCCAGTACTTTGCCAATCTGATCAGGGTACCGCTTTGCTGTTTGGATCACGCCGGCAGCTGATGCGTTGATTACTGGAGTCACGCCGCCAGACTGGGCGTAAAAAAGGTTGCGTTTACTCATGGTCTGGCACCGTGGTCAGATAACTAGGACGGGTTACGGTAGACCGCACTGCACACAATGGCAATGTGCGCGTGCTAATCTCCGACACGCGAGGGAGTCTTTTTGTCCGATCACATTCACATACTCGGTATTTGCGGTACTTTCATGGGAGGGTTGGCACTGCTTGCCAAAGACCGTGGATTTACCGTGACGGGCTCTGACAGAAATATCTATCCGCCCATGAGCACGCAGCTTGCCGATAGTGCTATTGGGCTTACCGATGGCTACGATGCCGCGCAGCTTGAGCCCGCACCCGATTGCGTTGTTGTTGGCAATGCACTCTCCCGCGGCAATGCCGCGGTAGAAGCCATGTTGTCTGCGGGACTGGACTATACCTCTGGGCCCGAGTGGCTGGCTCGTCATGTCTTGAGACAACGATGGGTGTTGGCGGTATCGGGTACTCATGGCAAGACGTCTACTGCTAGCATGCTTGCGTGGATCCTCGATTTTGCTGGATTGGATCCCGGTTTTTTGATTGGTGGCGTGCCGGTGAATTTTGGCGTCTCGGCGCGCCTGGGTTCAGGTAAGTACTTTGTTATTGAGGCTGATGAATACGATTCGGCTTTTTTTGACAAGCGCTCCAAGTTTATCCACTACCGACCCAGTACCCTGATTATTAATAATCTGGAGTACGATCATGCAGATATCTTTCCGGATCTTGCGGCTATTGAAAATCAATTTCACCACTTGGTCCGGTGTGTCCCGGCAACGGGTGCAATCATCAGGGGCGAAAGTGATGCCATTGATCGTGTGTTGGCACGCGGTGTGTGGACGCCGGTCCATTCGATCACCCAGCATTCGGCTTCAACCCACCGGGACGTGTCGACCGAAGGCTGTTCCTGGCGTTCACTATCTGCGCAGGCCAATCAGTTGGAGATCCGGTCTCCAGATGGCGAGACAGCCCGCTTGGCCTGGCAACTGATGGGGGAGCACAACGCATGGAACGCGACAGCTGCTATATCAGCGGCGCAACACATTGGCGTGCCTCTCAAGAAGTGCGTGGAGGCACTGTCGGATTTCACCGGTATCAAGAGGCGGTTGGAGCTGCTGGGCAAGCCGGGTGGCATAGCGGTTTATGACGATTTTGCTCATCACCCGACAGCGATAGAGACTACGCTTGCCGCCTTACGTGCTGCGGAGCCCAAGGGTAAGCTCGTTGCGGTTGTTGAACCCCGCTCCAATACGATGCGAATGGGTCAACATCGGGATCAGCTTGCGCCATCTGCAGAGGCTGCTGATCACGTTTTTTGGTATCAGCCCGCAGAATTAAACTGGGACTTAGCAGCCGTTGTAGAGAGCCACGCTGGGCAACGGGTTTTCTCGGATGTGGAACAGATTATTGAGACTGTTGCCCACTTGGTGGAGCCAGGAGACAGCGTTGTGGTGATGAGTAATGGTGGGTTTGACGGTTTACATGATCGACTCTGTGAGCGGTTGGATGTGGGGTCTTCTCAGTGAGCATGGTTGATGCTTTTTACAGGCGACTACTCCGGCAGCCTTGGGGAGTTATTGGCGTTTTCACCTTATTGCTGGGGTTATCTCTCTCGCAACTGCCCAACCTTAGACTGGACGCCTCCTCGGACTCACTGCTTTTGCAGGGTGACCCCGATTTGGCTTATTTCAGGGAATCATCCGCTAAATATCAGGGTAGCGAGTTTTTGGTTCTGACCTGGGAGCCGGATGCACGGCTTCTGTCTCCTGATTCTCTCGAGCCGCTGGCCGCCATGGTAGACGAACTGAGGCGCATCGAGGGCGTTGCTGAGGTGACGACGTTGCTGGATGTGCCCTTGTTGGAGAGCCCGCCCCTGACGCTCACGGATCTCGCTCGTGCTGACAGTATGCCCACACTTCGCGATAGCGGAGTGGATCGCGAGTTGGCACTGAAAGAGCTGACGACGAGTCCCGTGTACCGCAACCTGTTGGTCAGTGATGAAGGCGATCTGACTGCGGTGCAGGTCGTGATAGCGGGGGATGAAGAAGCAGCGGCGCTGCTTGAAGTGCGGGAATCTTTGCGCGCGATGGCACTGCGAGGAGAAATTACTGAGCCTGAGCGGCTGAAGTTGGCGCAGACAGAGGCGGCATACGATCAAGCACTGGCCAAGCTGGCAAGTGAGCGGGATCGCATGGTGAAAGCTGTACGGGGCGTTGCCGAGCGATTCAGACCCTATGCACGCATTTTTGTGGGTGGTGTCCCCATGATTGCTGCCGACATGATGGCATTTGTCCGCTCGGACCTGGTCACCTTCGGCACCGCCATTTTGTCGGTTATGGCGCTTGTGTTGGCGCTCATCTTTAGACACTTCAAGTGGGTGGTCATACCGCTCATTACCTGTACTGCGACGGCGAGTTTTTTGTTGGGGGTGCTCGCCGGCACCGACTGGCGTATGACGGTCATCTCTTCCAACTCAGTCGCCGTTTTACTCATTGTGACATTGTCGCTCTCTATTCACTTGGTGGTTCGCTACCGGGAACTGCACCGGCTGCAACCGGCCGCGACGCGCATTTCACTGGCGGTGGACGCTGCCCGATTAATGTTGGTCCCTTGTCTCTATACGGCTATGACTACGATTGTCGCTTTTGCCTCTTTGGTGGTGGCTGGTTTGCAACCCGTGATCGATTTTGGATGGATGATGACGACCGGCATTGTGTTGGGGTTCTGCACAGCGTTTATCCTCGTTCCTGCTCTGATGGTGGTGATTCCCGACAAAGCGCTGGCGGGTACTCCCGGTCCGGATTCATCACTGACGCAACGATTTGCTGATGTGGTGCAGGGTCATGGCACTGTGGTCGTGGTTGTTACATTCCTGCTCGCGGCGATCTCTATTGCGGGCATTCGCGCGCTTCAAGTCGAAAACCGGTTCATCGATTACTTTAAGGAGCACACAGAAATCTATCAAGGCATGGAATTACTCGACGCCCGACTCGGAGGCACCATTCCCCTTGATGTAATTTTACTGGCCCCTCAAGAACCCGAGGCCGAAGCCAGTGCCGCCTCACACGCAGAGACGGATGGCGGCTGGGATGACGATGACGCATTTATGGATGATGGTTTCGGTATCGACTTTAGTTTTGACAGCGAAGACACGGCCTCCGCCGGTTACTGGTTTACCGTGCCTGGGCGAAAACTGATCGACGATGTTCACGCTATGATCGAGGCAAGGGAAGAGTCGGGCAAAGTCCTCTCCCTATCTACCGCTTTTGAGGTGATGGATGGCCTATATGGTGGGCAATTGGGGGGGGTTGAGCTCGCATTGATCGAAAATAGCTTGCCCGGTGACGTCAACCGCGCGTTGATCAGTCCCTTTTACTCTCCCGAAAATCAGGAAGCGCGGATTAGCGTGAGAGTCATGGAAACGAGTGAATCTTTGCGGCGTGATGCCTACCTGCGTGAGTTGCGCGAGCAGATTCTCACTGAGACGGGACTGGAGGCAAGCCGGGTTCGATTCACTTCTTTGCTGGTTTTGTATAACAACGTGCTGCAAAGCCTATTTCAGTCGCAGATCATGACGCTCGGTGCGGTATTTACTGCCATTGGTCTAATGTTTTGGGCGCTCTTTCGTTCTCTCTCAATCGCGTTGTTGGCGCTGGCGCCCAATATTCTTGCCGCAGGCTTGGTGCTCGGGTTGATGGGATTGACGGGCATTCCTCTCGATATTATGACCATCACTATTGCGGCGATTGTGGTGGGTATTGGGGTGGATGACTGTATCCACTATCTGCACCGATTCAGAGACGAGGTGGCGATTGATCAAGATTATCAAGCTGCGATGTTCCGTAGCCATGGCAGTATTGGGCGCGCGATGTATTACACGACGTTGACCGTCGTCGTGGGGTTCGCCATGTTGACCCTTTCAAACTTTACTCCCAGCTTGTATTTTGGCGTTCTGACCGTGGTGGCAATGATCGCTGCGGTAGCCGGCGCACTGTTATTACTGCCCAAGTTGATTTTGATCTTCCGGCCATTTGGACCCGGGCGTTAGGCGTGCAGTGTCGTCTGAATTGCGGTGCCTGCTGCATAGCGCCTTCTATTTCGATACCGTTCTGGGGTATGCCGCATGGTAAGCCCGCGGGTGTAGCCTGTGTGCATTTGTCACCAGAGGCATCGTGCTTGTTATTTGATGATCCCCGGCGGCCGGCCGTTTGCAGTAGCTTCCAGCCTGAGGGCGCAGTGTGCGGCCAGACCAGAGAGGAGGCGCTCCATCTGTTGGGAAGCCTAGAATTAAGGACCGCTCCGCCATGCTGACCGAAATAGCGCTCTTTCCACTGTCTTCCCTGTTGATGCCTCTATCGCGCATACCGCTGCAGATTTTTGAAAAGCGCTATGTCGATTTGGTGGCTCGATCTATGCGCGAGAACGAGGGTTTTGGTGTTGTTTGGCTGGAGCAGGGCTCAGAGGTGTCCGGGGGATCCCTCGACTTGCCCAATATCAGTCAGTTGGGGACCTATGCGCTGATAGTAGACTGGGATCAGCTGCCGAATGGTTTGTTGGGCATCTCGATAGAGGGACGTCAGCGACTTACTGTTGAATCTGTATGGAGGGAGGCCGACGGGCTGATCAAGGCAGACGTGGTACTTGATGCGCCTCCGGGCAAAGTAGCCTTGCCGAACCAGTATGATGGGCTCGCCGAGGTCTTGAAGAGTCTGCTGCGGCACCCTCAGGTCAGTCAGCTGAACTTGCCCCTCGACTTCACAGACGGGTGGACAGTGGGCTTCCAGCTGGCGCAGCTGTTGCCCCTCGATGAATCAATCAAATATGCGCTCCTCGGTATCGATTCGCTCGAGCAACTCCTTGAGGAGCTCGATAAACTGCTGAGGGAAATGAGCGGTGAAGACCCAGCGTAATTGCGCTTCTGAGCCCGGTTGGCTCTCATGGATTGGGGTAGTGGAGGATGACTCATGGTATATGACCTGAAAATATCTGGTGGATTGGTGGTCGATGGCACTGGGCATCCGGGTCGGAGAATGGATGTCGGTATTGTTGGTGATCGCATTGTTGCTGTCGGGGATCTGACAGAGGCGGCACATCAAGAGATAGACGCGACTGACCGCGTCGTGATTCCTGGATTTGTTGATATCCATACCCATTATGACGGACAGGCCACCTGGGACCCCGAGATGGCGCCTTCCTCATGGCACGGTGTTACGACGGTCGTAATGGGGAATTGTGGCGTCGGTTTCGCACCGGCAGCGCCGGATCGGCGCGAGTGGTTGGTCGGTTTAATGGAAGGTGTAGAAGATATTCCGGGAAGCGCGCTTACCGAGGGGATGACCTGGGACTGGGAGTCATTTCCAGAATATCTGGATGCTTTGGAAAAGCTGGATCGCACAATCGACATTGCGGCCCAGGTGCCTCACGGCGCGGTTCGCGCTTATGTCATGGGTGAGCGTGGGGCCGCAAACGAAGAGCCTACTGAAACTGAGATCGCCCGTATGTCGGCGATTGTTGAAGAGGGCCTTAAAGCGGGCGCGCTCGGTTTTTCGACTTCCCGAACCGTTCTCCATAAGTCGGTCGATGGTGAGTTGGTGCCCGGCACTACTGCGGGTAAGGCCGAGCTGCTTGGTATTGGGCGGGGCATCAAGCGTGCTGGACACGGCGTGTTCGAGATGGCCAGTGACCTTCTCCCCGAGTGGGATGAGTTTGAGTGGATGGGTGATTTAAGTCGGGAGACGGGCGCGCCTGTCACATTTACCGCTTTAGAGTCACCCATTAAAGGCTTGGCTTTTGCAGAGCAGCTTAAACAGATGCGTGACCAGAATGCTACTGGTGCGAGGATCGTGGCGCAAATCTCTATGCGAGGGACGGGGCTGATTCTTGGGTGGCGAGCGACGTTTCACCCTTTTTCGCAGCGAGCAAGCTGGAAGGCGATTGCTGGCAAGTCTTGGGAGGAACAATGGCGGCAACTCAATGATCCTGTTTTTCGGGCGCAATTACTGGGCGAGCGCGGGGAACCTACGGGCAGTGACCTGCAACTGATCGCTGACCTGATGGAAAGCGCTTTCTCGATGCAGTACGAAATGCGACCAGGCTTCAATTACGAGCCGACGGCAGCGCAATCGATCGAGCAATGCGCCAGTCAAGAGGGCGTGACCCCCGACGAATACGCTTACGATTTCATGATGCGCGAGGGTGGCTCGGGCATGATTTATTTCCCTCTGCTGAACTATGCCAATGGCAATCTCGATTTTCTGGAAAATGCACTCAACTCCGACGATTGCGTGAACTCACTCTCCGATGGCGGTGCTCATTGCGGCACCATTTGCGACGCGGCCGCAACGACCTTCATGCTGCAACATTGGGTGCGTGACAGAAGCCATGGTCGCCTGCCCCTGGAGTATGCGATTAAGAGGCAATGCCGAGATACGGCAAGACTGTACGGACTGTTGGACAGGGGTGTGATCGATACTGGATATCTGGCGGATCTGAATATCATCGATTTGGAGGCGATGCACTTAGACTTGCCGACGGTCGCTTTCGATCTGCCGGCCGGAGGCAGGCGCTTATTGCAGACCGCAAAGGGTTACGACTGCACGATCAAATCGGGCAAGGTCACGTTCAAAGACGGGAGCGCCACCGGAAGTTTTCCCGGTGGCGTTATTCGGGGCCCTCAGCCGGCACCGCTAGCGGCCAACCGCCCAGAGTCTGCCAGCGGTTAACGATGAGACAGAACAGCTCAGCGGTTTTTAGTGCATCATAATGAGCCGAATGTGCCTCGTTATTGTCAAAGGGAATGTCCGCCAGCGAGCAGGCGCGTGCCAGTACGGTATGCCCGAAAGCCAAGCCTGCCAGCGTCGCGGTATCGAAGTAGGAAAAGGGGTGGAAAGGGTTTCGCTTTAGGCCCGCTCGTTCAGTAGCCACATTGAGAAAGCCGGCATCGAAGTGCGCATTGTGGCCGACGAGCACCGCGCGGTTGCACTGGTTCTCTTTTACCGACAGTCTGATGATGCTGAATAGCTCCCCCAGCGCGATGGCTTCCGGTACGGCTTCCCGGAGCGGATTTTCCGGATCAATCCCAGTAAATTCCAGTGCCGCAGGGTCCAGGTTGGCGCCCTCGAAGGGTTCGATATTGCGACTGTGAGTGGCTTCGATTACCAGCTCTCCCTGCTCATTCATCGCCAGCTGTGTGATCGCCATTTCGAGTAACGCGTCGGTGTGGCAGTTAAACCCCCCCGTTTCAATATCGACTACGACCGGCAAAAAACCGCGGAATCTATCTTTCATGAGTGGCATTTGAATGTCAGACATTGGTTTGGTGGTTGACCGTCCAGTGCACTACGTCCCCAGCCCGGATTGGCACCAGACGACTATCTCCCAATGCGATGTCGGACGGAACGGGTTGGGGTGCCTTCACGAGGGTGATGGAATCGGTATTGCGCGGCAGTTTATAAAAATCTGGGCCATGGAAACTGCTGAATGCCTCAAGATGCTCAAGCGCATTTTCCTCCTCAAATACTTCCGCATACAGGGGTAACGCAGCATGCGCGGTATAGCAACCAGCGCAACCACAACTTGATTCTTTATCGCCTTTCGCATGAGGAGCAGAATCTGTCCCCAAGAAAAATCTGTGATGTCCCGAAGCAACAATGGCGCGTAAAGCCAGTTGATGGCGATTTCGTTTGAGTACAGGGAGGCAAAAAAGGTGTGGTTTGATACCACCCACTAGAAGGTCATTTCGGTTGTACAGTAGATGATGCGCTGTAATCGTCGCTGCTGTTTTTTCCCCGGATTCACAGACAAATTGCACGGCGTCCTCGGTCGTAATGTGCTCAAACACGATACGTAATTCGGGAAATTCTCGCCTGATGGGCACCAGCGACTTGTCGATAAATACCTTCTCTCGGTCAAAAATGTCGCAATCGGGATCGGTTACCTCTCCATGAACCAGCAACGGCAGGTCGTAGCGTTCCATCACCGCTAGCACCGGATAGAGCGGATCCAATGCCGTAACGCCCGAGGCGGAGTTGGTGGTCGCGCCGGCGGGGTACAGTTTTACGCCGTGAATATGAGGGCAGTCAGCCGCCGCGATAATGGTCTCTGCATCGGTTTGGTCCGTGAGGTAGAGGGTCATGAGCGGTTCAAAGGGTCTATCCGCTGGCACGTGAGCGCGGATTCGCTCTCTGTAGGCGAGTGCATCGGTCACCGAGGTCACCGGCGGGGCGAGGTTAGGCATGACAATAGCCCTTCCTGCCCACTGCGCAACGTCAGGTACGGTGGTCGCAAGCGCCGCATGGTCCCGCAGGTGGATATGCCAGTCGTCGGGTAGTGTCAAAGTGAGAGCTGTCATGGCAACGGGTGTCTCTTAGCAGCCGGCAGTGTAGCAGAGGTCATCGACGGTCAGGCTTCTGTCTGGTATGCAGGCGATTGCAGTCGTAAACTACGGCCCCCTCTTTTATCAGGTGAGCTTATGTCGACGATCAGCAAAGTCGTACTGGCCTATTCAGGCGGTCTCGATACCTCCGTTATTGTGAGGTGGTTGCAAGAAACCTACCAGTGCGAGGTGGTCACGTTTACTGCCGACATCGGGCAGGGAGAGGAGGTTGAACCCGCTCGTGCCAAAGCGCAAGCGTTGGGGGTCGATGAGATTTATATCGAGGACCTTCGCGAGTCATTCGTGAAAAACTTTGTTTTTCCTATGTTTCGTGCCAACACTGTGTATGAAGGTGAGTACCTTTTGGGCACCTCTATTGCGCGCCCGCTTATTGCTCAACGACTGGTTGAGATTGCCAATGAGACCGGTGCTGATGCGATTGCTCACGGGGCAACAGGAAAAGGCAACGATCAGGTGCGTTTTGAACTCGGGGCCTATGCTCTGAAGCCGGGCATCCAAGTGATCGCGCCATGGAGAGAATGGGACCTTAACTCTCGCGAGGCTCTGATGACGTATTGCCGGGAGCGTGATATTCCAGTTGATTTTGCGAAGGCACAAAAGAAGTCTCCATACTCGATGGATGCGAATCTTCTCCATATCTCCTACGAGGGTGACATTCTCGAGGATCCTTGGTTACCTCCTGAGGAAGATATGTGGCGTTGGACGGTAAGTCCTGAGGCGGCGCCAGACCGACCCGAAGAGCTCACCATGACATTTGAGCACGGCGACGCGGTTGCCATTGACGGGCAGTCACTGACCCCTGCGCAGGTATTGGCAACGCTGAACGAGCGTGGCGGGGTAAACGGAGTGGGACGCGCAGATATTGTCGAAAACCGTTATGTTGGCATGAAGTCCCGCGGGTGCTACGAAACACCGGGTGGCAGTATTCTTTTGCGGGCGCACAGAGCGATAGAATCCATCACACTTGATCGAGAAGTGGCACATTTGAAAGATGAGCTCATGCCGCGCTATGCCAAACTGATTTACAACGGCTATTGGTGGTCCCCCGAGCGGCATGCGTTACAGGCTGCGATTGATCAAACTCAGAGCGTGGTGAATGGCGAGGTACGGCTGTCATTGTACAAAGGCAATGTGACTGTGGTGGGGAGGCGATCCAGCGATTCACTCTTTGACGCACGAATTGCGACTTTCGAATCTGACGACGGTGCCTATGATCAAAAAGACGCGGAGGGCTTCATTAAACTGAATGCCTTGCGCCTGCGTTTGGCCGCTCAAAAAGGTAGGCAGCATCAATAGATGGGCGGTAGAGCAATGTTAGTACCGCCGCATACCAAAACCGCTAGAGTGGCGTCAGCAGCCGCCTCACATGGTGTTTAAGACGGTCTTTATGAAGAAAGTGTCGAGGTCAAAGCGCGGGAAGTCCCGTAGGAGTGCGTCATGAACTCAGAGGTCAAAATAACAGAGCCATTGATCGCCGATGCGGAATGCTTTGATGTGATCATCATTGGAGCAGGTTTGTCGGGTATCGGCACCGCAGTGCGGCTGCAGAGAGATTGTCCAGATCGAAGTTTCGTGCTTCTGGAAAGAAGAGACGCGATTGGTGGTACCTGGGATCTATTCCGTTATCCGGGAATACGGTCTGATAGCGACATGCATACGTTGGGTTATGACTTTAAGCCTTGGGAGGCAGAGAAGACCATCGCGGACGGCCCTTCTATCCTGAGCTATGTTAACGATACCGCTGATGAGTATCGTATCAGCGATCATATTCGTTTTCGTCAAAAGCTGGTGTCAGCCGACTGGTGCAGTGAGCGCGGCCAGTGGCAGCTGAGTGTGGAGACCCTAGAGGGCATCCGGCACTATCGATGCGGTGTTCTGATGATGTGTGCGGGCTATTACAGCTACGAGCAAGGATATGAGCCAGAATTTGAGGGCAAGTCAAACTTTCGAGGCGAATGGATTCATCCTCAGTTCTGGCCGGATTCCGTGGAGTATGAAGATAAGAAGGTGGTAGTCATTGGTTCGGGCGCCACGGCTATGACCCTAGTCCCCAATATGTCTCGTAAGGCCGCACACGTGACGATGCTGCAGCGCTCGCCCACCTACGTTATCTCGCGGCCCTCTGTGGATGGCCTCGCTAATTGGTTGAGACGTTATTTGCCTCCCCAGCTCGCTTACAACATTGTGCGTTGGCGCAATACGCTTTGGCAGCAGTGGATGTACCGGCTGACCCGAGTTGCTCCGGGGATAGTGAAACGGTCCCTGCTTAAGAAGGTGCGAGAGGAAATCGGTGGGTTGGTCGACATCGAGAAGCACTTTACGCCTAGCTACAATCCGTGGGACCAGCGACTGTGTCTGGTGCCTGATGATGACTTATTCCGAGCTATTCAATCGGGGAAGGCGTCGGTGGCCACGGATCACATTGAAAAAATTACTGATCGAGGTGTCGAACTGGTGTCGGGCGAGCATCTCGACGCCGACGTCATCGTTTGTGCGACCGGCTTGGAGCTGGTCATGCTGGGTGGGGCTGAGTTCACCCTGGATGGTGAAGCGATCGATCTCGCAAACGAATGGACTTACAAGGGCATGATGTGTTCTAACATTCCGAACATGGTGCACACCTTTGGCTATATCAATGCGTCATGGACGCTGCGAGCTGACCTGATAGCGACTTGGTTGTGTCGTTTACTCAATCATATGCGTACCGAGGGTATGAAGACGGCTACCCCGCGGATCTCAGAGGATCTGGCCGCCACGATGAGCCGGCGATTTTGGATAGATGATTTTTCCGCCGGTTACATGCAGCGAGTCATGCATCGATTCCCCAGGCAAGGTGATCGCATGCCCTGGATAAACCCCCAGGACTATCGCAAGGACCGTAAGATGTTCCGGGATGACCCCATCGCCGACAGTGCTTTGGTGTTTGAGCCAGCGGCGTCATCTGCAGCTGTGTCTGCGCTGGAGGAAGTGGGGTAGTCACATGACAGCGCACGGCTTGCAGGAGAGCAGTGTTTACTGTCCTTATTGTGGTGAAGGCATCGAGGTCTTGTTGAACCCGGAGGATGTAGGCGGGGAATATGTAGAAGACTGCCAGGTTTGTTGCCGCCCTATTGAATTCAGATTGAGGGAGTCAGCGGGTGGATGGTTGGAGGCTGAGGTGCGCTCCGACAGTGATTAGTCGCTTCCTAGTGAAAATCTCTGGATTGAATAGCCAGTGCGGTTAGGCTGTCACTGTGATTCTCAAGGGTGCTGGCAATCACATGTACTACCCCTTCGCGAGATTCGATCGTACCTTTTACCAGTAAGAGCTGTGCTGTCATTAAGGCCTGACGATGTCGCTCCTGTACGGCAGGCCAGACAACCACGTTGATGTTTCCTGTCTCATCTTCCAGCGTCAGAAATACGACTCCTGAAGCAGTACCCGGGCGTTGGCGGCAGGTCACCAGGCCAGCCACTCGAACAAAACGGTGGTTATTGAGTTTTTCGAGGCCTTTTTGTTGTTGGCACTGGCTGAAAGGCTTCTGTTTACGCAGCAGTGCCAGCGGATGTGCACGCAGAGTGACACCGGTGCTTTGATAATCCGCGATAACCTCTTCAATCAAACTCGGTGCAGTGAGCGGCATATCATCAGATTGATGCGGTAGGGATGAGGCGCTTGCTAACAGTGGGCGCTGGTCTTCGAGAGCCATTGTTTGCCAGTGGGACTGATAGCGATGTCCGCTGATACTTGAAAGCGCATCGGCTGCGGCCAAAGCCTCCATACTTCCACGATCCAGAGATGTTCGCTGTCGTAAATCAGCCACATTAATGAAGGGTTGGACTCGACGCGCCTCTTCGATTTGTTTGGCAGAGGCCTCACTGAGCCCTTTGATTAATCTTAGCCCCAGTCTGATCGGAGGCTGATGACGGTCTGCAGGGGATAATAGTTGGTGATCCCATGAACTGCGATTGACATCGATGGGCAATATCAGAATGTCGTGTCTGCGTGCGTCCTGTATCAGTTGTGAAGGAGAGTAAAAACCCATTGGTTGACTGTTGAGTAAACCCACATAAAAGGCTGCGGGGTGATGGCATTTGAGCCAGGCTGAAATGTAGGCCAGCAGTGCAAAGCTGGCGGAGTGTGACTCTGGAAAACCATAGCCGCCAAAACCTTTTATCTGATTGAAAAGGCGGTCTGCGAATTCGGGGGAGTACCCTTTTCTTGTCATACCCTGCTTAAGTTTTTGCTCAAAAGAGAGCAATTTGCTGTTCTTTCCCCAGTTGCTGATAGCCCGCCGGAGGGCATCGGCTTCACCTCCTGTGAATCCTGCTGCCACCATGGCTAATCGAATCACTTGCTCCTGAAAAATGGGCACTCCTAAGGTGCGTGACAACACCGATTCGATTTCTTTGCTGGGGTAGCTGATCGACTCAAGACCGGCTTTACGTCGTAGATAAGGGTGAACCATATCGCCTTGAATGGGTCCTGGTCGGACAATGGCGATCTCGATAACCAGGTCATAAAAACAGGCGGGTTTTAGTCGTGGCAGCATCGACATTTGCGCCCGGGATTCGATTTGGAATACACCGAGCGTGTCGGCTTTTTGTAGCATACGATAAGTTGCAGCATCGTCTTTGGGAATATCCTGCATACACTGAATGTCAGCGTGATCTCTGCTGATCATCTCCAGTGTTTTACGAATGGCGGAGAGCATGCCCAGCGCAAGAATATCGACCTTTAACAGCCCCAGCGCTTCGATATCTTCTTTATCCCATTGAATGACAGTGCGATCCGGCATGCTGGCATTTTCTACCGGAACGAGATTGGAGATGGGATTGCGACTGATGACAAAGCCTCCGACATGCTGAGAGAGATGACGCGGAAAGCCCATAATTTCCTGAACTCTGCTCAGAAAGTGTGTTGCCAATTCTCCCGAGCGAGGCAGGCCTTGTTGTTGGAAGCGGCTGGCCAGTTCTCGTTCGCGATTCCACCAGGCCAGAGAATTGGCTAGTTCATCGATAAAAACCGAATCAAGGCCCATGGCTTTGCCAACATCCCGCACGGCGCTGCGAGAACGATAGGTGATTACGGTAGCTGCCAGTGCGGCGCGACGCCGGCTATATTTTTTATAGATATATTGAATGACTTCTTCGCGCCTTTCGTGTTCGAAGTCCACATCAATGTCAGGAGGTTCATCTCTTTCTCGTGAGATAAAACGTTCGAATAGCAGTGAGATCTGATCAGGAGAAACTTCCGTGATGTGTAGGCAATAGCAGACAACAGAATTGGCAGCGGAGCCTCTTCCCTGGCAAAGAATGCCGCGAGATCGGGCGAACCTGACGATGTCATATACCGTCAGAAAGTAATATTCATAGGACAGCTCTGTAATGAGATCCAGTTCATGATGGATGCGTTGTTTAATGTGATCAGGGATGCCCGTTGGCCACCGGCGTTTTGCGCCAGAGGACACTTCTTGCCGGAGATAACTGTTAGCAGTGTGGTTTGTGGGGACGACTTCTGCTGGATATTCATAACGTAGTTCATCGAGACTGAAATCACATTTCTGGGCAATGACACAGGTTTCCTCTATCAGCGTTTCCGGGTACAGCGAAGTAATTACGTTCAACGTACGCAGATGTTGTTGGCTATTGATCAGTCGCCGGGGACCTAACCGTTGAATAGGGGTTTGGATTCGGATGGCAGTGAGTACGTCGTGCAGTGCTTTTCGCTTTGCAATGTGCATCTGCACTTCACCACAGGCGACCATTGGTACCTGCAGTGTTTGAGCTATGTGATAACGGTGTTTGAAACGTCGCCATTCATCATTACCGAGTAGACGACTGATCCCGATCCACACACGACCTTTACAGAGTCTTGCCAGTTGTTGCAGATGAATATGCTGTTTATCTGTGTCATCAGGTAGCAGAATCAGTAGACAGCGTTTGAGGTGAAAAATGATGTCGCGCAAGTGGGCGGTATATTCTCCCTTGTTGCTGCGCCTTCTGACGCGACTGATCAGTCCTGATAGCTCTCCATACGCTGCCCGGCTGGGTGCCAGAGCAACTAGTCTGACACCTTCGGTTAACGTAAATTCGCTGCCGATAATTAATTTGATGCCGTGTTCCTTGGCGGCCACGTGTGCTTTGACAACGCCGGCCAAAGAACACTCATCCGTGATGGCCAGTGCCCGGTATCCGCAGTTGGCAGCGCGTCTTACCAGTTCATCCGGGGCAGAGGCGCCACGCAAGAAGCTGTAGTGGCTCAGGCAGTGTAATTCGGCGTACATTAGAATACTGTATAAATAAACAGTATTTTAGCGAGGTATGACTGTAGTTGAAAAGAGGTTTGCAGAAATGGCGTAGACTATTTTTGCAAGATCCGGTTTGAAAGGTCTGCGGCGCCAACCTTAAGGTATAGATTTTGAGGAGAACAGTGATGAGCAAAATACGACGATTACGCTATGGATTGGTTGGCATGTTCTGCCTCGTATTAATGGGTTGTACCGGAATTCCCGAGGGTATTGAGCCTGTTACGGATTTTGATCAGGAGCGTTATCTGGGCACTTGGTATGAGATAGCCAGGCTCGACCACAGCTTTGAACGAGGCTTAAGTGAGGTCACGGCGACCTATCGCGCGAACCCTGATGGCAGTATCGCCGTTTTGAATCGAGGCTTTGATCAAGAAGAGGCGCGCTGGCGAGAGGCTGAGGGTGTGGCGCGTTTTGTCGACTCCTCCACAGTCGCCCACTTGAAGGTCTCCTTTTTTGGCCCTTTTTACGGCAGCTATATCGTATTTGAACTCGGAGAAAATTATGAGCACGCTTTTGTCTCAGGGTTTAATCGCGAGTATTTATGGCTACTTTCACGATCACCGCAGGTCAGTGACACGCTGCGTAACGAGTTTCTGGAGACGATCACAAAGTTGGGTTTTGCGCCCGACGACTTGGTGTGGTTGTAGTCATCGCCCCTGTCTGGGTCACTGAAATAGCCGATGGATGTGAGCGGTTAACCGCGCTCCCAGATCTGCCGCTCCGATATAACAGTTGCGGTATTGTGGTGCGAGGTTGCCTCAATATCAGATGATATGCAGCGAATCAGCGCGGTGTTTCAATGATGAGGGACGTCTCATTACTTTCAGGCAAAAAGTCCGTGTAAGTACCAGCGTCGGGTATGCCTGTCCTGATAGATCCAAACAGGTTGTTTTTGTGGTGTGCAGGCGATGTAGTAGTCACGGCTGACAGGAATGCTCCACCAGTGATCTTCAATTCGCTCCGGACCATGCAGAATCTCCAATACGCCGTTCCAGAAAAGTTGCTGTGCTGTCTGGTGGATAGGGTGAGGCTCAGGGAATAGCCAGAATGGGCGTTGTCCAATGGGTGTGATATTCCTGTCCTGTGGCGATATTAGCGAATGCGTTTTCACAACGGCCTCTTCGGGTAAGTGTTCTTCGCGGTAGTCGATGTATCCAACTGCTTTGAGCCCAAGTCGACTGCGTAGGCGGTCGGCCAGTTCATATCGTGAAATACGACTGACATCTGCATGAAATAAATCTGTTGATGGCGGTGAGTTTTCTTGCAATTGCTCGACTATAAGTGAGAGACCCTCAACGTCTTTTGGCAGGGTTTGCTTTTCTAATTGCAGGCAGGAAAGATCAAGCCACCGCCCGGCTTGCTGCTGAGCCGCTTCTGAAAAAACTTTGAGTGATTCGCCGGAACCCTGTCGTTGTAAATATTGCCACTCGATCATGCCGCAGGTGAGTTGAGTGTTTTTCAGAAATAGACAGAAGTGATCAAGCAAGCGCTCCATGGCTGGATGGAGTTCCTGCTGATTGTGAATATCAAAGCCAAACCAAAGCGTATCTTTAAAGTATCGAGGTGGTTCATAGACGATGACGGGTTCCTGCTGGCGCCCCATAAGGCGATCCAGCCAATTTATAAAAAGCCCGCCACATCGTTTACCCAACTCAGGTAGAGAGATGCGGAGTAAATGCGAAAATTGTGTGATGCCAGCTTTCTCAAGTCGTGTCACAAGCTGCGGAAACTCTGTCACCAATAGCGTCAGGGGCAGTGGGGCAATGCGCTCTTCGAGAGGCAACTCTGCCTGGCAGCTTAAATACGGATCGGCATGACTCAAAAGCCAGGCCGCGGTACGGGTTTCTGCTACGCCTTTTGCCACCGTGAGTCCGCGCAAGCCTATTTCGGCATCGACACGTCTCAGGAGTTTATTCAGGCCATGATGAAGACGAAGGCAGCTGCCGATTTCAATCATCAGGGCATTATCCTGCCATTGCTGCAGATGCGGTGAAATTCCGTAAGCCCAGCCCAGTAATTGTTGTAATAGGATATTTTCTGCCTCAGGAGAGCGCTCCCAAAAACGATTTTTTTGGTGTGCGAGCAATGTTTGTGCTGTGTTAATACTTTGCCCCGGCACCACACCTGCTAGTTGGGCAAATTCATTGCAGATTAGAACCTGTCGTTGGCTGATCACTACTAGCGCCATATCGTTATGCAGGCTCTGCGGTGTTAGCAGAGCCTCCAAAGGGAGTGCATCGAAACGTAGACAGAGCCAGAGCGCCATCACACCATACTACTGTATTTTTATACAGTAGTATGGTGTGATGCGGGCAAGTGTTTATTTATTTTTGGATAAAGGTAATGCGAAGGCACTCAGAACTAGCGTGGCGCTTGAGCGCATTAAGATACCTAGCCCGCGGAACTTTTTACTTGTCGGTCTTATACAACCGCGGTGTAGATAGCTGTTAAAGCATTATTTTCAAGGAGACTGCCGCTGTCTTTTCAAAAGTAAGCCGGCGTAACGCTACTTTTTGAACCAGTTCACCACAAAAAATTAGACGTAAAAGGCCGCTTTGCAGCTGGGTAATACTGTGTAGTTGCTCGTTAAGCCAGCCCCGCCATTCTAACTTTGAGCGCGGGGTCGGTAGGATCCGTCCAGTCTTGTTGTTCTGCCCACTGCTCGAGCGAAGCAGGCCGATGCCTAAAGATGCTGTTGATATTGTCATTGTCAGCGATCAAGGGAGAAACTTCTTGCCCGTTATAAAATCGATAAAATCCTGCCATCCTATCGTAGATTGATAGCGGCTCTACTTGCGCTGAGCCGGTAACCAACAGGCTCATACCGGAGGCAAACTGGTCGGGTGTAAGGCTATTAAAAGTAATCGCCTTTCCTGCCACCTTGCTCAGGCGTTCGGCAACTTGATCGCCCACCAAGGCTTCTGGCCCGCCAATTGCATAACGACCATTCGGGATGTCATCTCGGGTAAGCGCTTCCACCATATAAGCGGCGACATCGTCTAGACAAATCCATGAAATAAGTAAATCTGGCTTGGCTGGATAAGCAAATATGCCTTGATTGACGATCGCTGGTTTGTTCCAGCCGCGGATAAGATTATCCATAAACACCTTGGGTTCGAATATGGCGTATGCGGTCTCGCTGTCAATAATCGCCTGTTCAATATCGCGGCGCCCATCATGCGCAGGATTGTCATTATTCTTGTCGGCCACAAAACAACTGGTGTTGAAGATAATTTTCTTAACGTCATTTTTTGTCGCTGCGGCCGCGATATTATTGCCCAGCGATGCGGCATTTTCGCGATCAAAAACAAATGGCAGGTGCGCGGCGATAGCGTCTATGCCACGTGCCGCGTCAATCATAGACTGAGTGTCGTAGAGATCCGCCTGCACAGTTTCGACATGGGCAAACTCTGTGCCCTGAAAAGCATCGGGATTGCGCAGGGCGGCGATGGGCGTCAAGCCCGCTTTTAGCAAGCGCGTGATGAGGGGATGGCCTTGATCTCCCGTTGCGCCAAGCACTAAGACTCTGGTCATTAATGATCCCCCGCTTGAGCGGCTGACTTGCCGGCAATATATCCAAAGGTAAGAGTCGGGCCTAAGGTGCCGCCAGCGCCTGCATAAACGCTACCCGTTGGATTGCTAATTACATTTCCTGCTCCGTAAAGGCCTGGAATTATATCGCCGTATACGTCTAGCACCTGCGCTACACCATTTGTTTTGGGGCCGCCATTGGTGCCTAGCGCGCCCATATTAATTTCAACAGCAAAAAAGGGCCCGACTTTTACTGAGCCCAGGGTGGCGGCGGCATTGGGTCGCGAGCGATCGCCATAGAAGCGATCGTAGGCGTTTTCACCGCGTCCAAATTCGGGGTCTTCGGCGTTTTCCGCGTGCGTATTAAATGTGGAGACCGTGGCCTTCAGCTGCACTGCATCGACGCCCAACGCGCTCGCCAAGCTTGGCAAGTCCGCAGCTTGAACAATCCAGTCCGGTAATGGGTCTCCGGGCATCACTGACGCAATGGGATAACGGCTACGGTATTGGCTGTCCATAATCAGGTAGGCGGGCAGATTATGATAATCATAGGTGGCCGGATCAAAGCTCTGAAAAGCACCAGCCAGTGCAGAGTAATTGTTAGCTTCGTTGCAGAATCGTTTGCCCTTGCGATTCACCATTAGGCTATGCGGCAGGGTCCGTTCGATCAGCACCGGCAACGACCGCTGCGCTTCTTTTTGCGGTGCACCATTGTCCGGCCAACGCGCGCCGCTCATCGACAGTGTTGGTATCCACCAGGCGCTGGTCATATTGCCCAGACCTGCTCCTACGCTAAGTGCCATTTTCAGACCATCACCTGTATTGGTGGGTGGCGATGCGGGCGCACTTAGCGGGCCCCGCAAAAATGTTGTTTTTAACTCCTCATCCCATTCAAAGCCACCGGTCGCCAAAATGACCCCCCGCTGGGCGTCGATAGTTCGATCGACTCCACTCTGGGTCACGGTGACGCCGGTGATTCGACCCTCTTTATTGACCAACTTGCGTGCGCTCGTCTCAAGTAACAGCTCAATCTCGCGATCCAGACAGGCTCTGAGTAAGCGCCCGATTAACGCCTGGCCCCAACCACGCAAATCACCCTCAATACGGCGCTGCATTTCCTCTGGGTCGATAATGCCGCTGCCGCCGCCTAGCGGCGTTTCGAGTAGCATCATCCGCACAATATCGCCGCCGTTATATATTTTGTCAGCCCAATCACCGAGTGAGGTGAAATCGAAAAGGGCGTTATCGAGGGCCCGCCCTCCGTCGGCTTTCGCGCCGGGATGATTGAGGTAATAGTCGGGATAACCATCGAGGACATGTAGCGCTAGGGCACCTTGACTGTTAAGGAATTCAAGCGCGTTGGTGCCTTGATCGACAAAGGCTTCCAACGTATCGGAATTCATTTCGCCATGGTCCAAAGATCTGAAATAAGACAGCGCGTCCTCGCGATTGTCGGGAATGCCCTTGGCTTTCATCTGCGGATTATCTGGTACCCAGACAATACCGCCTGAGATTGCAGCAGTACCGCCAAGTCTCGCGCCTTTCTCGATAATAGTGACTTTTGCGCCGCTATCGTGCGCTGCCAATGCCGCAGTCAAGCCGGCAGCGCCGGCTCCAATGATCAGGACATCTGTGTTGAGCGTATTTGTCATGATGTCAGCACTCTCCCGTTAGGGCTAAAGATTGCTAGGGTGCTCTAGCAAATGCGAGGCTATATTTTTTCCTGTTATAGCGTTACGAAGAGGTATTGCGCTCTTCTGCATTTGCCGCACCGCACGAATGTTTTGCTCACCGCTGTAGCTGAAGGCCACCTGATGGTAACGGTATGCTTTGACCAGCTCTCCCTAAAGTATAAGCGGGATTGGACGCAACTTCTTGGTCATGTGCATTTGAGTTCAGCGCGAGCAACGATAGGTTGAATTTTTCAGGCGGCGAGCTACCCGGCGACTGATTATCTGAGCCAGATCTCATCGTTCGTCTTTAACAGACACTTTTGCTGTGGCCTGACTTAAGACAACAAAAATAAATACTTAACCGCTCAGCTTAACTGCCGCCGCCATTAAGCAGCAATCTGTCAAGAAGCTCATGATGCTTGCATTGCCTTCCCATTCTCCCTCCTCACCCGACTGCCTCGAATGTGTTCTCGATCACTTCGGCCCATCTCTGCTTAATCCTGCCCCGGCAGAAAAGAAAGCGGCCGGCATGGTCCTTTCGATGCTGTCTCGTTATTCCGATCGAGCGCGGCTGGTCACGGCCATGTCAGGGTTGGCGGTAGAGGAGATTGTCCACTTTCGCGATGTGGTTAAGCTGATTCTGGCGCGACTGCGACAATTGGGGGCCGACGAGAAAGGTTTTTAGGTCAACGAGATAAAGTATCAGTAACAGAAATGGGGTGGCGGCAAGAAATCGACTCGCATCTGCTCAGTCTCATACCCTAGGATGGTGCCTAGGGTTATTGATTATCTCGAAATCGCGCTGGCATAGACTCCTTCAGCTATCTTTTACGTATATTCCGTTACCGAAGCATACAAAAAGCGATGTCAGCTATTGTTCAGAGGTGTCCCTGCTGATTGACCTGTGATATGACGGCTTCCTTTCCGCAATATGGCGACTGAATGAAAACTCCCAAACGTATTGTTCCCCTGGTTGAAGACGGTGTCGTAGACGAGGTCCTGCGACAGCTTATGAGTGGCAAGGAGGCCACGGTGTATGTTGTCCGCTGCGGCAAGGACATCCGCTGCGCCAAGGTTTACAAGGAAGTTGCTAAGCGTAGTTTCAAGCAGGCGGTGGAATACCAGGAAGGACGCAAGGGTCGCAACAGCCGGCGCCAGCGCGCCATGGAGAAGCGATCCAAGTATGGTCGCAAACAGCAAGAGGAAGCGTGGCACAACGCCGAGGTTGACGCGCTGTATAAACTGGAACGTGCGGGTGTCCGGGTACCACAGCCGTTTGGCTGCTTTGACGGCGTACTGCTTATGGAGTTGGTTACTTCGGAGGAGGGCGAGGTGGCCCCGCGCCTCAATGACGTCGTTTTAACACGGGAACAGGCGCTTGAGGATCACGCGGTCATGATGGGCTATGTGGTTAAAATGCTCTGTGCAGGACTGGTTCATGGCGATCTGTCTGAGTTTAATGTGCTCCTTGACGACTATGGCCCCGTCATTATTGACCTGCCTCAGGCGGTAGACGCTGCAGCAAATAATCACGCCAAATCAATGCTCGAGCGCGATGTGAATAACATGACCGCCTATTACGGCCTTTATGCGCCCGAGCTCCTGACAAGCCGGTATGCGGAAGAAATGTGGGCACTCTATGAGTCTGGTGACTTGCACCCGGAAAGTGAACTGACTGGTCTATTTGAGGGCGACGAGGCCGAGGCAGATGTCGACGCTGTGTTGATGGAAATTCAGGCTGCTATGAGGGAAGAAGAAGAACGTCTGGCCAGAATTCAGACTGCAAACGAGCCGGAAGTATGATCAAGCAAAGCGTTGACACAAGATCAACCTAGCGCCGGATCAGGTTGCCTTGGAGGTATTGACCTCTAAGGGGAGTATTCAGGATGCTGGGATAGGAAAATCGACCTCAGGGACTACTCGGCTTATGTTGCGGTTGAACGTGGTGCTGGGTGTAAAGCCTTGCAGTGCCTCAGCCAGGGCAAAATAGAAAGTCGGAAGTTCGAAGTGCTTCAATTGAAAAATAGGGCCTCCTGCTGGGTCGGTCTGAAGGGCCGCCAGCTACTCAGGGAATTTTGCGCAGGCGATGTGTGGCTAGCGGGAGGATATCGGCAGCCATGGTCGGTAGTGCGTCGGGTAGTCGAAGCGCGTCTTCAGTCAGTGGGACGATTGAAGCGACTTGCTGCGACCTCCGATCGAATAAAGCAGTGCGTAGAACACCGGGACCGCGAGTAGCGCCAGCACCGAGCCAAAGGCCAGTCCCCCCATGATCGTTACTGCCATCTCCCTGAAGAAGTCATCTCTCAGTAGCGGTGCCATGCCGATGATGGTCGTTCCTGCGGCCAGTAATACCGGTCGCAGTCGGCTGACGCAGGCTGCGACCAAGGCATGTTGACTGAGTCCGTCCTTTGCGGAACGTAGATTGATCTCCTCAACCATGATCACGCAGTTCTTGATCAATATTCCAACCAGACTCAGAAGACCCAGCATCGCAGGGAAGGTAAAGGACAGATTGGTGACAAAGAGTCCGACAAAAACCCCCACCACAATAAGCGGCACGGTCATCCAGATCACCAGCATTTTCCGCACGCTACCAAACAATATCAGCGTCGCAATGATCATCGCCAGCAATGCAAAGGGGAAGCGACTAAACACAGATTCGCTAGCTTCTGTCATCGCCTCATGCTCGCCGCCCCACTGCAGCTCGTAGCCCAGTGGGAGTGGAATGGCCTCAATTTCCGCCCTGATGGCATTAAAGGCGCTGTTGGCGGTCTGACCCGGGGGTGCATTACCCTGAACGGTGATCCTGCGGACCCGATTCTGGCGCATGATGAAACTGTCTTCGGCATGCAGTGCCGCACTCGACACGATCTGACGTGCAGAAACGAACGATTGGGTGCTCTCGCTCCATAAGTCGCGCTCAAGCAGCGTCTCAGCCGTCTCTGCCAGCGGCATTATCCTTGCGACAATGGGGACCGGTTTGTCAGCATCTCGCAGTACGCCGACGGTGGTGCCTATCGTGCTTGATGCCAAGGCTCGGGCAACGTCTGGTAACTGAATTCCAGCGCGGCGTGCACGGGCTTCATCTGGGACAATCCTAAGAGACAGTCTCTGCTCGCGCCAATCGATCTTTCGATCAACTAGCCCGTGATTGACGTAGAGCTGCATGGCTCGATCAGCGAGGCTGCGCAGCACGGTGCGGTCGAGGCCATAGAAGCGCGCCTCGATTTTGCTGGCAGTGCCTTCGGTGAATTCTAGGCGTCTGACCATATGGTGAGTTTCAGGGAATTCCGCCGCGATCAGCTGGTTCGCCGCCACCATGAGGCCCTGCACCGCGTCAGTGTTATCGACGTTCACTACCAGTTGCGCATAGGCCGGATCAGGTCGTTCAGGTAGTAAAATCATGGTGAAGCGGATTGGGCCTCGGCCAGCCCAGCTGGAAATTTCAGTGACCCCTTCGAGAGTGCTTAAACGATCTCGCACTCGGTCAGCCAACTCATCGCTGGCGCGAATGTCTGTGCCTTGGGCTTGGAAGAGGTCAACAAAAAATAGCGGTGTGCTGGTCGTGGGAAAGAAGCCTTGCCGCAGCTGGGTGAAGCCAAACATGCTTATCAATATGATGCTAATGAGCGAAAAAGTTGTCCAGCCACGCCGAGAAATGCTCAGATTCATGAGCTTTCGATAAGCGGTAAAAACTGGGCCGGCGTAGACTTGCTCCTCGTCTTGCGCTTCTGCCTCGGGTTTCAGCAGGCGGACGCCAATCGAGGGTGCCAATGTGATCGCCAGCACCCAGCTCAACAGTAGCGATATGCCGCAGACCTTAAATAGAGAGCCAAGGTATTCGCCCGTTGAATCTGCAGACAGACCAATGGGTGCAAACGCTGCCACCCCAATGATGGTGGCAGCGAGTAGCGGAAAGCGAGTGTTGGCCACTGCCGAAACGGCCGATTCTCTTGGAGTTTCCCCCTGCTTGATGCGCGTGATCATGCCCTCTGTGACCACAATGGCATTGTCTACCAGCATACCCATTGCAATCATCATGGCGCCCAGTGAAATACGCTGCAGTTCGATTCCAAGGGCAGCCATGATGCCGATAGTGCCAGTCACAGTCAGCATTAGTACCGCGCCAACCATGACACCGGCGCGCCAACCCATGAATAGGCATAGCGCCATGATGACGGTCGTGATCGATGCGATGAGATTGACGAGAAATTGGCTGATTGCCCGGTCGACAAGCTGATGCTGCTCGAACAGCGGAATCATTTCTATTCCGATGGGCAATAATTGCTGTAGCTCTGATAGGCGCTCCTCGACCACCTGACCCACTCGAACCACATTCTGGGTTTCATCGATAGCGATACCCAGCGCAAAAATGCGCTGTCCTCCATGCCTGACTATGAGGGAAGGCACACGGCTCTCTGTCCGGGAGATAGTGGCGATATCACCAAGCCGAATCATCGAGGTCTCGCCAGGTAGGGCAATCAGGAGATCCTCCAGGACCGCCTCGCTCCGCTCCAGCGGGACGTCGATCCGCAGCCGATACTCACCCGACTCCATCATAGAAGCGGGAAAAAGGCCTGAGACGCTATTGATCGCTTCGACAATGCGGGGAAATGGCACGCCCAATTGGCGCAATTGCGCGTAATCAAAGTCGACGTAAACCTGCTCCTCGGGGACGCCCTCGACCTGCACCTTGGCAACGTGCTCCACGCGCTTGATTTCAGTCTCGAGTAGCCGGGCTGCATCGCGCAGGGTGGCGATGTGGTACCCCTCTGGAATGACCCAGCCATACAGCAGTCCGTACACGTCACTGAAGTCGTCCTCGACCCACGGGGGATGGGCGTTGGCCGGCAGGCGCATCGCCGCCTCGGCTACCCGCCTGCGCAATTCATCCCATAGCTGCTCCGTGTCATCGGCAGACACCGAGTGATCGAGTTCTATTTGGATTTCTGAGCGTCCGGGCAGCGACCGCGAGACGATCTCTTCAATCCAGGGTAGCTCCTGGATCGACCGCTCCAGTACCTCGGTAATTTCCTGTTCGACGTCCAGTGCCGAAGCCCCCGGGTACTCGGTGAAAACGTAGGCTATCTTGATCGGGTAGGGTGGATCCTCGAGCTGCGCGATGCGCTGTCCGCCGGCCAGCCCAGCGAACAAGCAGGTCAGTACTACCACCCAGACGAACAGGGGGTTCGCCAGTGCAAATTCAGTTAGTGAGGATTTAGACAAGGGTCAGTCTTCCGCGAGCGGCCGGACCTTCATGCCGGCGTAGAGCCACGCGCCACCGGCAGCAACCACCTGCTCGCCGATCTTGAGCCCAGCGAGGACAGGCACATGGTCCCGACCCGGGATGCCCAGTTTGATGGGCCGCTGGACGACCGTGGTGCTGTTTGGGTCGACAACCCAGACAAAAAATTCGCCCGTGGCGTCGCTCTGCAGGGCGCTCATAGGTACTTGGATCGCCGCCTGATCGGTCGCAGTCAGCGACAACAGGACTGTTGTGGTCATACCCGGTAGCACGGACCACGGGGGTGTCTCCATCAGAGCAAACCGCACATCATAGGTCTGTGTGTCGCGACTAGCTTCTCCTTCATAATCGAGCCACCGCGCAGCAAAGAGTCGCTTAGGGTCAGTACTGAAGCGGACCTCGGTCTTTTGCAGTGCCGCCGGATTCAGGTTGGCCATTAACTGCTCGGGCACGCCGATCACTACCTCTATACGTTCGGTAGCTGCAAGGCGAATAATGGGTGAAAACCGTGCGACAGAAGAGAAATTCTCCACTAACCGTTTGGTTAACCTGCCATTAAACGGAGCGCGAAGGGCGGTGTCATCAAGATCCTTTTGCGCGGCCTCTACGGCGAGCCCGGTTAGCTTGGCACGTGCCACAGCTTCGTCTAGTTCCGCCTGAGACACCGTGCCGGACGCTCTGAGCGACTCGATCCGAGACAGCGTCTGTTCAGCCAATTCATGATCAGCTCGCGCACTCTGCAATGCCAGTTCAAATCGCTCAGGGTCGAGCTGCGCAACGATTTGCCCGGTGGCGACGACTTCACCTTCGCGCACCGGCAACGTTTGCAATTTCCCATCAATCTCAAAACCGAGATCCACCGTGTGTGCCGCTGCAACTTTGCCAACAAATTGAAGAGGTGCTGAGCGATCACCGGCGCCTACGGTGATTAATCTTGCAGGCCTAACTAACGGTTCCGCTTTCTTACTGACATCACTTCCGCAGCCTGTCATTACCAGACACAACCCCAGTACCGTCCGTGTCAACATGATCCCAGCTCCTGCGCCATTGTTTTGAGATGTCGGCGAATTTTCCTGCGCTCAGCGGTGTTGAGTGACAGTAATCCCAATAGCTCCAGAAATTGGAGCCCCTGTGAAGCCAGAAATATGGTGCGCGCCGGTGCCGCTGCGGCTTTAGATGCCCCCAACTTGGCGAACAATGCTTCGACATGATGTTTAGCTGGGCCGATGAGTTCAGCGTTCTCGGCGGAGGCTGCGATGAGACCCTGCGCCATGATCCGCTCGTCCTCCGGAAGGTCGAAGTCGGCATCGATCAGCCGGTTCAGCAATGAGGCGAGATTGCCGCTGTCTTCCGAGCCCTGCTCATTGAGCAACGCGGATCGATTTTCCAGCAGATGATCCAGCAGCCCCTCAAGCAACGCATGTTTGGAAGGGTAGTGATAAAGCAGCCCGCCCTTTGACATGCCCGCTTCTGACGCGACTTTTGCGAGTGTTAGATGGCCTGCACCGTCGCGCTCGATTACTGTCGCCGCCGCGACGCGAATGCGCGTGCGGGTGATTTCTGATTTCATCAGGCACCATAAATAAACCGTCTGGACGGTATAGTAATAAAA